>NZ_CP150168.1:1422264-1735330 GCF_037963785.1 Streptococcus sp. FSL W8-0197 | reverse complement strand
CACAATGGAGCCATTTGCTTCAACATCGATGTACCCAATATCGGACCGGCCCGCGCCATCGCTTACGATATTGCAGCGGTCAATAAGGCTATTGAATTGGCTAAGGAAAACAAGGACGAGGCTCCCATTTTTTACATTCTAGCTTGTCGCATCGGTCCTTTTATTTCTGGACTTAAGAAAAAAATTCGTGCGATCGGTGGCTCTTTGCTGGTAAATCCTGATGGCCATGAATGGCTGCGAGCAAAGTGGAGCCTGCCAGTTCGTAAGTACTGGAAATTTTCAGAGCAGCTCATGGTCAAACATGCAGATTTACTGGTCTGTGACAGTAAAAATATCGAACAATATATCCAAGAGGATTATAAGCAGTATCAACCAAAGACCACCTATATTGCCTATGGGACAGATACAGCCCCTTCAATCCTGAAGGCAGAAGATACCAAAGTTCGGAACTGGTATCAGGAAAAAGGAGTTAGCGAAAATGGCTATTATCTAGTAGTGGGACGATTCGTTCCTGAAAACAACTACGAAGCCATGATTCGTGAATTTATCAAGTCCAAGTCCAAAAAGGACTTTGTTCTCATCACAAATGTGGAGCAGAATAAATTTTACGACCAGTTGTTACAAGATACTGGTTTTGATAAAGATCCTAGGGTCAAATTTGTCGGGACTGTCTATGACCAAGAGTTACTCAAGTACATTCGCGAAAATGCCTTTGCCTATTTCCATGGGCATGAGGTTGGAGGAACCAACCCTTCTCTACTGGAAGCTTTAGCATCCACAAAACTAAATTTGTTGCTAGATGTTGGTTTTAACCGTGAAGTTGGTGAAGATGGGGCCATTTATTGGAAAAAAGATGAGTTGGCACGTGTCATTGAGGAAGTAGAAGGATTTGATCAGGTAGCAATAACTGACTTGGATTTCAAGTCAAGCCAAAGAATCCTCTCAGCTTTCACATGGGAAAAGATTGTGTCAGATTATGAAGAAGTGTTTAAAGGATAGGGAATGAAACGGATTTTATACTTGCATGCTGGTGCAGAAATGTATGGAGCAGATAAGGTTTTACTGGAATTGATTAAAGGGTTGGATTCCAAAGAATTTGAAGCTCACGTCATCCTGCCAAATGATGGTGTTTTAGTCGAGGCTTTGCGCCAAGTTGGAGCTAAGGTCAGCGTGTTGGATTATCCGATTTTACGTAGAAAATACTTTAATCCTAAAGGCATTGCCGACTATATTCGCTCTTATAATTTCTATGCTAAGCAAATCGCCCTCTATGCTCGACAACACAGTATAGATATGGTTCACAATAATACAGCGGCTGTTTTGGAGGGCATCTATTTGAAACGCAAGCTCAAGCTGCCTTTGATTTGGCATGTTCATGAGATTATCGTCAAACCCAAAGCTATTTCTGACTTTATCAATATGCTCATGGGACGATATGCAGACAAGATTGTGACGGTGTCCCAAGCGGTCGCTAATCATATCAAGCAGTCTCCCTTTATCAAAGATAGCCAAGTGGAAGTGATTTATAACGGTGTCGATAATGCTGTCTATTATCCAATGGATGCGTCTTCTATTCGTGAAAAATTTGACATTGCGCAAGATGCACTTGTGATTGGCATGATTGGTCGGGTCAATGCTATAAAAGGACAAAATGATTTCATAGAAGCAGTCGAGCCACTTTTGGAAAAGAATGAGCAAGCGGTGGCTTTCCTAGCTGGAGGTGTTTTTCCTGGTGAAGAATGGCGTTTAGAAGAACTAGATAAGAGAATAGCTTCTTCATCTGTTGTGTCACAAATTCATCGTATTGATTACTACGATAAGACTTCTGAACTTTATAATATGTTTGATATCTTTGTCTTACCAAGTATAAAACCTGATTCCCTACCTACAGTAGTCCTAGAAGCCATGGCTTGTTCAAAACCAGTTGTTGGTTATAACAATGGGGGAATAGCTGAAATGGTAGTAGATGACAAAAGTGGTTGCTTAGTCAAACCAAATCGTCCTCAAGAACTTTCTAATGCCATTTCTCTCTTACTAGATAGTTCTGAAAAAAGAGAAAAATTTGGGCGAGTAGGATATCAGAGACAAAAAGAGCTGTTTTCTTTGGAGAGTTACATCAAGAACTTTTCGGAGTTGTATAAAACAGATAGAAAAGATTAGTTATGAATAAAATAGATTTTGTTGTTACTTGGGTTGATGGGAATGATCCTGTGTGGCAAGAAAAAAAATCAAGCTATGATGGCTCGGTTAATACTTCTAAACAGAGTATGAATTCAGTCAAGGCTTACCGAGAATGGGGGACCTTTAAATATTGGTTTAGAGGAGTTGAAAAATTTGCTCCTTGGGTCAATAAGGTCTACCTCGTGACCGACCAGCAAAAGCCAAGCTGGTTAGATATAAATAGTGAAAAATTGGTGTTGGTAGATCATACAGAGATTATCTGTAATGACTACCTGCCAGTTTTTTCTGCCAATCCTATCGAAAGTAACATCCATCGAATCCCTGGTCTCTCAGAGCATTTTGTTTTTTTTAATGACGATATGTATTTGACAGCTCCAGTTGAGCCGACAGATTTTTTCTCAGAGGATGGTTTACCCAAATATAATACGGCTCTTTCACCGATTATTCCTGAGCGATATGGAACGGGGAATTTTCAGATAAATGACATGGAGATTGTCACTAGCTATTTCAGTCGAAATGAAATTTTGAAGAATGGCCAATTCTTTGATCCAAAGCAGGGATTAAAAAGTATCGTTAAGTCGCTACTATACAGAAATAGTCAGTTTATCTGTGGTTTCTGGGAGAGTCATCTGCCCTATCCTCTACTAAGATCAACGATGAACTTGGTATGGGAAAAGGAAAAAGCTGTCTTGGAAAGAACCTCGGCTAGTCGCTTTAGAAATCCTTCTGATACCAATGTTTGGCTCTTTAAGTATTGGCAGATTGCCAGTGGTAAATACGCTATCGGAAATCCTAAGTTGGGAGGACTCTTTTCTTTGGATAATGCCGGACCAGATTTTTGGAAGATACTAAATTCTGGCAAATACCAAATTATGTGTATCAATGATGGATTTAACATTCAAGACGAGGAGCAGGTGATGACAGACTTTATCAAGGCTATGGATCAACTGCTTCCAGATAGAAGTTCATTTGAGATTTAAACTGTAAAACTAAGTAAGAGAAAGAAAAGAAAATATGATTTCGGTAATTGTGCCTGTTTATAATGTGGAGGACTACCTTCATTATGCCATGGAGAGTTTGGAACATCAGACTTACAAGGATATGGAAGTCCTCTTGATTGATGACGGCTCGAGTGATGGCTCAGGACACTTGTGTGACCAGTATGCCCAGCAATATGATTGGGTGACTAGCTACCATAAGGTCAACGGTGGCTTGTCTGATGCTCGGAACTATGGGGTCTTGAAAGCCAAGGGTGACTGGATTACTTTCCTAGATCCAGACGACTATCTGGAACCCTGCGCCTTGGAACTGCTAGCAGAGCTACAAAGTCGTACCCAAGCAGATATGGTGAGTGGCAAAGTAGAGCCAACAGCTCACTATCATCGTTTTCAAAATTTTCACTTGGATCAGCTTGATTTAGACCAAGTTAAGGTCTATGACAAGGCAAAGGCTCTGACTGAGATGCTTTATGGAGACCTTGTAACGGTCTCTGCTTGTGGGAAACTCTATCGGAAAGAACTTCTTGAGAAAGCTCCCTTCCCCAAGGGGCGCATCTACGAAGACCTCTATGTTATCAGTGAGCATCTCAACCAAGCCCAATCCGTGGCCTTGTACCATCTTCCGATTTACCATTATTACCATAGACCTGGTAGCATTACTGCCTCGGCTTTCACGCCAAAACAATACGAGTTTTACGAAGCAATTGATCATTTAAAAGAGGTTGTGAATGCAACCTATCCTGAGAGTTCAGAACTCCAAGAAGCTATCATTTCACGCTTCTTTACAGGAAGTCTTCTTATCTTTACGATGATTAAGGATGGGGATTCGGTAGAATTCAAGAGACTTCAGGAGAAAACCAGGCCTTATTTGCCTCTTGTCTTGAAGAATGCTAGAGTTAGCAAGAAACGTAGGATCCTCTATGTTTTAATTACTAAGTATCCGCGGCTCTATTATCAATTTAAAAAGTTAAAAAAATCCTAAGTAAGAGTTAGGGATGAAAGAAGAAAAGGAAAAAGAAAATGTTAAAGTTAGAACGTGATAAATTGCTAATTGCAGCAGTTTTAATAGTGGTTGTCTCCATAGATATGATCAATACGTCTATGTTAGCTCCTGTTTTACCTAATATTCCTAATGTAGTTCCTTTTTTTGCGGTCCTGTTACTTGCTATGCGATTTGCTTATATTCATCACTACTCTATAAGCTATCTCATCTTTGCACCAATTCTTCTTTTTGCTGGGGGCATGGTTTACTATAAGACTGGGAACCTTAATGCATTGATGTATATGTTTCTGCTTGTCTTTCTTTACAAGGCTGAGATGGAAAGTGTACTTAAAATATACTCTGTTGTAGCCTTGTTTTTTATTGTATTGATAGTGTTCTTGGCTGTGATTGGTGCTATTCCAAACTTGCAATTTGTCCAATCACGATCTGCGGGAGTCGTTGTTCGAAATTCATTTGGCTTTATTTATCCAACTGATTTTGCTTCTCACTGTTTTTATCTATATACAGCTATATCGTATATCTTTAGAAAGAAATTCATTGTTTTACGGACTGCCTTAGGATTTGGTCTGGCTTATTTCATTATTCGATATTGCGATGCGAGGCTTAATGCCGCTTCTATTACTGTAATGGCGCTCATTTTTCTGTACTTTTATTTCCGAAATGATAAACAGCGACGGCTTTTTGCTTTACTTCCTTTATCGGCTGGTATAGCGTCTTCAGTAATGATTTATCTCTCTTCTAAATTTACCTGGTCTCATCCAATGTATGTGGCTCTAAACAATTTTTTTAGTATGAGATTACACCTAGGACATGAGGCACTAAAAAAATATGCAGTGCAGTGGTTTGGGATTCGGGGCATATCATTTGTCGGTTATGGGGGGCGTACAGAATCCGTTTTGAGCTACGACTATGTAGACTCTTCCTACGTTCAGATGCTCTTTACCTATGGGATGATTCCAGTTCTCTTATTGGTCGTGTTATACATAGTTAGGTCTTGGTCACTTTATCGCAAAAAGAATTATTTGCTATTGACGGCCTTATCCTTAATAGCAGTCAACTGTATGTTTGAGGCCTTCTGGGTTCGCCCGTCTTATAATATTTTTATGTTTACTCTATTTGCAACCTTGCCAGTTATTGAATTTGAATCGAAGAAATCTACAACGAGGAACTCCTTGTGAAAGTATTAAAAAATTATTTATATAATCTTTCTTATCAGCTGTTAGTAATCGTTTTACCAGTCATTACTACACCCTATATTACTCGGGTTTTCTCATCCAATGACTTAGGTTCCTATGGGTACTACAACTCAATAGTAACTTACTTTATACTCTTAGCGACACTTGGGGTGGCCAATTATGGGACAAAGGAAATTTCCGGCCATCGTAAGGAAGTCGAAAAGACCTTCTGGGGTATTTACAGTTTACAAGTCCTTTCAACCTGTTTAGCGGTTACGCTTTATATAGTTGTCTGCTTGCTTGTGCCGTCGATGAACAATCCAATTGCTTATATACTTGGCTTTAGTTTGCTGTCTCGTGGTTTTGATATTTCTTGGCTTTTTCAAGGGTTAGAAGATTTCAAAAAAATCACAGCTCGTAACACAATGGTCAAACTTCTAGGTGTTGTTTCGATATTCCTATTTGTTAAGAAACCATCCGACTTGTACTTGTATATCATCCTCTTGGTTGCCTATGATCTACTAGGTCAGTTGAGTATGTGGCTTCCTGCTCGGGAGCACATTCGCAAGCCGCATTTGGATATAGCCTATGCCAAAGAGCATATTAAACCAGTCATTCTCTTGTTTCTGCCACAGATTGCCATTTCACTCTACATCACGCTAGATCGCACCATGTTGGGTGCCTTGTCTTCGACCAAGGATGTCGGGATCTATGATCAAGCCTTGAAATTATTGAATATTTTGTTGACTTTGGTAACGTCGCTTGGTAGTGTTATGTTGCCTCGGGTCTCCAATCTCCTCTCATCAGGCAATCAAAAGGCGGTTAACAAGTTACATGAAATGTCTTTCTTAGTGTATAACTTAGTTATCTTCCCGATGATTGCGGGGATTTTGATTGTTAACAAAGATTTTGTTAATTTTTTCCTGGGGCAAGACTTCCAAGATGCTCGCTATGCGATTGCCATCATGGCCTTTAGAATGTTCTTTATTGGCTGGACCAATATCATGGGAATTCAAATCTTGATTCCTCACAATAAGAATCGTGAATTTATGCTATCAACAACTATTCCAGCTGTTTTTAGTGTGGGCTTGAATCTCCTCTTAATCCCGCCTCTGGGCTATATTGGAGCTTCAATTGTATCTGTTGCGACTGAAGGTTTGGTCTGGCTGATTCAACTCTACTTTACACGTTCGTATCTAAAAGAGGTCAAGATTCTACCATCCATGCTAAAAATACTTCTAGCAGCACTACTGATGTACGGCGCCCTGTATTCTGCACAAGCTTTCATGCACTTCTCGTCTGTTGTGAATGTCTTGATTTATGCTGCCCTTGGCTCCCTAGTCTATGGCGGCTTGGTTTTGCTCTTACGTGTCTTGGATTTTCAAGAACTAAAAAGTGTTTTAAAGAAATAAGGAGATTTTATGTACGATTATTTGATTGTCGGTGCTGGCTTGTCAGGTGCAATCTTTGCCTACGAAGCTAACAAACGTGGCAAGAAGGTGAAGGTGATTGATAAACGAGAACATATTGGTGGGAATATCTATTGCCAATCTGTTGAAGGAATCAATGTCCACAAGTATGGGGCTCATATCTTCCATACATCTAATAAAAAGGTATGGGAATATGTCAATCAGTTTGCGGAGTTTAACAATTATATCAATTCTCCTATTGCCAACTATCAAGGACATCTTTACAATCTGCCTTTCAATATGAACACTTTCTATGCTTTGTGGGGGACAAAGACACCCCAAGAAGTCAAGGACAAGATTGCTGAGCAGACGACACACATGCAAGATGTTGAGCCTAAAAACTTAGAGGAACAAGCCATTAAGTTGATTGGTATGGATGTCTATGAAAAGCTAATCAAGGGCTACACCGAAAAGCAATGGGGGCGTTCTGCTACTGAACTACCACCCTTTATCATCAAGCGTTTACCTGTTCGATTGACCTATGATAACAATTATTTCAATGACCGTTACCAAGGAATTCCGATTGGTGGTTACAATGTCATCATCGAAAAGTTGTTGGAAGGAATCGAAGTAGAGCTTAATACAGATTTCTTTACTGATCGGGAGAACTTGGAGGCTTCAGCAACTAAGATTGTCTTCACAGGGATGATTGATCAGTTCTTTGACTACAAGTTTGGTGAACTAGAGTATCGTAGTCTCCGTTTTGAGCATGAGATTTTGGATCAAGAAAATTATCAAGGAAATGCTGTAGTCAACTATACTGAACGTGATATTCCCTATACGCGAATCATCGAACACAAACATTTTGAGTTTGGGACTCAAGCCAAGACCGTTATTACTCGTGAATATCCAGCAGATTGGAAAAGAGGAGATGAACCTTACTATCCAATCAATGATGCCAAAAACAATGCAATTTATGAGCAGTATCTAGCAGAAGCTGAGAAAAATGGGCGAGTTATTTTCTGTGGGCGCTTGGCAGATTATAAATACTATGATATGCACGTGACTGTTGAACGTGCATTGGATGTGGTAGAAGAAGAACTAGGGAGTATCTAAGAACATCACGGATAAAGGGGAGAAAAGGTGAAATATTATCTGAAAGATTCATTTCTGCATAATGCACACGAAAAGAATGCAGGGAGTAAGGCACGAAATGATGTGGAAGCTATTCTAATCTCAGAGGGTTATGAGGGCTTGGAGCTCAAGGTTGAGAATTGGTATAAGATGAATTTCTTTAAAGCTCAACAACACAAATATCGTGCGACCAAGTCTGTGTTTGATCAGTTGGAAGCTGGAGATGAATTGGTGATTCAGTTCCCTATTATCCACCATACATTTTTCATTTCACAACTCATCAAGCAGGCGCAAAAAAGAGGAGTTAAATTCTATCTGTTGATCCATGATATTGAAACCTTGCGTCATGCAGCAGGTTCAGAAGTGAAATTTCGTCATAAAGTGAGAAATTACTTTCAAGAGAAGAAAGCTCTAACGTCAGTGGATGGGATTATCGTTCATAATGATATCATGAAAAATGTTTTAGCCGGTCAAGGATTTCCGTCTGATAAAATGGTAAGCTTGGAGATTTTTGACTATCTGATTCCTAACTTTGAGGTACAAGCTCTTCCTCAAAAAAACCAACCTATTATCGTAGCTGGAAATTTGAACCCTGCAAAGTCAGGTTATCTTTATAATTTACCAGAACAACCAGCCTATAACTTGTATGGGGTGGGCTACGATGAAAGTCGTGCATTGAAAAACACTAGCTACTTTGGTTCCTTTATGCCAGATGACCTCCCAGCTGCTCTTGAAGGTAGTTTTGGTTTGGTATGGGACGGAGACAGCTCAGAAACCTGCCAAGGTTCTTACGGAAACTATCTACGCTTTAACAACTCGCACAAGGCTTCTCTTTATTTGGCTTCGGGCTTTCCTCTGGTGGTTTGGAGAGAGTCTGCCCTTGCGCATTTTGTGCTAGATAAGCAGTGTGGTATAGCGGTTGATTCTCTACATGACCTCCAAAAAGTACTAGATGATTTGACACTTCAAGACTACAAGGAACTTTCAGAACAAGCTAGGAAAGTTGGAGCTGCTCTTCGAGACGGAGCCTATTTAAAAGCTGCCTTATCCAAATTGAAGTAAATTCCTTAGGGAATTTGGGACAAAATGAAATATAATATAGGATAGGTAATTAGCCAGAAAGGAAGCCTATTATGAAAGGTATTATTCTTGCGGGTGGTTCAGGTACCCGACTGTACCCACTTACTCGAGCTGCGTCAAAACAGCTGATGCCAGTTTATGATAAACCCATGATTTACTATCCTTTGTCAACCTTGATGTTGGCAGGGATTAAGGACATTTTGATCATCTCAACACCACAGGATTTACCCCGTTTTAAGGACCTGCTCTTGGATGGTTCCGAATTTGGGATCAAGCTTTCCTATGCGGAACAGCCTAGTCCCGACGGACTTGCTCAGGCTTTTCTTATTGGTGAAGAATTTATCGGTGACGATAGTGTTGCTTTGATCTTGGGGGACAATATCTATCATGGACCTGGTTTGAGCAAAATGCTTCAAAAGGCAGCCAAGAAAGAGAAGGGTGCGACTGTTTTTGGCTACCAAGTGAAGGATCCAGAGCGTTTTGGTGTGGTCGAGTTTGATACAGACATGAATGCTATTTCCATAGAAGAAAAACCGGAGAATGCTCGCTCTAACTATGCAGTGACAGGTCTTTATTTCTATGACAATGACGTTGTGGAGATTGCTAAACAGATCAAACCAAGTGCTCGTGGCGAGTTGGAAATCACAGATGTTAACAATGCTTATTTGAAGCGTGGGGATTTGTCAGTTGAAGTTATGGGGCGTGGTTTTGCCTGGCTGGATACAGGGACGCATGAGAGCCTGTTAGAGGCCTCCCAATATATCGAAACGGTTCAAAGGATGCAAAATGTTCAGGTTGCCAACCTGGAAGAAATTGCCTACCGAATGGGTTATATCAGCCGCGAAGATGTGCTGAAGTTGGCGCAACCTCTCAAGAAGAATGAATACGGGCAATACTTGCTTCGTTTGATTGGAGAAATCTAGATGACAGATAATTTTTTCGGCAAAACACTTGCAGTGCACAAGATTGATGCCATTCCAGGTTTGTTAGAGTTTGACATTCCGGTTCATGGTGACAATCGTGGCTGGTTTAAGGAAAATTTTCAGAAAGAAAAGATGCTACCACTTGGTTTTCCTGAAAGCTTCTTTGCTGAAGGAAAACTGCAAAACAACGTCAGCTTTTCTCGCAAAAATGTTCTCCGAGGCCTCCATGCTGAACCTTGGGATAAGTACATCTCAGTAGCAGATGGTGGCAAGGTTCTGGGTTCTTGGGTTGACCTACGTGAAGGTGAGACTTTTGGAAATGTTTATCAGACCGAGATTGATGCAAGTAAGGGAATCTTTGTCCCTCGTGGCGTAGCCAATGGTTTCCAAGTCCTCTCGGATACAGTTTCTTATAGCTATCTGGTCAATGACTACTGGGCACTTGAACTCAAGCCTAAATATGCTTTTGTCAACTATGCAGACCCAGCTTTGGGCATTGAGTGGGAAAACCTAGAAGCAGCAGAAGTATCAGAAGCTGATAAACATCATCCACTGCTTAAGGATGTAAAACCTCTGAGAAAAGAAGATTTGTAAAAAAATTAGGGAATAAAAATGACTGAATACAAAAATATCATCGTGACGGGTGGAGCAGGATTTATCGGTTCTAACTTTGTTCATTATGTTTATAATAACTTTCCAGATGTTCATGTGACAGTACTGGACAAACTGACTTATGCGGGGAATCGTGCCAATATTGAAGAAATTTTAGGTGATCGTGTTGAGTTGGTTGTTGGAGATATTGCTGATGCAGTCTTGGTAGACAAGCTGGCAGCTGAAGCGGATGCTATCGTTCATTATGCGGCAGAAAGTCACAATGACAACTCGCTCAATGATCCGAGTCCCTTTATCCACACCAATTTCATCGGGACTTACACTCTTTTGGAAGCAGCTCGTAAATACGACCTTCGTTTCCACCATGTGTCAACTGACGAAGTCTATGGTGACCTACCTCTGCGAGAAGATTTGCCAGGTCATGGAGAAGGTCCAGGTGAGAAATTTACGGCTGAAACCAAGTACAATCCCAGCTCGCCTTACTCATCAACTAAAGCAGCTTCAGATCTGATTGTCAAAGCTTGGGTGCGCTCATTTGGTGTCAAAGCGACTATTTCCAACTGTTCAAACAACTATGGTCCTTACCAGCATATCGAGAAGTTCATTCCGCGCCAAATCACCAATATTTTGAGTGGAATCAAGCCAAAACTCTACGGTGAAGGTAAAAACGTCCGTGACTGGATTCATACCAATGACCATTCTTCAGGTGTTTGGACGATTCTGACCAAAGGTCAAATTGGTGAAACTTACTTAATTGGTGCGGATGGTGAAAAGAACAATAAGGAAGTGCTGGAACTCATCCTCAAGGAGATGGGGCAACCAGCTGATGCTTATGATCATGTGACGGACCGAGCTGGTCACGACCTTCGCTATGCTATCGACGCTAGCAAGCTCCGTGATGAACTAGGGTGGAAGCCAGAGTTTACTAATTTTGAAGCAGGTCTCAAAGAGACCATTAAGTGGTACACAGACAACCAAGACTGGTGGAAATCTGAAAAAGAAGCAGTCGAAGCCAACTATGCTAAGACACAACAAGTGATTAAATAATCAGATACTAAAAAGCAAGAGACCTTGAGTTCTCTTGCTTTTTATGTATGTCGTAATCTTTTATTTTCTTACTTCTTGTTTATAAAATTCTTTGAGGGCATCTTGCCAGGTTGGAATGACGAAACCTGTCGCCTTCGCTTTGGCCAAACTCATGGTTGAATTGAGGGGACGTTTGGCCTTTGCAGGAAACTTGCTGGAGTCTACCGGAATCACTTCAACATCACTGTCTTTAAGAATCTCGACAGCGAAGTCATACCAAGTGGTATCTTCAGTGGAGTCATTTGATAAGTGGTAGTAGCCAAATGCTTTTTGATTTTCAGTCAAGTAGGTCATAAACTCAGCCAGGGTACGTGTCCAAGTTGGACGGCCGTGTTGGTCGTTGACAACAGTGAGAGTTTTATGGGTTTTGGCAAGATTTTGCATTGTAAAGACAAAGTTTTTGCCATAATTTCCAAAGACCCAAGCAGTGCGGATGATGTAATACTGTGACGTAAGGGTTTCAACAAGTTCTTCCCCCATTCGCTTGGTACGCCCATATTCTGTCTGCGGATCAGGTAGGTCATCGACTTCCCATTCTTGTCCGACGGGTTTCTTTCCATCAAAGACGTAGTCTGTCGAGATATAGACCAGAGTAGCTCCGTATTTCTCAGAGGCCTTGGCTACATTTTCAGTTCCAGTTACGTTGATGGCAAAATCCAGTTCTTTCCCCTCGTCTTCTGCAGCATCAACAGCAGTGTAGGCTGCACAATGATAGACCAGAGTTGGCTTGACTTCAGCAAATACCTTCTCAACCATTTCAGCATTCGTGATATCCATTTCGGCCACATCAACTGCAACATAGTCCACATTTCGTTCATCTAGTAAATAACGTAGTTCGGTACCGAGTTGACCATTTGCACCTGTAATTAATATCATTGTCTTCTCCTTAACTTTTCTTCTATCTAATCATAGCAAAAAAATGATAAAAAATCTGATTTTCGGTCCTTGTTTTGCTGGTTTAAGATATAAAAATATAGTATTAGAGAATCATAATTTTATAATAGAAAACATATTTTTCAGAATTTACCAAAGTAATTCAAAAATTCTGAAAATTTTATTGACATGTTTCTGAAAAGGGACTATAATGGGGTGAAAGTTTTAAAGGAGAAAACAATGAAAAGTTCAAAACTACTTGCCCTTGCGGGTGTGACGTTATTGGCAGCTGCGACTCTTGCGGCCTGCTCTGGATCAAGTTCAAATGCTAAAGGTGAGAAAACATTCTCATACATTTACGAAACGGATCCTGATAACCTAAACTATTTGACAACTGGTAAGGCAGCTACAGCAAATATTACGAGCAACGTTATTGATGGCTTACTTGAAAATGACCGCTACGGTAACTTTGTACCATCTATGGCTGAGGATTGGTCTGTATCTAAGGATGGATTGACTTACACGTATACACTCCGAAAGGATGCAAAATGGTATACATCTGAAGGTGAGGAATATGCAGAAGTTAAAGCTCAAGACTTTGTAACTGGTCTTAAGTATGCTGCTGATAAGAAATCAGATGGTCTTTACCTGGTTCAGGAATCTATCAAGGGATTGGATGCCTATGTCAAAGGAGAAATTACAGATTTTTCTCAAGTAGGAATCAAAGCTCTTGATGATTATACCGTTCAATACACATTGAACAAGCCAGAAAGTTTCTGGAATTCTAAGACAACAATGGGTGTTCTGGCTCCTGTTAATGAAGAATTTTTGAACTCTAAAGGGGATGACTTTGCTAAAGGTACGGATCCAAGCAGTATTCTCTATAATGGACCATTCTTACTCAAATCAATCGTAGCCAAATCATCAGTCGAGTTCGAAAAGAATCCAAACTATTGGGACAAAGACAATGTCCATCTTGATAAAGTGAAATTATCCTTCTGGGATGGTCAAGATACTAATAAGCCAACTGAAGCTTTCAAAGACGGTAGCTTTACAATGGCTCGCCTCTTCCCAACAAGTGCTAGTTACTCAGAGACTGAAAAAACATTCAAAGACAATATCGTTTATACCCAACAAGATTCTACTACTTATTTAGTAGGCACAAATATCGATCGCCAGTCTTATAAGTACACTTCTAAGACAACAGATGAGGAAAAAGTATCAACCAAGAAGGCACTTTTGAATAAGGACTTCCGTCAAGCTATTGCATTTGGTTTTGACAGAACAGCCTACGCTTCTCAAGTAAATGGTGCAAGCGGGGCTACTAAACTGCTTCGTAACTTATTTGTTCCTCCTACATTTGTACAGGCAGATGGGAAAAACTTTGGGGAATTAGTTAAGGAAAAATTGGTGACCTATGGAGATGAGTGGAGCAACGTAAACTTGGATGATGCCCAAGATGGACTCTACAATCCTGACAAAGCCAAAGCAGAGTTCGCTAAAGCTAAGGCGGCCCTTCAAGCGGAAGGTGTGAAATTCCCAATCCACTTGGATATGCCTGTAGATCAAACCAATACAACAAAAGTTCAACGTGTTCAATCTTTTAAACAGTCAGTTGAAGAAAATCTAGGATCAGATAATGTGGTTATCGACATCCAACAGCTCCAAAAAGATGATGTTCAAAACATTACCTACTTCGCTGAAACTGCGGCTGGAGAAGACTGGGATATCTCAGATAACGTGGGTTGGTCTCCAGACTATATCGATCCATCTACTTATCTTGATATTATCAAGCCTTCTGTAGGAGAAAATACGAAAACATATCTAGGATTTGATTCTGGGACAAACAACGCTGCGGCTAAGCAAGTTGGTTTAGAAGATTACGAAAAAATGGTTGTGGAAGCTGGTGAAGAAACCACTGATGTTTCAAAACGTTATGAGAAATATGCTGCTGCCCAAGCTTGGTTGACAGACAGTGCCTTGCTCATCCCAACAACTTCTCAAACTGGTCGTCCAATGTTGTCTAAGATGGTACCATTTACACTTCCATTTGCATACTCTGGTAACAAGGGTATGAGTGAAGCCCTTTTGTACAAATATCTAGAAGTACAAGATAAAGCCGTGACAACAGACGAATACCAAAAAGCTCAAGAAAAATGGTTGAAAGAAAAAGAAGAGTCAAATAAAAAGGCCCAAGAAGAACTCGCAAACCATGTGAAATAACTTTAAAAAAGTAAAGGATTTAGCCATCGACATGATGGTTAAGTCCTTTTTTATCTTGGTATAAGTCCCTGAATGATTAGAGATAGGATTTTTCAGAAAAGAGAAAATTTTAGTGAATTTTACCTATTTCCTATTGCTTTCTGCCTTTTTATTTGTTATATTAAAAGTACAATTATTTTTTATTTATAACAGTTAAGCTTAGCACTTTCAGAGAAAGGAGTATTTTTTAAAAAAGAAATGTAAACGCTTACTGGAAAATGAAAGGATTTAGGAGTTCATGGATAAACGATTTTTTGAAAAACGCTGTAAGTTCAGTATTCGTAAATTTACGCTTGGAGTAGCTTCGGTGATGATTGGAGCGACTTTCTTCGCAGCTAGCCCAGTATTGGCTGATCAAGCAAGAGTTGGTTCAACAGATAATTTGCCGAGTGAACTAGCTGATTTGGATAAGAAGGCTAGTGATGAGGGGCACGATTTTGACAAGGAAGCTGCCGCTCAGAATCCTGGTTCGGCTGAGACTACTGAAGGCCCTCAAACAGAAGAAGAGTTGTTGGCTCAAGAAAAAGAAAAGTCTGAAAAGCCAAGCAATCTGCCAAAAGAATTAGAAGATAAGTTGGAGAAGGCTGAAGACAATGGGCGCGAAGTTAACAAGGATCAATTGGCCCAAGATACTGGCAAGCTCGTCCCAGAAGATGTGGCTAAGACTACCAACGGGGAATTAAACTACGGCGCGACTGTTAAGATTAAGACGCCATCAGGAGAAGGTAGCGGTATTGTCATTGCTAAAGACCTTGTCTTGACGGTTTCTCACAACTTTATCAAGGATAGCCAAGACGGCAATGTCCGTAAGGTTGTGGACAATGACCAAGGGGATGGAGATATCTATAGCATCTCATATCCAGGATTGCCAGATGTCAAGTTTAGCAAGAAAGATATCATTCATTGGGATCGTGAAGGCTACCTGAAAGGCTTCAAAAATGATTTGGCCCTAGTGAGATTGCGTACAGTTCTCGAAAATACGCCTGTTGAAGTAACTAAAAAGCCAGTAGTTAAGAAAATCGGAGATAAGCTTCATGTCTTTGGTTATCCAGAAGGGAAATTGAATCCGATTGTCAATACTACAGTTGACTTTGCGGAACCATACGGAGAAGGTGTCCAAGGGATTGGTTACCAAGGAGGAAAACCAGGCGCTAGTGGTGGCGGTATCTTTGATACAGAAGGCAAACTAGTCGGTGTTCACCAAAATGGTGTAGTTGGAAAACGGAGCGGCGGTATTCTCTTCTCACCAGCTCAACTAAAATGGATCCAAGACCACATACAGGGAATTTCAAGTGTGAAACCAGCAGACTTAGAAGAGAAAGAAAAACCGGCTGAAGAAAAACCAAAAGAGGATAAACCTGCAGCTGCTAAACCTGAAACACCTAAGGCAGTAACTCCTGAATGGCAAACAGTAGCGAATAAAGAGCAACAAGGAACAGTCACTATTCGTGAAGAAAAGGGTGTTCGCTACAATCAGTTGTCGTCGACTGCGCAGAACGACAATGGGGATAAACCAGCCTTGTTTGAAAAACAAGGATTGACAGTTGACGCTAATGGAAATGCGACTGTTGATCTAACTTTCAAAGAAGATTCTGAAAAAGGCAAATCACGTTTTGGTGTCTTCTTGAAATTTAAAGACACCAAGAACAATGTTTTTGTTGGATATGACTCAGGTGGCTGGTTCTGGGAATACAAGACACCAGGTAATAGCACATGGTATCAGGGCGGTCGTGTTGCAGCTCCAGTAAATGGATCAGTGAATCATCTGACTATTAGCTTAAAATCAGATGGTCAGCTGAATGCAACAAATAATGATGCAAAACTTTTTGATACAGTTACTTTGCCAGCTGCTGTTAATGAGAATCTTAAAAATGAGAAGAAGATCCTTCTCAAGGCAGGAACTTATAGCAATGATCGCACGGTTGTCAGCATTAAAACAGACAATCAAGAAGGCGTAAAAGCGGATGATACTCCTGCCCAGAAAGAAACAGGTCCGGCCGTTGACGATAGCAAGGTGACTTATGACACGATCCAGTCAGCAGTTTTGAAAGCGGTAATTGATCAAGCCTTTCCTCGTGTGAAAGAATACACTTTGAATGGGCATACTTTGCCAGGACAAGTTCAACAACTTAAGAAAATCTTGGTAAACAATCGCGACATTACACCTGAAGTCACTTATAAGAAAATCAATGAGACAACAGCAGAGTACGTGATGAAACTTCGCGATGAGAAGAATTTCATCAATGCAGATATGACAGTACGCTTGCAAGTTGTGGACAATCAATTACACTTTGATGTGACCAAGATTGTCAACCACAATCAAGTTACTCCAGGTCAGAAAATTGATGATGAAAGAAAACTTCTCTCCTCTATCAATTTCTTAGGAAACTCACTTGTGTCAGTTTCAAGCGACCAAACTGGAGCTAAGTTTGACGGGGCAACCATGTCAAACAACACTCATATCAGTGGAGATGATCATATTGATGTAACCAATCCAATGAAAAACTTGGCTAAGGGTTACATGTATGGATTTGTTTCTACAGACAAGCTTGCTGCAGGTGTTTGGAGTAACTCTCAAAACAGCTACGGTGGTGGTTCGAATGACTGGACTCGTTTGACAGCATTCAAACAAACTGTTGGAAATACAAACTATGTGGGAATCCAAAGTTCTGAATGGCAATGGGAAAAAGCTTATAAGGGCATTGTTTTCCCAGAATACACCAAGGAACTTCCAAGTGCCAAGGTTGTTATCACCGAAGATGCCAATGCCGACAACAAAGTCGACTGGCAAGATGGTGCCATTGCTTATCGTAGCATCATGAACAACCCTCAAGGTTGGGAAAAAGTCAAGGATATCACTGCTTACCGTATCGCGATGAACTTTGGTTCACAAGCACAAAATCCATTCCTTATGACCTTGGATGGTATCAAGAAAATCAATCTCCACACAGATGGTCTTGGGCAAGGTGTTCTCCTTAAAGGATATGGTAGTGAAGGTCACGACTCTGGTCACTTGAACTATGCTGATATTGGTAAACGTATTGGTGGTGTCGAAGACTTCAAGACCTTGATCGAAAAAGCGAAGAAATATGGTGCTCATCTAGGTATCCACGTTAACGCTTCTGAAACCTATCCTGAGTCTAAATATTTTAATGAAAATATTCTTCGTAAAAATCCAGATGGCAGCTACAGCTATGGTTGGAACTGGCTAGACCAAGGTATCAACATTGATGCTGCTTATGACTTGGCGCATGGACGCTTGGCTCGCTGGGAAGACTTGAAGAAAAAACTTGGTGATGGTCTCGACTTTATCTATGTGGACGTTTGGGGCAATGGTCAATCTGGTGATAACGGTGCCTGGGCTACTCACGTTCTTGCTAAAGAAATTAACAAACAAGGCTGGCGTTTTGCGATTGAGTGGGGCCATGGTGGTGAATACGACTCTACCTTCCAACACTGGGCAGCTGACTTGACCTATGGTGGCTACACTAATAAAGGTATCAACAGTGCTATCACCCGCTTTATCCGCAACCACCAAAAAGATTCATGGGTTGGGGACTACAGAAGCTACGGTGGTGCAGCTAACTACCCACTTCTAGGCGGCTACAGCATGAAAGACTTTGAAGGCTGGCAAGGACGAAGCGACTACAATGGCTACGTGACTAACCTCTTTGCCCATGATGTCATGACTAAGTACTTCCAACACTTCACTGTAAGTAAATGGGAAAATGGTACACCAGTTACCATGACCGATAATGGTAGCACCTATAAATGGACTCCAGAAATGAAGGTTGAGCTAGTCGATGCTGCAGGTAACAAGGTTGTTGTGACTCGTAAGTCAAATGATGTCAATAGCCCGCAATACCGCGAACGTACAGTAACGCTCAACGGACGTGTCATCCAAGATGGTTCAGCTTACTTGACTCCTTGGAACTGGGATGCAAATGGTAAGAAACTTCCTACTGATAAGGAAAAAATGTACTACTTCAATACGCAGGCTGGTGCAACAACTTGGACACTTCCGAGCGATTGGGCAAATAGCAAGGTTTACCTTTACAAGCTAACTGACCAAGGTAAGACAGAAGAGCAAGAACTAACTGTAAAAGATGGCAAGATTACCCTAGAACTTCTAGCAAATCAACCATACGTTCTTTACCGTTCAAAACAAACCAATCCTGAAATGTCATGGAGCGAAGGAATGCACATCTATGACCAAGGATTTAACAGTGGAACCTTGAAACACTGGACCATTTCTGGTGATGCTTCCAAGGCAGAAATTGTCAAATCACAGGGTGCAAATGAAATGCTTCGTATCCAAGGCAATAAGAGCAAGGTTAGCCTTACTCAGAAACTGACTGGCTTGAAACCAAATACCAAGTATGCTGTTTATGTCGGTGTTGATAACCGTAGTAATGCTAAGGCAAGTATCACAGTGAATGCTGGCGAGAAAGAAGTGACTACTTATACCAATAAGTCACTCGCTCTCAACTATATCAAGGCTTATGCTCATAACAATCGTCGTGAAAATGCTACAGTTGATGATACAAGTTACTTCCAAAATATGTACGCCTTCTTTACAACTGGATCGGACGTATCAAATGTCACTCTGACATTGAGTCGTGAAGCTGGTGATGAAGCAACATACTTTGATGAAATTCGTACCTTTGAAAACAATTCAAGCATGTACGGAGACAAGCATGATACAGGTCAAGGCACCTTCAAACAAGACTTTGAAAATGTTGCTCAGGGTATCTTCCCATTCGTAGTGGGCGGTGTCGAAGGTGTTGAAGATAACCGCACTCACTTGTCTGAAAAGCATGATCCATATACACAACGTGGTTGGAACGGTAAGAAAGTTGATGATGTTATCGAAGGAAATTGGTCATTGAAGACAAATGGGCTAGTGAGCCGTCGTAACTTGGTTTACCAAACTATTCCGCAAAACTTCCGCTTTGAGGCAGGTAAGACTTACCGTGTAACCTTTGAATATGAAGCAGGTTCAGACGATACCTATGCCTTTGTAGTCGGAAAGGGAGAATTCCAGTCAGGTCGTCGTGGTAGTCAAGCAAGCAACTTGGAAATGCATGAATTACCAAATACTTGGACGGATTCTAAGAAAGCCAAGAAAGTAACCTTCCTCGTGACAGGTGCAGAAACAGGCGATACTTGGGTAGGTATCTACTCAACTGGAAACGCAAGCAATACTCATGGAGATGCTGGTGGAAATGCCAACTTCCGTGGTTACAACGATTTCATGATGGACAATCTTCACATCGAGGAAATTACCCTAACAGGTAAGATGTTGACAGAAAATGCTCTGAAGAACTACTTGCCAACGGTTGCCATGACCAACTATACGAAAGAGTCTATGGATGCTTTGAAAGAGGCGGTCTTTAACCTCAGTCAGGCAGATGATGACATTAGCGTGGAAGAAGCGCGTGCAGAGATTGCCAAGATTGAAGCTTTGAAGAATGCTTTGGTTCAGAAGAAGACAGCTTTGGTAGCAGAAGACTTTGAAAGTTTGGATGCGCCAGCTCAACCAGGTGAAGGTCTTGAGAATGCCTTTGATGGCAATGTGTCTAGTCTATGGCATACATCTTGGAATGGTGGAGATGTAGGCAAGCCTGCAACTATGGTATTGAAAGAACCTACTGAAATCACAGGACTTCGTTATGTTCCACGTGCCTCTGATTCAAATGGAAACTTGCGAGATGTGAAACTGGTTGTCACAGATGAGTCTGGTAAAGAACATACCTTCACAGTGACAGATTGGCCAAATAACAACAAACCAAAAGACATTGACTTTGGCAAGACAATCAAGGCTAAGAAAATTGTCCTTACTGGTACCAAGACTTACGGAGATGGTGGCGATAAATACCAATCTGCAGCGGAACTCATCTTTACCCGTCCACAGGTAGCAGAAACACCACTTGACATGTCTGGCTATGAAGCAGCTTTGGCTAAGGCGCAGAAATTAACAGACAAAGACAATCAAGAGGAAGTAGCTAGCGTTCAGGCAAGCATGAAATATGCGACGGATAACCATCTCTTGACGGAAAGAATGGTGGCCTACTTCGCAGACTATCTCAACCAATTAAAAGATTCTGCTACGAAACCAGATGCTCCAACAAGTAGCAAGGGTGAAGAACAACCACCAGTTCTTGATGTACCTGAGTTCAAAGGCGGCGTCAATGCAACAGAAGCAGCTGTACATGACCTACCTGAGTTTAAGGGCGGTGTCAATGCAGCAGAAGCAGTTGTACATGAGGTTCCTGAGTTCAAGGGCGGCGCTAATGCGGTCCTAGCGGCTGCAAATGAAGTCCCTGAGTTTAAGGGTGGCGTCAATGCGGTCCAAGCCTTGGTAAACGAGAAACCAGCCTACACAGGTGTATTGGCTACAGCTGGAGATCAAGCAGCTCCAACTGTTGAAAAACCTGAGTACCCGCTCACTCCAAGTCCAGTAGCTGATACCAAAACTCCGGGAGCTAAAGATGAAGAGAAACTTCCTGCTACAGGAGAACATGGTTCAGAAGCAGCCCTCTTCTTAGCAAGTGTGAGCATCGCTTTATCTGCTGCGATTCTTGCGACAAAACGTAAAGAAGAGTAATGAGATTTGATTTTAGCAGTTCAAAGCAACTCGAATCAAAAAGGAACAAACAGCCGGAGAGGACCTCTAGGTTCTCTCCTTTTTTCAAAGGAGAAATGATACCGCTTACTCATGTATGCGGAAGAAAGGAATAGGAGAAAGATGGATAGACATTTTTTTGAGAAACGCTGTCACTATAGTATAAGAAAATTTGCAATCGGTGCAGCCTCCGTGATGATTGGTGCTAGTATCTTTGGCGCCAATATGGTTCAGGCAGCAGAAACAGCAGCTCCTTCAGAAACAGAGGGAAGCATCACCCATGTTGAAGCACTGGATAAGTTACCCGATGATTTAGCCGATGCGCTTAAAAAGGCGGATGTAGAAGCTGCAACAGAAGCAAGTCATGAAGAAACTCCAGCGACTGACGAAGGAAGCAATCCTACATCAAGTGAAGAGGCAAAACCAGAGACAAGTCCTACAAGTCCCAAGCCAGCAGAAACGCCGAAACCGGTTGAAACACCAAAGGCAGACAATAAACCAGCTGAAACTGCTACGCCAGCAGCAAAACCAGCTGAAAAGCAAATTGAAGATAGAGAAGATGTCAACCATCTCGAAGGTGCTACTGCTCAGGCGAGCAACCATGAGACTGGTACCAACTTTACTGCGGATAAAGCTATCGATGGAGATGACAATACTCGTTGGGCTACAGACAAAGATGTACCAAAACCAACTTTTGAACTAACTCTGCCAAAGACTACCTTGATCAAACATGTAGAAATTGACTGGGATCGTCGTCTTCGTAATGGGCAAAATGACCCTAATATCAAATCTTGGAGTCTCTACTATGCAGGTCAAGAAGACGTGGGCGCTAATGGAGAAAAACAATGGAAACCCGCTCATACCAAGACTGGAGAACCTGTTTTAGATGAGAAAGTTGACCTAGCTGAAAGTATTCAAGCTAAATATCTTAAGTTAGAAATTAACGACTATCAAGCGGGCACAATGGGTTGGAGAAACGTTGGTATCCAAGAAATTCGAGCTTATTCTAACGTTCCGGACCACAGTAAGGTAACGGATATCCGCCAAGTAACCGAACTAACAGTAGCAGAAGACGGACAGTCTCTTGTCTTGCCAACTTTACCAGGGAAAGTTAGCCTTATCGGAAGCAACAAGCAAGGTGTGATTGACCTTCAAAATCGTATCCATAAACCTCTGACAGATCAACGCGTTAAGGTCATGGTCCAACAAATCAGAGACAGTCATACCTTTACAAAAGAGTTTGAAGTAGTCATCAAGGGGCTACATCAGGACGAAGGTGTGGGTGTGAAACCAAAAGTAGCACCAGCTGTTCAACAATGGTATGGGAAAGAAGGCCAATCTTCTATCACTTCAGATACAGTCCTTGCGACAGGAGATTCTGGCTTTGATCAGGCAGCAACCTTTTATCAGTCAGACCTTGCTAGCCGTGGATTGGAACTAGCAACAGGTAACAAGCAAGCTCAAAAACGAATCGAATTTAAAAAGGTTGAAAACAAAGGTTATGGTAAAGAAGGGTATGGCATTACTATCCAAAATGATGTGATTACCATAGAAGCTGCTACAAACACAGGTGCCTTCTACGCCACTCGTACTCTTCTTCAAATGGGAGAAACAGACCTACAAAATGGCGAAATTCGTGATTTCCCAAGTTTCAGCCACCGTGGCTTTATGTTGGATACAGGTCGTAAATTTATCCCATATGACACTCTTGTAGACATCATGCTTAACATGGCTTACTACAAGATGAACGACTTGCAGTTGCACCTTAATGATAACTACATCTTCCTTAAGGAACACTTGGCAGGTAAGAATTTAAGTCCAGAAGAACAACTCAAGTATGTACTTGAACACGCTAAGACTGGTTTCCGTGTGGAGACAGACATTGTCGGTAAAAATGGGCAAAAACTAACATCAGATGAGCATTATACCAAGGAAGAAATGCAAAATCTGATTAAATTGGCCAAGGCCTTGCATATCAACCTAGTACCAGAAATTGACACACCAGGTCACGCCTTGTCCTTTGTCAAAGTTCGCCCAGACCTCATGTATCAAGGTAGTCTGAGTGATTATGCAGGCAAGCACAATGTTGAGCGCGTAGCTATGCTCGATCTAGACAATAAATACGAAGAAACTCTTAAATTTGTCAAATCCGTCTATGACAAACTTCTAGATGGACCAGATGCACCACTTCATGGGGTATCCACTGTTCATATCGGAACGGATGAATACTATGGCAGCAGAGAAAGTTACCGTCGCTATGTCAATGATTTGACCCAATATATCAAGTCTAAAGGTTATACCCCTCGTATCTGGGGCTCGCTCAGTGCGAAACGAGGTAAAACAGCGGTTGATTGGAACGGAGTAGAGGTTGATATCTGGAGTATCGGATGGCAACGACCAAATGAAGCCATTGCTCAGGGAGCTAAGATTATCAATATCACGGATGTACCGACCTATAGTGTGCCAAGTGGAAGCAATAGTCAAGCAGCCTACGGGGACTATGCTAACTACGAACGTCAGTACAATAGCTGGACACCAAATGATTTTAGAACAGGTGGCGGTCCACTTCTACCAGCTTCTCATCCAAGTATCCTTGGTGGTGGTCACGCAGTTTGGAATGACAATATCGACCTTCATGAGACCGGTTTGACCTCTTATGACATCTTCAAACGCTTCTTCAAGAGCATGCAAACTACTGCGGAGCGCACTTGGGGATCTGACCGTGCAGCTGCGACCTTTGCAGAACGCACCCTACCAACGAGCCCTTATGCGCCACAGTCAAATCCTGATAAAGAGATTGATCAAAGCGACTTGTTTACCATCAATTCTGAAACAGTCAAGAACTATGCAAGTAAGAAAGTGAAGGCAAGCGAACAGGGATTGGCTTTTGAGAAAGACAGCAGTATCGAAGGCTTGGCTGGTGATGTTGGTCCAAGTCGCGTCTTGAAGTTTGATGTAACTGTCACTGGAGACGGGGAACAAACCTTCTCAACAAGTGGGGACAACCGTATCTATCTAGCTGATAAAGACGGCTACCTTGCTTACCAGTTTGAACAGTTCCATATCCAATTCAATAAAAAACTTGAAAAGAACAAACGTTATCAAATCTCCATCGTGACTAAACCACAGTCAACCGAAGTCTATGTGGATGGTGAAAAGATTGAGCGTATCGCAAATCCAGCCCACCCTCGCTTTGCCCACAATAGCTTGGTACTACCGCTTGAAAGCATCGGTGGATTCAAAGGAATCTTGCATAGCGCAGAGTTGTCGGATAAAGCATTTGTAAATCCTCGCTTGATTTCAAATGATAAGATTACTGCAACCGCAAGCAGTCAGCAACTTCCAGGAAACGCGACTGAAGGCGCTGTTGAAAAGGCCTTTGACAATGATCCAAATACCTTCTGGCATACTAAGTGGACCGGTGACACTGCGCCATACACCCTTACTATGACCTTGAAAGAAGCAGAAAAAATCAATGGCTTGACCTATCTCCCACGTCCAGGTGGTGGAAATGGTGTTGTGACGCGCTACGAAATCTACGCACAAAAAGATGGCCAAATGGTCAAGGTTTCAGAAGGAAGCTGGGACAACAACGCCCAAGAAAAAACAGTCAACTTTGCGGCGGTGCATACCAACAAGATTGAATTGAAAGTATTGGAAGGCGTTGGTGGTTTTGCAAGTGCAGCTGAAGTTCATCTATTGAAACCTGTCAAAGAAGAGCAAGAAACGCCTGCACCAAGTCAACCAGAAAAACCAACTACACCAGAAAAACCAAAAGTAGACCAAACCGGTGATGGAACAGTTGAATTGGCAGATCAATTCACTGCAAGTAAACCAGCTAGCGAAGACAGCATTGCAGCTGCTAGCAAGAGCGCAGACTATCTCAAGAAAGAGTACAAGGTCTTCCCAACTCCACAAAAAGTGACTTATGGAGAAGGTGTCACAGCTCTTCGCAAGCAAGTCAATCTGGTCATGGGCGATCAGCTCGATATCTATACTCGCAATCGCTTGAAGAGTGTTTTGCAGGACAATCAAGTATCTTATACAACTGGTAAGGCAGCAATCGCTGGCGCAACCAATATCTATCTTGGAGTGCATGGACAAGGTTCACAAGCAGAGCAAAACTTGTCCAAGGTTTCAGCAGGTCTCTTTGACAAGATTGACGCCTATGTCTTGAGCATCAAGGATAATTCGATTTCCATCGTCGGAAAAGACACTGATGCAGTTTTCTATGGTTTGACAACCTTGAAACACATGCTCAAGGAAAGCCAAGTGCCAGTCCTTCGCAATGTGACAGTAGAAGATTACGCAGAGCTCAAGAACCGTGGTTTCATCGAAGGTTACTATGGAAATCCATGGTCGAATGCCGATCGTGCAGAGCTCATGCGTTATGGTGGCGATTTGAAATTGAACCAATACTTCTTTGCACCAAAAGATGATCCATATCACAACAAGAAATGGCGTGAACTCTATCCAGAAGAAAAACTAGCTGAAATCCGTGAACTTGCTCGTGTCGGAAATCAAAGTAAAACCCGCTATGTCTGGACTATCCATCCATTCATGAACAACCGCATCCGCTTTGGAAATGAAGCGCATTACCAAGAAGATTTGGCAACCATCAAGGCTAAATTTACCCAGTTGATGAAAGTGGGTGTCCGTGAATTTGGTATCCTTGCAGATGATGCTCCAAGCCCAGTCGGAGGCTACAATAGCTACAACCGCTTGATGCAAGATATGACCAAGTGGTTGACTGAAATGCAGGGAACTTACAGCGGTCTTCGTAAAGAAATGATCTTTGTTCCTGGACAGTATTGGGGTAATGGACGTGAAGATGAGTTGAAATCCCTCAATGAAAATCTCCCAAGTTCAACATCCATGACCTTGACGGGTGGTAAGATTTGGGGTGAAGTCTCTGAAAGCTTCCTTTCAACTCTCAAAAACAATCTATCCGCAGGTGGCAAGACCTATCGCCCAGTTTCACTTTGGATTAACTGGCCTGTAA
The DNA here is from genome assembly GCF_037963785.1 of Streptococcus sp. FSL W8-0197. GTDB lineage: Bacteria > Bacillota > Bacilli > Lactobacillales > Streptococcaceae > Streptococcus > Streptococcus oralis_CQ. Next base: position 1,708,967 of record NZ_CP150168.1, on the reverse strand, counting down.
CAGATAACTCTAAACAGCACTTGATTCTAGGTGGTGGTGAGAAATTCCTTCATCCGAATGTGGATCCTAGCTTGCTATCTGGTATCATGTTGAACCCAATGCAACAGTCTGAACCATCTAAGATTGCCCTCTTTTCAGGAGCTCAATACTCATGGAAACAGTGGAAATCAGAAGAAGAAGCTAAGAAAATCAATGATATTGCCTTCAACTTTGTAGAAAATGGTCATTTTGAAGATAGCAAGGTATCAGCAGCCTTCCGCGAACTTGGTAAGCACATGATCAACCAAAACATGGATAATCGTGTCGTCAAACTAGAAGAATCTGTAGACTTGGCTCCAAAATTAACAGACTTCATGACTAAGCTCAAAGCTGGTCAGGATGTGACTGCAGAACGTGCAGCCTTGCGAGCTGAATTTGCCAAGATTAAAGAAGCAGCTGAACTCTATAAAGCATCAGGCGATAAAAAAATGGTTGCCCAAATCCACTATTGGTTGGATAATGCAATCGACCAAATGAATGCCCTCGATGCCTTCCTTACAGGAACTGAAGCCATGGCTACAAACGATGCGGCCAAACTTTGGGATAGCTACTATAAAGGTTTGAAATTGTACGAACAGTCTCAAACTCACACCTTCCATTATGTAGACCATATGGAAAAAGCTGAATTGGGTGTTCAACATATTCGTCCATTTATCCTATCCCTGAAAGAAGTTCTAGCGTCTGAAGTTCAAAAAGTCTTGCACCCAGACCAAATCATCAGCACCTTTATCACCAATCGAACAGGTGTAGAAGGTGGTTTGGCAGAAGTAACGGATGGCGACTTGGCAACTCATGCGATTATTAAATCACCAAACAGCATCAAGACAGGTGATTATATTGGTATGAAGTTCAACAAGCCGGTAGCGATCCAAACCTTGACCTTTGCAATGGGAACGCAGGCAAATCCACGTGATACCTTTAGTAAGGCAGAAGTGCAGTATCAAGATGAAAATGATAACTGGGTAACTTTGAAAGAGCCAAGCTATGTCGGAAATGAATCCCTTCTTAAGTTTGAAAATCTCAATATCAAGGCCAAGGCAGTTCGCATGATTGCGACAGCAGACCGTGAGAATACCTGGTTTGCAGTTCAGGAAATTGCAGTCAACCGTCCAGTTGAAAAAGCTCGTAGCCAACAAGCAACGACAGTTAGTCTAAGCTCAAACTTAGTTTACAAACTAAATACCTCAGCCCGTCAAATCACTGATGGCAAGGACAATACAGAAGCCATGATGGCAAATGCTGACGGTAGCAATACGACACCAGTAGATGCCTGGGCACAACTTGACCTCGGTGAAGTCAAGTCAGTCACTAAAGTACGACTTCGCCAAGGAACGGGTGATAAGCTTGCCGCAGGTGTACTTGAGTACTCTACAGATGGAACTGCATGGCAAGAGTTGGATCGCCTATCAGGAGAACAAACCAAGGAAGTGACCAGAGCGATCAATGCTCGTTACATTCGAGTACGCAATACCAAGGCACTCGACCTCTGGTGGCGTATCCAGGACTTCTCTGTTGAGACACGTTCTGGAAATAGTGAGTTAACAGACACCAACGTGGAATCCTTGAAGGAAACGCCGGTAGTGGATAGCTTGGGCAGTTACGAGCTTCAAATTCCAGCTGGAACCAAACTCCCTGCTCATAGCTATCTAGGAATGAAGCTTGACCGTATCCATCAAATCAAGAGCATCCAACTCCAAGGTCAGGCCAACCCTGCTCTTAATCTAGAGTACTCTGCAAATGCGCAAGAATGGACGCCAGCTAGCCAATTGACAGACAGAACTGTCGCAACCCACTTGGTTCGTTATGTTCGTCTGGTCAATAAAACAGATCAGGAACAAGCTGTGACAGCCACTTCTCTCCTTGTGACAACCAAAGAAGTGCAACCAACTAAACTAGAATCTACAACAATGGGCATTCATCCAACATACGGAAGCAATGATGTTCGTAAACTGAACAACCTAGATCAACTATTTGACGGTGTTTACAATAACTTCGTTGAGTTTTCAGACTACGCCCATAAAGATGGCCACGTAACCTTGAAACTTGGCAGCGAACGCACGATTAAGAAAATCAGAGCCTACATCCAAGACGGAACTCAAAACTACCTTCGTGATGGTAAGATCCAAGTCAGCCAGGACGGTAAAACTTGGACAGATGTTGTGACAGTAGGAGATGGTGTGGCCAATAGCACACACGATGATTCATTGACAGATGGTTGGACACATGATTCTAAGATGCCAGGAAATCGCTATATCGAGGGTGAATTGACGACACCAGTTAAAGCTAACTATCTCCGTGTCCTCTATACAGCAGACTATGATGCCCGTTTTGTAGGATTTACAGAATTGGTCATCAACGATGGTGAATTTGTCAAACCAATCAATGATCCAACAGTAGAAGGAAGTAGTGGAGAAAGCCAAGGCAACCTTTATAATAATCTTGTAGACGGCAAAGTCTTGACCAGCTACAAGTCTGAAAAAGATAAGGGCGAATTGGTGTATCACTTGTCTGAACCAACCAAAGCTAACCACCTTCGCCTTGTTTCTAGTCTTCCTGAAGGAGCGAAAGCACGTATTCTTGCTAGAACACTCAAGGATGGTCAAGACAGTTGGACAGACCTCGGTGCCATTACATCTAGTCTCCAAACTTTTGCTATCCGAAATGGCGGCTCTCTTCTAGACGTCAAATTAGTCTGGGAGGGCGGCAAGGCTGAGTTTTATGAATTGGCAAGCTTCCATCAAGAATTAACAGAAGAATCGGTTCAATCAAGTAAGGGTGAAGAGCCAGCACCCGTTCTTGAGGTTCCTGAATTCACAGGTGGTGTCAATGCAGTTGAAGCCTTGGTACATGAGCTTCCAGAGTACACAGGCCCAGTAGCGACAGTAGGTGACCAAGCTGCTCCAACAGTAGAGAAACCTGAGTTCAAGGGTGGTGTCAATGCAGTGATGGCTCTAGTGCATGAATTGCCAGAATACACAGGCCCGCTAGCAACAGTAGGTGATCAAGCTGCTCCAACAGTAGAGAAACCTGAGTTTAAACTTAGCTCACTTGCTTCAGATGAAGATAAGGCACCGGCACCGGAACTAAAACAAGAAGTGACGAAGCGAGAAACAGCTGAACAAAGCTTGCCAGCAACAGGTGAGAGTCAATCTGACACAGCCCTCTTCCTAGCAGGAGTTAGCCTAGCCCTATCTGCTCTCTTTGTAGCAAAAACAAAGAAAGACTAGTATTTAGTAAAACCTCTTAACAAGATTACGAAATCCGTTTCCTATCTTTCCCAATGAGGTTTAAAGTACAGAAAAAGCCTGAGAAGACATCTTCTCAGGCTTTTGTTAAGCATATAAATGCAATAGTGCTATGAAAAAATCACCCAGAAAAATCTGGGTGATAAATGTTATGGTTGTGCTGGTTGAGGATTCTGATTTTGGTTCTGGTTTTGTTGACCAGGCGTTGTATTTGGTTGCTGGTTATTGGTATTATTGTTTGCACTATTATTCGTGCTTGGAGTAGTTGAGCTTGACTGTGAAGTTGAACTTTCTGATGTCGAGCTCGAACTTTCTGGTGTTGGGGCCTGTTGCGGAGCAGGAGCAGTCCATGCAGAACGAGCACCGTTTTTAAAGACGAACTCACCACTTCGATAGAGACCTTCTGGCATAGTCCAGTCGCCAGGGTTGTTATCCTCAGACAGATAAGTCATCATTGAACGGTAAACCTTAGCTGCAACATAGAAGCCATCACCAACGATAGGAGTAAGGCGGTTTGAGTAACCTGTCCATACCGCCATTGAATATTTGCGAGTATAACCAACAAACATTTCGTCTGGAGCTACATAACCAGTATTTTTGATGTAGTTTTCAATTTCATCATCTGTATAGTTTGATGTACCAGTCTTACCAGCTTGAGGTAGCCAAGGGAGATAAGCACCACGACCCGTTCCGTATGCCAAGACAGTCTTCATCATTTCTGTCATCATATAGGCGGTCGTCTCTTTCATGGCACGAGTACCAGGATCAGCGTATTCTTTTGAGCTACCATCACTAAAGACGATTTTGTTGATATACATTGGTTTATGGTAGATACCACCGTTAGCAAAAGCAGCGTAAGCAGCAGCCATTTTCTCACTACTTGCTCCGTACTTTTTGTTTGACTCAGTCGTGTTACTTGAAATCGCGTTGGCATAGTGCATATCCGGATAGTCAATACCGATTCCATTTAGGAAGGTCTTGGCTCTATCCAAACCGACTTTGTTCAAGGTTTCTACGGCCGTAACGTTCCGTGATTGTTGGAGCGCATATTGGATGGTGATGTTTCCAAAATAACTTCTATCCCAGTTGTAAACAGGGGTATCTGTTCCAGGATAGTTGTATGGAACATCATGTACAATCGAAGCAGTTGAGTCGTAGATGTCATACTCCAAGGCAGGAGCATAGTCTGTGATCGGCTTCATGGTAGAACCCCAGTCACGGTTGGTTTCAACAGCTTGGTTGATTCCGAAGGAAACATTGCTTGATTGGTGACGAGAACCTAACTGAGCAATAACTTTCCCATTTGTTACATCCACAATCGTTGAAGCTACTTGCATTTCATCATCAGGATAGTTGACATACTCGTCGGTATTGTAGATATCCCAGAGATGTTGTTGAACTTTAGGATCAACGTTGGTGTAGACGTCCATACCAGTTGTTAAGAGGTTGTAGCCTGTTTCTTGTTCGACTTGATCGATTACCTCTTTGAGATAGTTGTCCATGTATGGAGGATAACTATTAGCCGATTTTAGACTTTGAAGTCCATCTGTAATCGGAGTATTAATCGCTTTTTCATATTGCTCAGCTGAAATGTAACCTTGCCCCTTCATCTCAGAGAGGACGAGATTACGACGTTCTTGAGCGGCTTCTGGATGCGAGTATGGATCATACTGGTTTGGAGCCTGAGGCATACCAGCAAGGAGAGCCAGTTGAGGAATACTTAAATCTTTGAGATCCTTGCCATAGTAACTTTGGGCAGCTGTCTGCATTCCGTAGTTACCGTTTGACATGTAAACCTTGTTGATGTAGTAGGTCAAGATCTCTTGTTTAGTCGCTTTTTGTTCTAGCTGAACAGCTAACCAAGCTTCCTGGGCCTTACGAGAAAGAGTCTGATCAGAAGTTGACGTAGAGAAGTAAGTTAATTTAATCAACTGCTGTGTCAAGGTGGAAGCTCCTTGCAGACCTCCACCACCACGAAGGTTTCGGAGGGTAGCACCTAGGATACGGATCGTGTCGATTCCTCGGTGATTAAAGAAGCGATGGTCCTCAATCGAAACAATAGCGTTGACCAAATCGGTCGGTATTTCGTTTGCTTGGGCATTGACCCGACGTTCTGATCCAAGATCAGCGATAAGCTCGTCATTGCTATCATAGATCTTACTTGACGTTGTAGCGACTAGTTTACTTTCAGAAAGTTCGGGAGCCTTGCTAACATAGTAGAGGAAGAGACCACCACCAAGCATTACAGCTGCGATAAATACAGTTAAGAGACTGATACTGACATACTTAGCTATTCGCAGAAAAGTTTGTTTGTTCATCTTGTTTTACCACCTAGTAAATGTTCTTTGATAATGTCGAGGTAGGGAATTTGAGGAAAAGCACCAGGCTCAATCCTATATCCATTTTCTCGAATATATCCAAGTGGCATTGACTTCTGTCCCTTATCTAGATGATAGAAACGGATGAGGTCAATAGCCGGCAATAAGTAGGTTTCTTGCTGAGAAGAAAAGTGAAGGAGTACAAAGCAGATTCCTTGCTGGGCAAGGACTTGTTCCATATGCTGGATCTGATGGAGATGAAAATTCTTCATCGGTATCGCATGTTTTTGCCTGGTTTCCTTTGCTTCAAAGTCGATGTAGTATCCATCATAAACCCCTGAATAGTCAGTAGTTGAAGCTTGTCTAAAGTAGGCTTCAACGATCTTGGCACGACTTCGTTGGGGATAGTCGACACGTACGATTTGGATGGGAGTCGGTTTCTTGTGAATAACAGCTAACCCATGCGACAAATAGTAGTCGTTCGTAGCATTGATCATCTTTTCAAAAGACATTCCCCGATTTGCGAAATTTTTAGTTTGTGACAGGGGTGCTTGTCTCTTTTGAGATGAAATTTTATGTGGATAGTTGACCATAATTCTCCTTATTGGTACAATAACATCACTCTATTATATCATAAATTTACAAAGAAAGGGTTAAAAATGACATCAGCCTTGATTTTAGGCTATTCAGCCTTTGACCTTGGTCTCTTTAATGACAAGGATATTCGCGTTGATATTATCAAAACAGCCATTCGGAGAGACATGGAACGTCTAGCAGAGGATGGGGTAACTTGGCTTGTCTTTACAGGGACTTTGGGCTTTGAGTACTGGGCGCTTCAGGTGGCGAAAGACATGAAAGCAGACTATGGATTTCAACTGGCGACCATTTTTGATTTTGAAACCCATGGCAGTAACTGGAATGAAGCAAATCAAGCGAAATTGAGTGAGTTCAAGCAGGTTGATTTTGTCAAATACGCCTATCCACAATATGAGCACAAGGGACAATTACGTGATTATCAGAAATTTCTGCTGGAAAATACAGATACTTGTTACCTTTTTTACGACGAAGAAAACGAAACCAAGTTACGATATTTTTACCAAATGATGAAAAATCAAGCGGACTATGTTACAAGAAGATTAACATTTGAGGACTTGAATGAAATGGTAGAAAATTTTTCTGAAAAGTAAGCCTTTGACCTTGATTTTTACTTGTCTTTTTTTATATAATAATACTAGTAACCCAGAATGGAGAGAGACATGGCAAGTATTATATTTTCAGCGAAAGATATTTTTGAACAAGAATTTGGACGTGAAGTACGTGGATATAGCAAAGCAGAGGTCGATGAATTCCTAGACGATGTGATTAAGGACTATGAAACCTACGCAGCTTTGGTCAAATCCCTTCGTCAAGAGATTGCTGATTTGAAGGAAGAATTATCTCATAAACCACAGGTGGCTCCAACTCAACCAGACTCTATTGAAGTAACAGCTTCTACTTCAATGACAAACTTTGATATTTTGAAACGCTTAAATCGTCTCGAGAAAGAAGTATTTGGTAAGCAAATCTTAGACAACCAAGATTTATAATTGACTAAGGAATGAGTGCAATTTTTGGATAATCGCGTGAAGAGGTTCTCTTTTCATGAGGAAAGTCCATGCTAGCACAGGCTGTGATGCCTGTAGTGTTTGTGCTAGGCGAATCCATAAGCCTAGGGACGAGAAATCGTTACGGCAGTCGAAATGGCTAAGTCTTCGGATAGGTCAGAATAGGCTTGAAAGTGCCACAGTGACGGAGTCTTTCTGGAAACAGGGAGAGTGGAACGCGGTAAACCCCTCAAGCTAGCAACCCAAATTTTGGTCGGGGCATGGAGTGCACGGAAACGAACGTAGTACTCTGACTGCTAGCAGATTTATGCTGTTAGCGGTAGACAGATGATTATCGAAGGAAGTGGTCCTAGTCACTTCTGGAACAAAACATGGCTTATAGAAAATTGCATATAGGTTGGGGCTGAGAAATCTTTCTCAACCTCATTTTTTAAAGTGAACAAGAGAAAGGTCTTGCAAGACTAGAAATGAAAGAACAATTTAATTTAATCGCAACTGCTGCGGCGGGTCTTGAGGCTGTCGTTGGACGTGAGGTGCGAGACCTTGGTTATGATTGCCAGGTTGAAAATGGGCGTGTCCGCTTTCAAGGAGATGTGAAGGCAATCATCGAGACCAACCTTTGGCTTCGCGCAGCGGATCGCATCAAGATTGTAGTCGGAAGTTTTCCTGCTAAGACTTTTGAAGAGCTTTTTCAAGGTGTTTTTGCTCTAGATTGGGAAAACTATCTCCCGCTAGGAGCACGTTTCCCGATATCAAAGGCAAAATGTGTGAAGTCTAAACTTCATAACGAGCCTAGTGTTCAGGCTATTTCCAAGAAGGCTGTTGTGAAGAAATTACAAAAACACTATGCCCGCCCAGAAGGAGTTCCCTTGATGGAAACGGGTCCCGAGTTTAAGATTGAGGTATCTATCCTGAAAGATGTGGCAACGGTCATGATTGACACGACAGGTTCTAGCCTTTTTAAACGTGGTTATCGTACGGAAAAGGGTGGAGCGCCGATCAAGGAAAATATGGCAGCGGCCATTTTACAACTATCTAACTGGTATCCAGACAAGACCTTGATTGATCCGACCTGTGGTTCAGGAACCTTCTGCATCGAGGCAGCTATGATAGCTAAGAAGATGGCCCCAGGCCTTCGCCGTTTCTTTGCTTTTGAGGAATGGAACTGGGTCAGCGATCGGTTAATACAGGAAGTTCGCACAGAGGCGACTAAGAAAATTGATCGTGAACTCGAGCTGGATATTATGGGCTGTGATATAGATGCTCGCATGGTGGAAATTGCCAAGGCAAATGCTCAAGCAGCAGGTGTCGCAGGTGATATCACCTTTAAGCAAATGCGGGTACAGGACTTGCGCACTGACAAGATTAATGGCGTTATCATTTCCAATCCACCATATGGGGAACGTTTGTCTGATGATGCAGGAGTTACCAAGCTCTATGCTGAGATGGGACAGGTCTTTGCACCACTGAAAACGTGGAGTAAGTTTATCCTGACGAGTGACGAAGCTTTTGAAAGCAAGTACGGAAGTCCAGCTGATAAAAAGCGAAAACTCTATAACGGTACCTTAAAAGTGGATTTGTATCAATACTTTGGTCAGCGTGTCAAACGCCAAGAGGTAAAATAGAAAGGTGAACTCATGAGTAAGAAAAGACGTGATCGTCATAAAAAAGGACATCAAGAACCACAATTCGACTTTGACGAAGCAAAAGACTTGACTGTTGGTCAAGTCATTCGTAAGAATGAAGAGGTCGAGGCAGGAGTATTGCCTGAGGACAGTATCTTAGACAAATACATCAAACAGCACCGTGAAGAAATCGAAGCCGACAAGTTTGAAACTCGTCAGTTTAAAAAAGAAGAACTAGCTTCTACTCAAAACCTAGAGGAAATGATCCAAGAAGTGCGAGAATCTAGTGAGACTTCTGATCAGGTAGACGATTCAGACCTGGTTGCTGAGGAATCTATTGAAGAGATAGGAAATGAAGAGACTACTCAGTTTGTTCCACCACTTCAAGATGAAGAAAATGCTGAAATAGAGTCTCTCGTTTTAACAGAAACAGAGCCCAAGGAAATAAACGAGGAACAAGAAGAGGAGACCTATACACCTCTATCACGTTCGGCTCAAACAGAACCTGAAACAGGCTCTAAGAAGAAAGGTGTCATCATCATTGCTTCTGTAGTAGCTGCAATCCTTGTGCTTGCTGGAACATATTATGTCTACCGTCAAGTATCTCGTTCAAACCAAGAGATCCAGTCTTCTCAAGCAGCCTCTTCGGATGATCAAGGGACACAAACAGCTTTGAAAGACTTCAATGATCTCTATGATACTTTCTATACAGATGCTAATAAGACTGCTCTGAAAAACAGCCAGTTTGATAAATTGAGCCAACTGAAAACCTTGCTAGATAAGTTAGAAGGTAGCCGTGATTATACACTAGCTAAGTCAAGATATGATAGCCTAGCAACTCAAATCAAGGCCATTCAAGATGTTAATGCCCTCTTTGAAAGCCCAGTTATTACGGACGGTGTCTTGGATACCAATGCGAAAGCCAAAGCGGATGCTAAATTTACAGAAATTAAGACAGGCAACACAGAACTAGACAAACTCTTGGATAAGGCCATTAGTCTTGGTAAGAGTCAACAAACCAGTGCTTCCAGCTCAAGTTCGAGCTCTAGCACGAGTCAAGCAAGCTCAAGTTCAGCTACAGAAAGTAATGCAAGCAGTACGACCCCTTCAACAAGCACCACAGCACCAGCTAGAGACACAAATGGTGGTTTGTCTGGCGATGGGGTTAATCTTCAAAGAAGTGCTAGTCGTGTACCTTACAACCAATCAGCTGTAGACGATAGCAACAACCCTGCTTGGACGTTTGCGGATGGTGTATTGGAACAAGTTCTAGCAACATCACGTGCTCGTGGCTATATCACTGGAAATCAATACATCCTAGAACGTGTCAATATTGTAAACGGAAATGGTTATTACAACCTCTATAAACCAGATGGAACCTATCTCTTCACCCTCAACTGTAAGACGGGTTACTTTGTAGGGAATGGTTCTGGTCATGCTGATGACTTGGACTACTAAGCAACCGTTACAAAATTCTTTCCTTTCATAGGTAAAAATGATAAAATAAAACATATTAAACAAGAGGAGTGTCACATGACAAAAGCTAACTTTGGTGTCGTTGGTATGGCCGTAATGGGTCGTAACCTTGCCCTAAATATCGAATCTCGTGGTTATACAGTTGCCATTTACAACCGTAGTAAAGAAAAAACAGAAGACGTAATCGCTTGCCATCCCGAAAAGAATTTTGTGCCAAGCTATGACGTGGAAAGCTTTGTAAACTCAATCGAAAAACCTCGTCGTATCATGTTGATGGTTCAAGCTGGACCTGGTACAGATGCAACTATCCAAGCTCTTCTTCCCCACCTTGACAAGGGAGATATTTTGATTGACGGAGGAAACACTTTCTACAAAGATACCATCCGTCGCAATGAAGAATTGGCAAACTCAGGCATCAACTTTATCGGTACAGGGGTTTCTGGTGGTGAAAAAGGTGCCCTTGAAGGTCCTTCTATCATGCCAGGTGGACAAAAAGAAGCCTACGAATTGGTTGCTGATGTTCTTGAAGAAATCTCAGCTAAAGCACCAGAAGATGGCAAACCATGTGTGACTTACATCGGTCCTGATGGAGCTGGTCACTATGTGAAAATGGTCCACAACGGTATCGAGTATGGTGACATGCAATTGATCGCAGAAAGCTATGACCTCATGCAACACTTGCTTGGCCTTTCTGCAGAAGACATGGCTGAAATCTTTACTGAGTGGAACAAGGGTGAATTGGACAGCTACTTGATCGAAATCACAGCTGATATCTTGAGCCGTAAAGATGATGAAGGTCAAGATGGACCAATCGTAGACTACATCCTGGATGCTGCAGGAAACAAGGGAACTGGTAAATGGACTAGTCAATCAGCTCTTGACCTTGGTGTGCCGTTGTCACTTATCACTGAGTCAGTATTTGCACGTTACATCTCTACATACAAAGAAGAGCGTGTACATGCTAGCAAGGTCCTTCCAAAACCAGCTGCCTTCAAATTTGAAGGTGACAAGGCTGAGTTGATCGAAAAAATCCGTCAAGCCCTTTACTTCTCAAAAATCATCTCATACGCACAAGGTTTCGCACAATTGCGTGTAGCTTCTAAAGAAAACAACTGGAACTTGCCGTTTGCAGATATCGCATCTATCTGGCGCGATGGCTGTATCATCCGTTCTCGTTTCTTGCAAAAGATCACAGATGCCTACAACCGCGATGCTGATCTTGCAAACCTTCTCTTGGATGAGTACTTCTTGGATGTTACTGCTAAGTACCAACAAGCAGTTCGTGATATCGTAGCTCTTGCTGTTCAAGCTGGCGTACCAGTGCCAACCTTCTCAGCAGCTATTACTTACTTTGATAGCTACCGTTCAGCTGACCTTCCAGCTAACTTGATCCAAGCACAACGTGACTACTTTGGTGCCCACACTTACCAACGTAAAGACAAAGAAGGAACCTTCCACTACTCTTGGTATGACGAAAAATAAGTAGGTCTGCCATGGGGAAACGGATTTTATTACTTGAGAAAGAACGAAATCTCGCTCATTTTCTCAGTCTGGAACTCCAAAAAGAGCAATACCGTGTTGATCTGGTCGAGGAGGGGCAAAAAGCCCTCTCCATGGCTCTCCAGACAGATTATGACTTGATTTTACTGAATGCTCGTCTGGGGGATATGACGGCCCAGGATTTTGCAGAGAGGCTGAGTCGGACAAAACCTGCCTCAGTGATCATGGTCTTGGACCATCGCGAAGAATTGCAAGACCAGATTGAGACAATCCAGCGCTTCGCCGTTTCTTACATCTATAAGCCAGTGATTATTGATCAGCTGGTGGCTCGTATTTCAGCGATTTTCCGAGGTCGGGACTTTATCGACCAACATTGTAGTCAGATGAAGGTCCCAACGTCTTACCGCAATTTGCGTATGGATGTAGAACATCATACCGTTTATCGTGGCGAGGAGATGATTGCTCTGACGCGCCGTGAGTATGACCTTTTGGCCACTCTCATGGGAAGCAAGAAGGTCTTGACTCGTGAGCAGTTGTTGGAAAGTGTTTGGAAGTACGAAAGTGCGACAGAAACCAATATCGTGGATGTTTATATCCGTTATCTACGTAGCAAGCTTGATGTAAAAGGTCAAAAAAGCTACATTAAAACCGTGCGTGGTGTTGGTTACACCATGCAAGAATAGAAAAGCAGTTGCAGTTGTGTAACTGCTTTTTTTGAGAAGTTTCTATATATTGACATACAATAAAGTCTTTGCTACAATCAGTTATGGAGGAAAGATCTAATGAAGAAATTTAAAATAATGATGCAAGTTGGACTCGCAGTCTTTTTCTTTGCTTTGCTAGCTACAAGCACCGTCTTTGCGGATGATGCTGATTCGGAAGGCTGGCAATTTGTCCAAGAAAATGGTAGAACCTACTACAAGAAGGGGAACCTCAAAGAAACCTACTGGCGAGTGATTGATGGAAAATACTATTATTTTGATCCTTTATCTGGAGAGATGGTTGTCGGCTGGCAATATATTCCAATGCCAGTTAAAGGATATACAATTGGTCCTTACCCAAATGGTATCAGATTAGAAGGTTCCCCAATGCCAGAATGGTACTACTTTGACAAAAATGGAGTGCTACAAGAGTTTGTTGGTTGGAAAGCATTAGAGGTTAAAACTAAAGACAGTGTTGGAAGAAAGTATGGGGAAAAACGTACAAACCCAGAAGATAAAGAAGAGAAGAGTTTTTACACGAACTATTACTTTAATCAAGATCATTCTTTAGAGACAGGTTGGCTTTATGACCAGTCTAATTGGTATTATTTAGCTAAAACGGAAATTAATGGAGAAAACTATATTGGTGGTGAAAGACGTGCAGGTTGGATAAACGATGATTCAACTTGGTATTATCTCGATGCAACAACTGGCATTATGCAAACTGGTTGGAAGCAAATTGGCAATAAGTGGTACTACCTCCGTTCATCAGGAGCTATGACAACTGGCTGGTATCAGGAAGGCTCAACTTGGTACTATTTAGATGCTGAAAATGGCGATATGAAAACAGGCTGGCAATATCTTGGTAACAAGTGGTACTACCTTCGTTCATCAGGAGCCATGGCAACTGGTTGGGTGAAAGATGGTTCAACTTGGTACTACCTAAATGCAAGTAATGGAGATATGAAGACAGGTTGGACAAAAGTAAATGGAAACTGGTATTATCTCAATTCCTCTGGAGCAATGGTTACAGGTAGCCAAACTATCGATGGTAAAGTTTATAACTTTGCTTCATCTGGTGAGTGGATTTAATGTTGGAGGATATACAAATGAAGCTTTTGAAAAAAATGATGCAAGTCGCACTAGCAACATTTTTCTTTGGTTTGCTAGCGACAAATACTGTATCTGCAGATACCACGGGTGGACAGTTTGTTGATAAGGATAATAGAAAATATTATATAAAAGATGATCATAAAGCAATCTATTGGCATAAAATAGACGGTAAAACTTACTATTTTGGTGATAGAGGAGAGATGGTTGTCGGTTGGCAATACGTAGAAATTCATGGAACAGGTTATCGTGATAATTTATTTAATAATCGTCCAGTCTTAGAAATTGGCCTTCAACAGAAGTGGTACTATTTTGGACAAGATGGTGCTTTGCTAGAACAAACAGATAAACAAGTACTAGAGGCAAAAACGTCTGAAAATACAGGAAAAGTATACGGTGAACAATATACTCCATCTGCTGAAAAGAGAACTTATTATTTTGATAATAATTATGCTGTAAAGACAGGCTGGACTTATGAAGACGGCAATTGGTATTATTTAAATAAGTTAGGAATTTCTGGCGATGATTCTTACAATCCACTACCAATTGGTGAAGTTGCTAAGGGTTGGACTCAAGATTTCCATGTTACTTTTGGCATTGATAGAAGCAAACCTGCTCCATGGTACTACTTAGATCCAACAACTGGCATCATGCAAACTGGTTGGCAGCAACTTGGCAATAAGTGGTACTACCTTCGTTCATCAGGAGCAATGGCGACTGGCTGGTATCAGGTAGGCTCATCTTGGTATTATCTAGATGCTCAAAATGGTGATATGAAGACAGGTTGGGCTTATGTTGGTAACAAGTGGTACTATCTCCGTTCATCAGGAACTATGGCAACCGGCTGGCTTCAAGACGGCTCAACTTGGTACTACCTCAATGCAAGTAATGGAGATATGAAGACAGGTTGGTTCCAAGTCAATGGCAAATGGTACTATGCTTATAGCTCAGGTGCTTTAGCAGTGAATACCACTGTAGATGGCTACTACGTCAACTATAATGGCGAATGGGTTCAATAATGAAAGAGGCGATTGTGAAGGAAACAATCGCTTTTTTTGTGAAAATATAATAAAATAGATAGGAGAAAATACTACTGTATGAAATGAGACGGTCTTTTCGTCTGGTTAAAGGAAAACATGACAAAAAAAGTTGGTGTCGGTCAGGCACATAGTAAGATTATTTTAATAGGAGAGCACGCTGTTGTATACGGCTATCCTGCCATTTCCTTGCCTCTCATAGAGGTGGAGGTGACCTGTAAGGTGGTCCCTGCTGAAAGTCCATGGCGTCTTTATGAGGAGGATACCTTGTCCATGGCGGTTTATGCCTCGCTGGAGTATTTGGATATCAAAGAAGCCTGCATTCGATGTGTGATTGACTCGGCTATCCCTGAAAAACGGGGGATGGGTTCGTCAGCGGCTATCAGCATAGCGGCCATTCGTGCGGTATTTGACTACTACCAAGCCGACCTGCCTCACGATGTGCTAGAAATCTTGGTCAATCGGGCTGAGATGATTGCCCATATGAATCCAAGCGGTTTGGATGCCAAGACCTGTCTCAGTGACCAACCCATTCGCTTTATCAAGAACCTTGGATTTACAGAGCTTGAGATGAATCTATCTGCCTATTTGGTGATTGCTGATACAGGTGTGTATGGCCACACTCGTGAAGCCATCCAAGTGGTTCAAAGTATGGGGAAGGATGCCCTACCGTTTTTGCATGCCTTGGGAGAATTGACCCAGCAGGCAGAAGATGCGATTAGACGAAAAGATGCTGAAAGACTGGGACAAATCCTCAGTCAAGCGCATCTACATTTAAAAGAAATTGGTGTCAGCAGCCCTGAGGCAGACTCCCTCGTTGAAACGGCTCTGAGCGACGGTGCTCTGGGTGCCAAGATGAGTGGTGGTGGCCTAGGAGGTTGTATCATTGCCTTGGTAGCCAATCTGGATCAAGCACAAGAACTAGCAAAACGATTAGAAGAGAAAGGAGCTGTTCAGACATGGATCGAAAGCCTGTAACAGTACGTTCCTACGCAAATATTGCCATTATCAAATACTGGGGAAAGAAAAAAGAGAAAGAGATGGTTCCTGCTACTAGCAGTATCTCTCTGACTTTGGAAAATATGTATACAGAGACGACCTTGTCGCCTCTACCAGCCCATGCGACGGCGGATGCCTTTTATATCAATGGTCAGCTCCAAAATGAGGCGGAGCATGCCAAGATGAGCAAGATTATCGACCGCTACCGTCCAGAAGGTGAGGGTTTTGTCCGTATCGATACCCAAAACAACATGCCGACCGCGGCGGGTCTGTCTTCCAGTTCCAGTGGTTTGTCCGCCTTGGTCAAGGCTTGCAATGCTTATTTTCAGCTTGGTTTGAATCGGAGTCAGTTGGCACAGGAGGCTAAGTTTGCTTCAGGTTCATCCTCTCGCAGTTTTTATGGACCACTCGGTGCTTGGGACAAGGATAGTGGGGAAATCTACCCTGTAGAGACAGACTTGAAACTAGCTATGATTATGTTGGTGCTGGAGGACAAGAAAAAACCAATTTCTAGCCGTGATGGGATGAAACTCTGTGTGGAAACCTCGACGACCTTTGGTGATTGGGTTCGCCAGTCTGAGAAGGATTATCAGGATATGCTGGTTTATCTCAAAGAGAATGATTTTGCTAAGGTTGGGGAATTAACGGAGAAAAATGCCCTAGCCATGCACGCTACGACCAAGACTGCTAGTCCAGCCTTTTCTTATCTAACGGATGCTTCCTATGAAGCCATGGACTTTGTTCGCCAGCTTCGTGAGCAAGGTGAAGCCTGTTACTTTACCATGGATGCCGGTCCCAATGTCAAGGTCCTCTGTCAGGAGAAAGACTTGGAGCATCTATCTGAAATATTTGGTCAACGTTACCGCCTGATTGTGTCAAAAACAAAGGATTTGAGCCAAGATGATTGCTGTTAAAACTTGCGGGAAACTCTATTGGGCAGGTGAGTATGCTATTTTAGAGCCAGGGCAGTTAGCCTTGATAAAGGCCATCCCCATCTATATGAAGGCTGAGATTGCTTTTTCTGAGAACTATCGTATCTACTCAGATATGTTTGATTTCGCAGTGGACTTGACGCCAAATCCTGACTACAGCTTGATTCAAGAAACGATTGCTCTAGTGGAAGATTTCCTCGTTTATCGTGGGCAAACCTTGAGACCTTTTTCTTTGGAAATTCGTGGAAAAATGGAACGGGAAGGCAAAAAGTTTGGTCTAGGTTCTAGTGGTAGCGTCGTTGTCTTGGTGATTAAGGCCCTACTGCCTCTATATGATATTACGGTTGATTCGGAACTCTTATTCAAGCTGGCAAGCGCGGTCTTGCTCAAGCGAGGCGACAATGGTTCTATGGGAGACCTTGCCTGTATTGTGGCAGAAGATTTGGTTCTCTACCAGTCTTTTGATCGAAAGAAGATAGCTGCGTGGTTGGAAGAAGAAAGCTTGGCGACGGTTTTGGAGCGTGACTGGGGCTTTTCTATCTCACACGTACAACCAACCCTAGAATGTGATTTCCTAGTGGGATGGACCAAGGAAGTAGCTGTGTCTAGTGACATGGTTCAGCAAATCAAGCAAAACATCAATCAGAATTTTTTAACTTCTTCAAAAGCAACGGTGGCTGCTTTGGTAGAAGCCTTGGAGCAAGGGCATGCAGAAAAAATTATCGAGCAGCTGGAAACAGCCAGTCAGCTTTTAGAAGGCTTGAGTCTAGATATATACACACCTTCGCTGAGACAGTTGAAAGAAGCCAGTCAAGATTTGCAGGCTGTTGCCAAGAGTAGTGGCGCTGGTGGTGGTGACTGTGGTGTTGCCTTGAGTTTTGATGAGCAATCAACTGAAACCTTAAAAAACCGTTGGGCCAATCTGGGGATTGAGCTCTTATACCAAGAAAGGATAGGACATGACGACAAATCGTAAGGACGAGCATATCCGCTATGCCCTTGAGCAGAAAAGTTCCTATAATAGCTTTGATGAGGTGGAGTTGATTCATTCTTCCCTGCCTCTTTATGACCTAGATGAGATTGATTTGTCTACAGAGTTTGCAGGTCGAAAGTGGGATTTTCCTTTTTATATCAATGCCATGACGGGTGGAAGCGAAAAAGGTAAAGAAATCAATCAAAAACTGGCTCAGGTGGCAGAAGCCTGTGGGATTTTATTTGTGACAGGTTCTTATAGTGTAGCCCTCAAAGATCCAACAGATGACTCTTTTTCTGTCAAATCTAGCCATCCAAATCTCCTCCTTGGAACCAATATTGGATTGGACAAGCCTGTTGAGTTAGGTCTTCAGACTGTAGAAGCGATGAATCCTCTTCTCCTCCAAGTGCATGTCAATGTCATGCAGGAATTACTCATGCCCGAGGGAGAAAGAAAGTTTCGAAGCTGGCAATCGCATCTGGCAGATTATAGCAAGCGGATCCCTGTTCCTATTATTCTAAAGGAAGTGGGCTTTGGGATGGATGTGAAGACCATCGAGAGAGCCTATGAACTGGGTGTTCGAACGGTTGACTTGTCGGGTCGTGGTGGTACTAGCTTTGCTTACATTGAAAACCGTCGCAGTGGCCAACGTGATTACCTCAATCAATGGGGCCAGTCTACTATGCAAGCCCTTCTCAATGCCCAAGACTGGAAAGACAAGGTCGAACTCTTGGTCAGTGGAGGCGTTCGGAATCCGCTGGATATGATTAAGTGCTTGGTTTTTGGTGCCAAGGCTGTAGGACTGTCACGTACCGTTCTAGAGTTGATTGAAACCTACTCCGTCGAAGAGGTGATTGGTATTGTCCAAGGCTGGAAAGAAGACCTGTGCTTGATCATGTGTGCCCTTAATTGTGCAACCATAGCAGATCTGCAAAACGTAGACTACATTCTTTATGGTAAACTAAAAGAAGCAAAAGATCAGATGTAGAGAGGTCGGGACAAGAATCCCGCCCTTTTTTGTCTCTCTTTGTCAACGCCTTTTTTTCCATCCTCAGACCGAGGTGACTTTTTTGAATTGTGATAAAATAGAAGGGAGAGGATGCATCTATGAAAAAATTTCAAATCTTTTTATTTATCGAAGCCTGTCTATTGACGGGAGCTCTGATTTTGATGGTATCAGAGCATTTTTCGCGTTTTCTGCTGATTCTATTCCTCTTTTTGCTCTTGCTTCGTTATTATACAGGTAAAGAAGGCAACAACGTTTTCCTCCTTGTGGCGACTATTCTTTTCTTTTTTATCATCATGCTCAATCCCTTTGTGATTTTAGCCATCTTTGTGGCAGTTATCTATAGTCTCTTTCTTCTCTATCCGATGATGAATCAAGAAAGAGAGGAGACGGACTTGGTATTTGAAGAGGTGGTGACGGTAAAAAATGAACGCAATCCTTGGTTTGGCAATCTCCATCATTTTTCTAGCCACCAGACCTGCCAATTTGATGATATCAACCTCTTTCGCCTCATGGGCAAGGACACCATTCATTTGGAAAGAGTTATCCTAACCAATCATGACAATGTCATTATCCTTAGAAAAATGGTCGGAACGACTAGGATTATCGTACCTGTTGATGTGGAAATTAGCCTCAGTGTCAACTGCCTCTATGGAGATTTAACATTCCTTCATCAACCTAAGAAATCCCTCCGCAATGAACACTATCATCAGGAAACCAGAGACTATCTCAAGAGTAACAAGAGCGTCAAGATTTTCCTAACTACTATGGTTGGCGATGTGGAGGTGGTCAGAGGATGAAAAAGCAATCGTATCTGTTAATCGGCCTGACTTCTTTCCTCTTTATCCTCTTTTTGACTAATAGTTTACTTGATATTTTTGAACTGGATTGGTCCTATTTGCTACAGGATATCGAGAAAACAGAAAAGTTAATCTTCTTAGTCTTGGTCTTTAGCCTTTCCATGACCTTCTTTTTTGTCCTCTTTTGGCGCGTGATAGAAGAAATCTCTCGCAGAAAAATGCAAGTCAATCTCAAGCGACTGCTAGCAGGAAAAGAGGTGGTTGCCTTTGCAGATCCAGACTTGGATGCCAGTTTTAAGTCCTTGTCTGGCAAGCTCAACCTCTTGACAGAGGCTGTTCAAAAGGCTGAAAATCAAAGCCTGGTCAAGGAAGAAGCAATCATCGAGAAAGAAAGGAAGCGGATAGCACGTGACCTTCACGATACAGTTAGTCAGGAGTTGTTTGCGGCCCATATGATTTTATCAGGTGTCAGTCAGCAGGCTTTGAAGCTGGATAGAGAAAAGATGCAGACCCAGTTGCAAAGTGTCGCGGCCATCCTAGAGACAGCCCAAAAGGATTTGCGGGTCTTGCTCCTACATTTGCGACCTGTTGAGTTGGAAGAGAAGAGTTTGATTGAGGGGATTCAAATCCTCTTAAAAGAGCTTGAGGACAAGAGTGATCTCAAGGTTAGTCTCAAGCAGAATGTGTCTAAATTGCCCAAGAAGATTGAAGAACATATCTTCCGTATTTTGCAGGAGTTGATCAGCAATACCCTCCGCCATGCCCAGGCATCTTGCCTAGATGTCTACCTCTATCAGACAGATGTTGAAGTGCAGCTGAAGGTGGTGGACAATGGGATTGGTTTCCAGTTAGGGAGCTTAGACGACTTGAGTTATGGACTGCGAAATATCAAGGAGCGAGTCGAAGATATGGCAGGAACGGTTCAACTCTTGACAGCACCTAAGCAAGGACTGGCGGTTGATATCCGTATTCCCCTGCTAGATAAGGAATGATAAAGGAGTAGAGATGAAAATTTTACTGGTAGATGACCATGAAATGGTTCGATTGGGCTTGAAAAGCTATTTTGATCTCCAAGACGATGTGGAAGTTGTGGGCGAGGCTGCCAATGGGGCTCAAGGTATTGACTTGGCCTTGGAACTGCGTCCAGATGTCATTGTCATGGATATCGTCATGCCTGAGATGAATGGGATTGATGCAACCTTGGCCATCCTCAAAGAATGGCCTGAAGCCAAGATTTTGATTGTAACTTCTTACTTGGACAATGAAAAAATCATGCCAGTCTTGAATGCGGGTGCCAAAGGTTATATGCTCAAGACTTCTAGTGCAGACGAACTGCTCCATGCAGTTCGTAAGGTTGCTGCTGGAGAGCTGGCTATTGAACAAGAGGTCAGCAAGAAGGTCGAATACCACCGTAATCATATGGAGCTTCATGAGGAGCTGACTGCGCGTGAGCGAGACGTACTTCAACTCATCGCCAAGGGCTACGAAAATCAGCGGATTGCAGATGAACTCTTTATCTCTCTCAAGACGGTCAAGACCCATGTGTCCAATATCCTTGCCAAACTTGAGGTCAGCGATCGCACCCAGGCAGCGGTCTATGCCTTCCAGCACCACTTGGTCGGGCAGGAGGACTTTTAGATGAGTCTTGCAGATTTACTTGAGGATCTAGAAGCAGCAAAAGACCCTGAAAAAGCAGGGCCTATGGAAGCCTATATGCGCCATCAATTTCCCTTTTTAGGTATTGCAGGTCCTGAAAGAAATGCACTCTATAAAAAATACTTTCCAAGCGTGAAAAAAACAAAGATGATTGATTGGGATTTTGTAGATATCTGCTGGGAAAAGGAGCCAAGAGAATACCAGTATGTGGCTGCCAACTATTTGAAAGCCGTGCAGTCTTATCTAACGAAGGACGATTTGCCTAAACTTGAGCGTCTGGTCGTGACCAAGTCCTGGTGGGACACGGTAGATATCCTAGATCGAGTAGTAGGAAGTTTGGTAGCCGACCATCCGGAACTTGAAGAAGTGATTTTAAAATGGAGCCTATCAGATAATATCTGGCTGAGACGAGTCGCTATTGACCACCAGTTGTTAAGAAAAGAGAAAACAAATGTCCAACTGATGGAAAAGATTCTGCTCAACAATCTGGACCAGACAGAATTTTTCATCAACAAAGCCATCGGCTGGGCTCTAAGAGACTACTCTAAAACCAATCCCGAATGGGTAGCACGTTTTATTGAAAAAAATAAGAAGAGAATGTCTGAACTTAGTATCAAGGAAGCGAGCAAGTACCTCTAGCACTATTGAAAAGCGCATTCATTACTTGAAAAAAGTCGCTATTATATGGTATAATGGACTGTATTAAAAATTTTAAGGAGAAATGACAGAATGTCTGTATCATTTGAAAACAAAGAAACAAACCGTGGTGTCTTGACTTTCACAATCTCTCAAGACCAAATCAAACCAGAATTGGACCGTGTATTTAACTCAGTAAAGAAAACTCTTAACGTTCCAGGTTTCCGTAAAGGTCACCTTCCACGTCCTATCTTCGACCAAAAATTTGGTGAAGAAGCTCTTTATCAAGATGCAATGAACGCACTTTTGCCAAACGCTTATGAAGCTGCAGTAAAAGAAGCTGGTCTTGAAGTCGTTGCGCAACCAAAAATTGACGTAACTTCAATGGAAAAAGGTCAAGACTGGGTTATCACTGCTGAAGTCGTGACAAAACCTGAAGTAAAATTGGGTGACTACAAAAACCTTGAAGTATCAGTTGATGTAGAAAAAGAAGTAACTGACGCTGACGTTGAAGAACGTATCGAACGCGAACGCAACAACTTGGCTGAATTGGTTATCAAAGAAGGCGCTGCTGAAAATGGCGACACTGTTGTCATCGACTTCGTTGGTTCTATCGACGGTGTTGAATTTGACGGTGGAAAAGGTGAAAACTTCTCACTTGGACTTGGATCAGGTCAATTCATTCCTGGTTTTGAAGACCAATTGGTTGGACACTCAGCTGGTGAAACTGTTGATGTTATCGTAACATTCCCAGAAGACTACCAAGCAGAAGACCTTGCAGGTAAAGAAGCTAAATTCGTAACAACTATTCACGAAGTAAAAGCAAAAGAAGTTCCAGCTCTTGACGATGAACTTGCAAAAGATATCGACGAAGAAGTGGAAACTCTTGACGAATTGAAAGAAAAATACCGCAAAGAATTGACTGCTGCGAAAGAAGAAGCATACAAAGATGCCGTTGAAGGTGCAGCAATTGATAAAGCTGTAGAAAACGCTGAAATCGTAGAACTTCCAGAAGAAATGATCCACGAAGAAGTTCACCGTTCAGTAAATGAATTCCTTGGAAACTTGCAACGCCAAGGTATCAACCCTGACATGTACTTCCAAATCACTGGAACTACTCAAGAAGACCTTCACAAACAATACGAAGCAGAAGCTGAGTCACGTACGAAGACTAACCTTGTCATCGAAGCAGTTGCCAAAGCTGAAGGATTTGATGCTTCAGAAGAAGAAATCCAAAAAGAAATTGAGCAATTGGCAGCAGACTACAACATGGAAGTTGCACAAGTACAAAACTTGCTTTCAGCTGATATGTTGAAACACGATATCACTATCAAAAAAGCTGTTGAATTGATTACAAGCACTGCAACAGTTAAATAATCTTAAAAGAGAAAAAGCCCACCTGACTAGGTGGGTTTTCTGTTGCACTATTTTCCAAAAATCTCTTTGAGGTCTGCATCTGTAATCCCAATCATGGCTGGGATGCTAGACCAGTTTTCTTCGGTGAGGATGTAGGATTGTTCAGAGTCACTTGGTGTGGCAGTTTCAGAGAAGGCTTGTTTGCTTTCTTCAATATTATTTTCAATTAAATCACTGAAACGCTCAATCAGATAGGTCTTGCGGGCAGTCCCGATATGCTTAACTGCATAGTCAAAGGCCTGTAATTCACCTAGTAAGATAAGTTTGCTTTTGGCGCGTGTAATGGCTGTGTAGATGAGATTTCGCTCCAGCATGCGCTTGCTAGCACTAGTGATGGGCAGGATGACAACAGGAAACTCACTTCCCTGCGACTTATGAATACTCATGGCATAGGCCAGTCGAATCTTGTACCATTCGTTTCGAGGATAGATGACCTCATTGCCATCGAAATCAATGACAATCTCATCTTGTTTGGACTCAGTGTATTTTCCAGGAATCAGGTCTGTGATGTAGCCTAGATCTCCGTTAAAGACATTAACTTCAGCGTCGTTGACTAGGTGAATGACCTTGTCCCCTGTTCGATAGTGACACTGAGTTGCTTCAAAGCTAACTTGCCCCTTTTGCTGAGGATTGAGCAGGTCTTGCATAAGTTGGTTGATGGCGTCAATACCAGCAGTTCCTCGATACATGGGTGCTAGCACCTGAATATCGCGAGCCGGAATGCCACTTCTGAGGGCAGCGCCAAGAATTTTCTCAATGGTAGCTGGGATATGGCCACTAGCGATTTCAAAGTAGGAGCGGTCTGCCTTTTTCTGGGTAAAGTCAGCTGGCAAGATGCCTTGTCGAATCTGACTCGCCAAGGTAACGATAGTTGATTCTTCGCTTTGACGGTAAATCCGTTCCAAGCGAGTCTGCGGAATCAGGGGTATCTGGAGCAGGTCTGCCAGGACTTGTCCGGGACTAACAGAAGGCAATTGGTCGCTATCCCCCACGATGAGAATTTTACTGTTTGAGGAGATGTTGGAGAAGAGCTGGTTGGCTAGCCAAGTATCCACCATGGAAAACTCATCTACAATGATAAAGTCGGCATCCAGATAATCTTCCAGATGGCTGGTATCATCGTCCCCCGTCATTCCCAAATGGCGGTGTATAGTAGCACTTGGCAATCCTGTCAATTCATTCATGCGCCGAGCCGCTCGACCAGTTGGAGCTGCTAGAAGGATAGGCAGACTGCTTTTTTTCCTGAGGTCAAGTCCTTCTAAAAGTGCATAAACAGCAATAATCCCATTGATAACAGTCGTCTTACCAGTACCGGGTCCACCTGTCAGGATAAAAACCTTGTTCTGGATAGCGTCACAGATAGCCTGCTTTTGAATGTCATCGTACTGGATACCCAGCTCTTCCTCAACACTAGCGATATGCTTGTGAATGGTTTCTAGATCTTGGCTCTTCTGTTTTTCTTTTTCAAGGATACGAACCAAGTGACTGCGAATTCCTTCTTCGGCGAAAAAGAGGCTGTTATCAAAGATTTTAGTGTCAATCTGTTGAACCTTGTCTTCTTCAATCAAATGAGATAATTCCTGAGCGACTTGGCTGGGGTCCAGTTCCACAGGACGAGAAGACTCGAGGAGAGTCAGGGTCTGTTCCAGCAAATCTCTGGCTTCCATATAGGTATCACCCGTATCCATACATCCCTGAAAGAGACTGTGGACAAGGCCAGCACGGAAGCGCTCGGGAGCTTGGCTTTCGATACCTAGTTCGGCAGCCAATTGGTCTGCAATGGTAAAACCCAATCCTTTGATATCTTCAACCAGTTGGTAGGGATAGTTTTCGACAATATCCAGCGTTTCTTCCTTGTAAAAGTCTTGAATCTGAAAGGCCAGTTTATTGGGAATGCCGTAGTTAGCTAGTTTTGCCAAGACCATTTCTGTCCCATAGTTGAGACGGAGGGTGGAAACAAAAGCCTCACGGTTTTTGGCAGAGAGTCCAGCAATACTTTCCAGCTTTTCAGGATGTTCCAGAATTTCGTCAATGGTATTTTCACCATAGCTATCAACGATTTTTTGGGCCGTTTTGAGACCAATCCCCTTAAAATGACTACTAGAAAAGTACTTGACTAGACCCTTACTAGTGGGTTTTGCTCGCTCATAACGACTGATTTGTAGCTGTTCACCATACTTGGAGTGCTGAACGATTTGCCCCCAAAAAGTGTAGTCTTCGCCCTCAATCACATCAGCCATGGTTCCTGTAACGATGATTTCAAAATCGTCAAAGTCCTCCGCATTGGTATCTTCGATATCTAAGAGGAGGATGCGATAGAAATTACTGACATTTTCAAAAATAATGCGTTCAATGGTGCCTGAAAAATAAACTTCCATAGGTTTCCTTTACATGAGTTCGTGAGAGTTGTACCCTTAGCTTCTTTCAACAAGCTAGGAGACTAAAAGGTCTTCTTCTCGCAATAGAAAAAGAGGCTGAGACTTAGCATTCTCGGCCTCTTCCTTATCTTAAAAAGTTCCGATACGGTTAAGTGGCCAGAAACGGAATTTTGCTTCGCCTTTGATATCGCTGGCCTTGAAGGTACCAACGTGGCGGCTGTCGCTAGAGACTAGACGATCGTCACCAAGGAGAAGGTATTCGCCTTGAGGGACAGTAAAGCTGAAGCTGGTGTTGGAATTGACATCGACTGTAAAGGCCTGTGCCTTTTGAGCAAGTTCTCTAAAGTAAACTCCCTTATTGCCTTCAAATCCTTTTCCAGTATAGGTGTTTTGCAACTTTTCTGTTTTGAACAAGTTGAGGTATTCAGCTAGGTAGGGTTCATCCGTTTCCTCACCGTTGATAAAGAGTTTGTCATTTTCATAGCGGATGGTATCTCCTGGCATTCCAATAACGCGCTTGACGATATCTTTATTTCCGTCTTCCTCATGCGCAACCACGATATCGAAGCGGTCAATTGGGAGGTGTTTAACAACGAAGAGAACTTCTCCGTCAGCTAGGGTAGGGTCCATCGAGTGTCCTTCCACACGGACATTGCTCCAAAGGAAAATGCGGCTAAGGCCTACCAGTGCGATAATCAGGAAGATAACTCCCCATTCTTTTATAAATGATTTTAAATAGTTCATGGTTTACCTCTATAGAAGTTTTTTTGCTCTTTCAGTATTTTTAAAATGCAGTTTGGCGCAGAAATGAAGTCCCTTCATACCATAGGCTTGAAGGATTTTGCTGGCAACCTTATCAGATGCAGTTCCAGCGCCGCTAGGTAGTTGATAGCCCAGTTCTCGTCCCAGATTTTCTAAGTTTTCGAGGAAGAGATCCCGCGCGATGATGGAGCTAACCGCAACAGCCAGGTATTTGCCCTCGGCTTTTTCTTCCAAAGTGATCTTATTTGGAAAACGGTTGGCTTCTTGAGCCAAGTACTTGTCATAGTTTTTAGGACTTGTAAAAGCATCAATCACGATTTTCTCTGGCTGGACTCCTTTTTGAAGCAGGAGAAAGATAGCCTGGTTGTGAAGGGCAACTTTTACAGAAACAGCATTGTAACGCTCTCCGATAACTTCGTTGTACTTGCTCGGTGAAAGGAGGAGCGCTTGGTGCTGGATTTTTTCCTTGAGAATAGGGGCAATCTGACGAATCTTTTGGTCTGTCAGAGTCTTGGAATCCCCCACCCCGAGTTCTCGTAAGAAGTCATGCTGGTCAGGTGTCACGAAGGAAGCCACGACAGCCAGTCCACCAAAGTAGGAACCATTTCCCACCTCATCGGTCCCAATCATAGGGAAATCTTGTCCACTGTTTTCTTGTCGAACTTGGTAGCCAAAGAAATTGGCGTAGTGCTCAGCAGCTTCGCCCTGCAGGAGGACTTTTCCAGAAGTATAGATGGAAACTGTTGCTTGAGGCAGTCTCAAAAAATAGCGAATATAAGGATTTTTACTAGGACTGAGAGCCTTCTGATACTGACTTAAAAAGCTCTGAATTTCCTGTTCACTTGGTGTGAGTGTGATACTTGCCATAGTCTCTATTGTACCACAAAAGCAGGAGAATTGGTAAAAACTGACAAAGTTAGCGAAATTTGGTATAATATCGTGAGGTGAATTTTATGGCAAATCTAAATCGATATAAGTTTACATTCGGGAAAAAGACATTAACCTTAACAACCGAGCATGACAACCTCTTTATGGAGGAAATTGCCAAGGTTGCGACTGAAAAATACCAAGCAATTAAAGAACAAATGCCTGGGGCGGATGATGAGACCATTGCTCTTCTTTTGGCGGTCAACTGTCTGTCTACACAGCTCAACCGTGAAATTGAATTTGATGACAAGGAGCAAGAGTTGTTAGAACTCCGTCACAAGTTGATTGCTGTCAAACAAGAACAGAGCAAGATTGAGGACTCCCTATGATTTCAATCCTACTCTTATTGGTTCTGGCTTGGGGCTTTTACATCGGCTACCGTAGAGGTTTGGTCCTGCAAGTTTATTATTTCCTCGTGGCAGTGATTTCAGCCTTTGTTGCGGGACAGTTTTATAAATCACTGGGCGATCATTTCCACTTACTTGTCCCTTATGCCAATCCTCAGGAAGGACAGGGCACCTTTTTCTTCCCTTCAGACCAGCTGTTTCAGCTAGACAAGGTCTTTTATGCGGGCCTAGCCTACCTTTTAGTTTTCGGAATTTGTTATAGTATCGGACGTTTTATCGGTTTGTTCCTGCACTTGATTCCAACTAAAAAGCTCGATGTCAAATGGTTGCGTATCGGATCAGGCCTTTTGTCTCTATTGGTAACCTTATTTGTCTTGCAAATGGCTCTGACCATCCTTGCAACGGTGCCTCTGGCAATCATTCAAAATTCACTCGAAAAAAGTATAGTAGCCAAACATATCATCCAAAGTGTCCCTTTTACGACAAACCTTATCAAACAACTCTGGGTGACAAATTTAATCGGATAAAAAGGGCGGGATTTTTCCTAGCCCTTTGTTTACAGATTGGACGACTAGGTCAAAACACCTAGTTGCTATAATCTTGTAAACCAGCATACAAGGAAAAAATATGAATACAAAAATACTAGAAACCTTAGAATTTAATAAAATCAAAGCCTTGTTTGAACCGCATCTCTTGACAGAACAAGGCTTAGAGGAGCTAAAAGGCTTGGCTCCAACTGCTAAGGTGGATAAGATCAAACAAGCCTTTACAGAGATGGAGGAAATGCAAGCCCTTTTTGTGGAGCAACCCCACTTTACCATCCTAGCGACACGTGAGATTTCAGCTGTCTGCAAGCGTCTGGAGATGGGAGCGGACCTCAATATTGAGGAGTTCCTGCTCCTCAAACGGGTCTTACTGGCTAGCAGAGAGTTGCAAGGTTTTTATGACAATCTTGAAAATGTACGCTTGGAGCAGTTGGCGAGATGGTTTGAAAAACTACATGATTTTCCACACTTGCAAGGGAGTCTTCAAGCTCTAAATGATGCAGGATTTATCGAAAATTTCGCCAGTGAAGAGCTAGCACGCATCCGTCGGAAAATCCATGATAGCGAGAGTCAAGTTCGAGATGTCTTGCAAGGCTTACTCAAGCAAAAAGCGCAGATGTTGACGGAAGGCATAATCGCTAGCCGAAATGGCCGTCAAGTCTTACCAGTCAAGAACACCTATCGTAACAAGATTGCAGGTGTTGTCCACGACATCTCTGCTAGTGGAAACACGGTCTATATCGAGCCACGTGAGGTGGTCAAGCTGAGCGAAGAAATCGCTAGTCTGCGAGCAGACGAACGCTATGAGATGATTCGTATCCTGCAGGAGCTCTCAGAACGGGTCCGCCCTCATGCTGCAGAGATTGCTAATGACGCTTGGATCATCGGCCATCTGGATCTGATTCGTGCCAAGGTACGTTTCATCCAAGAAAGACAAGCAGTCGTTCCTCAACTTTCAGAGAACCAAGAGATTCAGCTTCTTCATGTTCGCCATCCTTTGGTCAAAAATGCTGTCGCGAACGATATACACTTTGGTAAGGAATTAACGGCTATTGTCATTACAGGTCCCAATACTGGTGGGAAGACCATCATGCTCAAAACCCTGGGCTTGACTCAACTCATGGCCCAGTCAGGCTTGCCCATTTTAGCTGATAAAGGAAGCCGTGTTGGTATTTTCGAAGAAATCTTCGCAGATATCGGGGATGAGCAGTCTATCGAACAAAGCTTGTCTACTTTCTCCAGCCACATGACCAATATCGTAGATATTCTTGGCAAGGTCAACCAACATTCACTCTTACTCTTGGATGAGTTGGGGGCTGGTACAGATCCTCAAGAGGGAGCCGCCCTTGCTATGGCTATTCTGGAGGATCTTCGTCTACGTCAGGTCAAGACCATGGCGACTACCCACTATCCAGAACTCAAGGCTTATGGTATCGAGACAGCTTTTGTGCAAAATGCCAGCATGGAGTTTGATACAGCCAGCTTGCGTCCGACCTATCGCTTTATGCAGGGAGTTCCTGGCCGAAGCAATGCCTTTGAAATTGCCAAACGTCTAGGACTGTCAGATGTCATCGTAGGAGATGCCAGCCAGCAGGTTGATCAAGATAATGATGTTAATCGCATCATTGAACAATTAGAAGAGCAAACGCTTGAAAGCCGTAAACGCTTGGACAATATCCGTGAGGTGGAGCAAGAAAACCTCAAGATGAACCGAGCACTCAAAAAACTCTATAACGAACTCAATCGTGAAAAGGAAACTGAGCTCAACAAGGCGCGTGAACAGGCTGCCGAGATTGTGGAACTTGCTCTAAGTGAAAGTGACCAGATTCTCAAGAACCTTCACAGTAAGTCTCAACTCAAACCCCATGAAATCATTGAAGCCAAGGCTAAACTGAAAAAACTGGCTCCTGAAAAAGTCGACTTGTCTAAAAACAAGGTCCTTCAAAAGGCCAAGAAAAAACGAGCTCCAAAGGTGGGAGATGACATTGTGGTCCTCAGTTATGGTCAACGTGGAACCTTGACCAATCAGCTTAAGGACGGCCGTTGGGAAGCCCAAGTTGGCTTGATCAAGATGACCTTGGAGGAGAAAGAATTTGACCTTGTTCAGGCCCAACAAGAAGCCCCAGTCAAGAAAAAACAAGTCAATGTCGTCAAACGTGCTTCTGGTCGTGGTCCGCAAGCCAGACTGGATCTCCGAGGCAAACGGTACGAAGAGGCCATGAATGAGCTGGACGCCTTTATCGACCAAGCCCTGCTCAATAACATGGCGCAAGTCGATATCATCCATGGTATCGGAACAGGTGTCATCCGTGAAGGAGTCACCAAATATCTACAAAGAAACAAACATGTTAAGACTTTCGGCTATGCTCCACAGAATGCTGGCGGTAGTGGTGCCACCATTGTAACCTTTAAAGGATAGAGAGAAGAAGGATTCGCTCTTTCTGAAAAAAGAAATGAAAGGTCAAAAATTTTCATAGAATATATTGACAAAGACTAACTTTTCTTGTAGAATAATAAAAAATAAAATACCAACACCGAATGAAGTTTAATAGAAGTGGAGAAAGGTTTGTTTTCCATGACTGTAAATGGACGGAACTCTGGAGAGACCGTAAAGGCACCGAAGGGGCAAGGCAGGTAACTGCTCAAACTCTCAGGTAAAAGGACAGAGCTAGGATAGACCGCTTTTTGGCATTTATCTAAGCATTCCAGAGTACATGTATCTTGCATGTGCTCTTTCTTTTGGGGTTGAAAGATAGGAGAAGGATATGTTAGAATTGCTAAAAGCGCTTGATGCTTTCGTTTGGGGGACTCCCCTCTTGATCTTATTGGTCGGAACGGGTATCTATTTGACTATCCGACTAGGACTTTTGCAGGTGGCTCGTCTCCCAAAGGCCTTTCAGTTGATCTTTATCAAGGACAAGGGACATGGCGATGTGTCGAGCTTTGCTGCTCTCTGTACGGCTCTAGCAGCCACCGTTGGTACGGGAAATATCATCGGGGTCGCAACAGCCATTAAGGTTGGAGGACCAGGAGCCCTCTTTTGGATGTGGATGGCAGCCTTCTTTGGGATGGCGACCAAGTATGCTGAAGGCTTGCTAGCCATAAAATATCGCACAAAGGATGCAAATGGAGCTGTAGCTGGAGGACCCATGCATTACATCCTTTTGGGGATGGGAGAAAAGTGGCGTCCACTTGCTATCTTCTTTGCACTAGCGGGTGTATTGGTAGCCCTTCTAGGGATTGGTACCTTTACCCAAGTCAATTCGATTACAGAATCCATTCAAAATACAGCCCAAGTTGATCCAGCTATCACGGCTCTTATTTTATCCATTTTTGTAGGGATTGCCGTCTTTGGTGGCCTCAAATCCATTTCAAAAGTTTCGACAGCAGTGGTTCCTTTTATGGCTATTGTCTATATTCTGGGAACTCTTACAGTTATTCTCTTTAATATCGAGAAAATCCCTGCTACATTTGCCCTCATCTTTACTTCAGCCTTTAGTCCAGCTGCTGCGGTAGGTGGTTTTGCAGGTGCCAGCATTCGGATGGCTATCCAAAATGGTGTGGCGCGAGGAGTCTTTTCTAACGAATCTGGTCTTGGTTCAGCTCCCATTGCAGCGGCTGCAGCTAAGACTAATGAGCCTGTCGAGCAAGGCTTGATTTCCATGACAGGAACCTTTATTGATACTTTGATTATCTGTACTCTGACAGGTTTAACCATCTTGGTAACTGGTGTTTGGAGTGGTGATTTGAATGGAGTTGCCTTGACTCAGTCAGCCTTTTCAACAGTTTTTTCACACTTTGGACCTGCCCTCTTGACCATCTTCCTTGTACTCTTTGCCTTTACGACGATTCTAGGTTGGAACTATTACGGAGAACGCTGTTTTGAGTTTCTCTTTGGTGTCCGCTTTATCTGGCTTTACCGTGTAGTCTTTGTAGTCATGGTCTTGTTGGGAGGATTTATCGAGTTGGATATGGTTTGGATTATCGCAGACATCGTCAATGCCTTGATGGCTTTACCAAACTTGATTGCCCTCTTAGTCTTGTCTCCAGTCGTTATTACTGAGACTAAAAAGTATTTTAAACACTAATCCAATCACACTTTTAGTGTGATTTTTTTCATTTCATAAACATTTCCTATCATGGCAATTGAAAATATATATTATCCAAGGGGAAAATTCTATGATAGACTAAATGACAATAAAATGAAAAGAGGTTTCTTATGACAACATTTCCCATCCACACAGTAGAATCAGCACCAGCAGAAGTAAAAGAAGTTCTTGAAACAGTACAAAAAGATAACAATGGCTATATTCCCAACCTAATCGGTCTCTTGGCCAACGCTCCTACCGCGCTTGAAGCCTACCGAACTGTCGGAGCCATCAACCGTCGCAACAGCCTGACACCAGTGGAACGCGAAGTAGTGCAAATCACAGCTGCCGTAACCAATGGTTGTGCTTTCTGCGTCGCAGGTCACACAGCCTTTTCAATCAAACAAATCCAGATGAATGATGATCTTCTCCAAGCTCTCCGCAACCGCACTCCGATTGAAACAGATCCTAAATTGGACACCCTAGCTAAGTTTACCTTGGCGGTCATCAATACCAAAGGGCGTGTAGGAGATGAAGCCTTGGCTGAATTTTTGGAAGCTGGCTACACGCAACAAAATGCCTTGGATGTGATTCTGGGTGTTAGTCTTGCTAGCCTTTGTAACTATGCAAACAACCTAGCCAATACGCCTATTAACCCAGAATTACAACCTTATGCATAATTCATATCTGAGCAAAAAATGAAGTCTGAAATGAACAGACTTCGTTTTTTAAGTCCTCATTTAAGCGCTTTTATGCTATACTAATAATAACATGATTATTGGAGGCTCGGATGAAAAAGCTCCCCTTAGTATTCTCTGGCTGTTTATTAGGTTTAGCAGGTGCAGGAAATCTGATTGCAGATACTTTGCCTGTTCTGTCGCATTTATTGAGTCTGACTGGTCTAGTGTTGTGGATTTTCTTTCTTGTTGTTCATCTTTTTAATTGGGAAGAAACCAAGCAAGAATTGACCAGACCCCCTCTTTTATCTGGGATGGCCACCTTTCCCATGGCTGGGATGATTTTATCGACCTATGTCTTTCGCGTATTCCCTGCTCTTCCTATAGTAGCACAAGGGATCTGGTGGTTTTCCTTTCTCTTGGATTTGACTTTGATTGCTACTTTTACAATCAAATTTGCCTGTCCAGGTAGGAGGGTCAATGCGACTCCAAGCTGGACGGTACTCTATGTGGGGATAGCAGTAGCAGCCTTGACCTATCCTCTTGTCGGAATCATTGAAATTGCCTATGCGACCTTGAGTTTTGGTTTTGTCTTGACCTTCTACCTCTATCCCCTTATTTATAGCGATTTAAAGAAATATCCACTTCCACTAGCCTTGCTTGGACAGGAAGGAATCTACTGTGCTCCCTTTTCCCTACTCTTAGCTTCTCTAGTTCGAGTTGGAGGAGCAGGCCTACCGACTTGGCTCTTGATTGTCATGATTTTGGCATCTCAGTCCTTCTTTTTCTTTGTGTTGACTCGCCTGCCCAATATTTTAAAACAAGGCTTTCAACCAGCCTTCTCAGCCCTCACCTTCCCAACCATTATCACAGCTACTTCGCTCAAGATGGCTCAGGGGATCTTGAAACTTCCATTTCTGGATTATCTGGTATTGGCTGAAACCGTTATTTGCCTCACTATTTTATTCTTTGTCTTGGTTGGTTATCTGATTTGGTTACGAAAAAAGGTCTAGCTAGAAATAGCTAGGCCTTATTTTTATGGTTTGATAACTTCAGCGCCACCCATGTATGGACGAAGAGCTTCTGGAATGGTTACAGAACCATCTTCATTTTGGTAGTTTTCAAGAATAGCAGCAACCGTACGTCCAACTGCAAGTCCAGAACCGTTCAAGGTATGAAGGAGTTTCACCTTGCCATCGGCTTCATCACGGTAACGGATTTGGGCACGACGGGCTTGGAAATCTTCTGTATTTGAACAGCTTGAGATTTCACGGTAGGTATTTTGTGCTGGAATCCAAACTTCCAAGTCGTAAGTCTTAGCAGCTGAGAAGCCCATGTCCCCAGTAGAGAGGGCAACGACACGGTATGGAAGGTTGAGTTTTTGAAGAATATTTTCAGCGTTGGCTGTCATCTTTTCCAATTCTTCGTAAGATTCTTCTGGTTTGGCAAATTTGACCATTTCAACCTTGTGGAATTGGTGCAGACGAATCAAGCCACGTGTATCACGACCAGCTGAACCAGCCTCAGAACGGAAAGATGGACTCATAGCGGTAAAGTAGATTGGTAGGTCTTTACCGTCAAGAATTTCATCACGGTAGTAGTTTGTTAGAGGAACTTCAGCTGTAGGAATGAGGACATAATTAGTGTCTTTCAATTCAAAAGTATCTTCCTTGAATTTTGGATATTGACCAGTACCAAACATTGAGTCATGGTTAACCATGTAAGGCGTGATAACTTCCGTATAGCCCTCTTTACCATGCTCATCCAACATGAAGTTGTAGATAGCACGTTCCAAACGAGCACCGAGTCCTTTATAGAAGAGGAAGCGAGCTCCTGTTACCTTACCACCGCGTTCCCAGTCAAGGATACCCAAGTCTTCACCAAGATCCCAGTGAGCTTTTGGCTCGAAGTCAAACTCGCGTGGAGTCCCCCAACGGCGGACTTCCACATTGTCATCTTCGTCAGCCCCAACAGGAACGCTGTCAGCAGGGATGTTTGGAAGAGTAGTGGTAAATTCTGTTAATTTAGCATCGATGTCCGCCAATTCAGCATCCAAGGCTTTGACTTCAGCAGATAGGGTTTGCATCGCAGCAATCTTGTCATCGGCATTTTCCTTGTTGCGCTTGGCTTGGGCAATCTCAGCAGAAACTGTGTTACGTTCTGCTTTGAGCGTTTCAACCTTGAGCAAGATGTCACGACGTTTAGCATCGATTTCTTTCATCTCATTTAAGATAGCAGCATCTACACCACGTGTAGCTAATTTTTCAGCGACAGCATCAAAGTCTGTGCGAATACGTTTAATATCTAACATAAGAACTCCTTTATGAAAAAAGCACACCTGACAAAGTGTTGGAGTGGCAGAGCCACGGTTCCATCCAACTTCACAGGTGTGCACTTGATTGTATATGTAATTGTGAACAACGGTAGAATTTCACCTATCCCTCCTATCTGCTCGCAGCACCCGCAGACTTTCTGAAAGAAGAGGATAACCTACTTATCCGTTGCTATGATTATACTAAAGTTTCTACTTTTTTGCAAATAGATTTTTGAATTTTTGACCAATGGTCTGGAGTAGAGTCGGAAGTTTCACGACCTTGTCGTTTCCTAATTTTTCCCGAGCGATTTTGAGGATAGCACCAGAGTCTTTGGAAGCAAAGAGGAATTTTCCTTGATCAGTGAAGACTTCAAAGTGGCGGCTGATCTTGCGACCACTTACGTTGGCTCCGATTTGCTGAATGCTGGACCAGGGGATTTGGATATATTGTTCGACATTGACATCAGGATAAAACTCTAAGGCTTGATCCCCGACTAGAAATTTTCCAACCTTTCCAGAGATAGAGAGGTAAGATGTCCCAGTGGTTTGGAGGTCAATGACTTGATTGAGTGATTGGGCCATGATTAGTCTTCCTTACTTTCACCGAAAAAGGCATGATAGAGAGCCTTGATAGCTGCTTTTTCTTGCTCTTTATTGACAACAAACATGATGGAAACTTCACTTGAACCTTGGGACATCATCTGGATGTTGATTTTATTCTCAGACAAAGCCCGTGTTGCAGTAGCAGTTACCCCGATATGACTCTTCATCTTTTCTCCGACAATCATAATGATGGAAAGGTCATGTTCGATTTCAGCATGGTCAACTTCAGCTTTTTGAACGAGTTGACGTAGAATTTCTTCTTCTTTGATAGGAGTCAATTCACGGGAGCGGAGGATGATTGAAAGATCGTCGATACCTGTAGGCATGTGTTCCCAACCGATATTGAGGTCCTCAAGGATTTGCAGAACCTTGCGACCAAACCCGACTTCGCGGTTCATGAGGTATTTAGACATGTTGATGCTGACGAATCCTGAGTCACCTGCAATCCCTACTACTGGGAATTTATCACTACTGTGTTCTAAAACAATGCGTGTTCCTGGGTGGTCAGGGTTGTTGGTATTCTTGATGACAAGAGGAATTTTTCCTCGGTAGGCAGGAAGAAGGGCTTCGTCATGAAGGACTGAAAATCCAGCGTAAGCCAACTCACGCATTTCACGGTAGGTTAATTCAGGAATGGAGTGTGGTTGGTGGATAATACCAGGATGGGCAGCAAAGATACCATCTACGTCTGTAAAGTTCTCATAGAGATCAGCCTTAACACCTGCTGCAATGATAGAACCTGTGATATCTGAACCTCCACGTGAAAAAGTACAGATTTGATTTTCCTTAGTCACACCAAAGAAACCAGGGATGACAAGGACTTCGTTGCTATCAGCCAAGCCTTCAATCTTGTCATAACTAGATGGAATGATGCGTGCGTTTCCTGGTTCACTTGTGACAACAATTCCAGCTTCTCTTGGGTGAACATAGCGTGCATCAATGCCGTTTTGGTTAAAGTAGGCTGCAATCAATTTGGCATTGTTATTTTCTCCAGCCGCTAGGAAGGTATCATAGAGAAATTCATTGTCCTCTATAGGAAGAGTTGCCAAGGCCCGAATACTTTTAGAGATTTTTTCTAAAACAGCAGGTTTTAACCCAAGTTCACTAACCATAGCGGCATAACGGTCAATGATCCAGCTTTGGCTAGCACTGATGTCATTTCCAGCCACATAGTCACGATAGTATTTGATCAAGGCATCGGTTACCTTGGTATCTTCAGCATTGCGTTTTCCGGGTGCAGAAACGACTACAAAACGGCGCTCTTTATCACTTTTAACGATATTTAAAACTTTTTCTAACTGACCAGCAGAGGCAAGCGAGCTTCCGCCAAATTTTACAACCTTCATAAGGACTCCTCAAGTAAGTATTTTATACGATTATAGCAGAAAGAGGGGCATTTTTCAATGAAGAAAATAACTTCCTATTATAATAGAAGAAAACACTAACTTATTTTGAAAAGCGATAACGATTTAAAAGTAAGAGTGTCAAATTTTACTCACACTCATAAATGATGGGTAAATAATCAGCTGAGACACTTTCCTTTAGTTTTTCCTTGCCTCTTTATCCAAAAAAAGGTATACTTTGATGATAAAACAATTTTATTGCCTTACAAAATAAAAGGAGAAGCTATGAATCATATCTTATATCAGATCGTAGATGATCTGGCTATCATTACTTTGAATCGTCCCGAAGTGGCAAATGGTTTCCATATCCCAATGTGTGAGGAAATTTTAGAAGCTTTGACTCTAGCGGAGCAGGATCAAGCTGTGCAGTTCATCTTGATTAATGCGAATGGGAAGGTCTTTTCAGTTGGAGGAGACTTGGTTGAGATGAAACGCGCAGTAGACGAAGATGATATCCCTTCTTTGAATAAGATTGCAGAATTAGTCAATACAATTTCTTTTAAAATCAAGCAAATTCCTAAACCTGTTTTGATGGAGGTAGATGGAGCGGTTGCTGGTGCTGCAGCAAATATGGCAGTAGCAGTTGATTTCTGTTTAGCGACTGACAAGGCAAAATTCATTCAAGCCTTTGTCGGAGTTGGATTGGCGCCAGACGCTGGTGGGATTCATCTCTTGAGTCGTAGTATCGGGGTAACACGGGCTGCACAACTTGCCATGACAGGTGAAGCTTTGACTGCTGAAAAAGCGCTAGAATGGGGCGTGGTATACCGTGTTTGTGAAGTTGACAAATTAGAAAAAACAAGAGAACAAGTTCTGAAAAAATTAAGAAGAGGTTCAGCAAACTCATACGCAGCGATTAAAAAGTTAGTTTGGGAAAGTCAATTCAAGGATTGGCAGAATTATGCCGAATTAGAATTGAAACTACAAGAATCGTTATCTCTAACTGAAGATTTCAAAGAAGGGGTTCGAGCGCATTCTGAAAGAAGAAGACCAAAATTTACAGGAATGTGAAAAAATACTTGCACAATTTTTTGAAGTTTGTTATACTTCTTTTATCAAATGTTTTGATTGTAAAAGTTTTTTGAGGGGGAGGGAAACGATTTGGACTACCAACAAGTAAATGATTATCTAACATCTATTTTTAATAACGTCCTTGTGATTGAGGAGGTTAGCTTACGAGGTAGTCGATTCAAAGACATCTCCATCAAAGAAATGCACACGATCGATGTGATTGGGAAGTTCCCGGAGGCAACGCCAAGTAAGGTTTCCAAAGAACTGATGGTAACTCTTGGAACAGTGACGACGAGTTTGAATAACCTGGAGAGAAAAGGTTATATTGAGCGTATTCGTTCTGACCAAGACCGTCGAGTGGTCTATCTGCATTTGACAAAGAAAGGTCGTTTGGTTCACCGCCTTCATAAACGATTCCACAAGGCTATGGTCGAAAAAATCATCGATGGCATGAGCCCTGAGGAAAAAGAAGTCATGGGCAGAGGCTTAACGAAACTTTATCAATTTTTGGAGGATTTGAAATAATGGCTTTTGCAAAGATAAGCCAGGTTGCTCATTATGTTCCAGAGCAAGTGGTCACTAATCATGACTTAGCCC
Source organism: Streptococcus sp. FSL W8-0197 (assembly GCF_037963785.1). Taxonomy (GTDB): domain Bacteria; phylum Bacillota; class Bacilli; order Lactobacillales; family Streptococcaceae; genus Streptococcus; species Streptococcus oralis_CQ. The sequence continues at coordinate 1,670,242 of NZ_CP150168.1, read as the reverse complement.
AAATCATGGACACAAGCGATGAGTGGATTTCAAGTCGGACAGGAATTAAACAGAGACATATTTCAAAAACAGAGTCTACAAGTGACTTGGCGACAGAAGTTGCTAAGAGCTTGCTGGCTAAAGGGAGCTTAACAGCGGATCAGATTGATTTTATCATTGTAGCGACGATTACCCCAGACTCGATGATGCCTTCCACAGCAGCTCGAGTTCAGGCAAATATCGGAGCGCACAGAGCTTTCGCCTTTGATCTGACAGCAGCTTGCAGTGGCTTTGTATTCGCTCTCTCAACTGCAGAAAAGTTTTTAAGTTCTGGACAGTTCAAAAAAGGGATTGTTATCGGGGCTGAAACCTTATCCAAGGCAGTTGATTGGTCAGATCGTTCGACAGCTGTTCTCTTTGGAGATGGAGCTGGTGGGGTTCTCTTGGAAGCGAGCGAAACACGGCACTTCCTTGTGGAAAGTCTCTATACAGATGGCTCTCGGAGCGAGTGTTTGACCTATGGTCAAACGGCTTTGGCTTCTCCTTTCTCGGATCAAGAAGCAGTTCCTGCTTTTTTGAAGATGGATGGACGAGCAGTTTTTGATTTTGCAAATCGTGATGTTGCTAGATCGATCAAAGAAACCATTGAAAATGGTCCAATCGCAGCATCGGAATTGGATTATCTATTGCTTCATCAGGCAAATATCCGCATTTTGGATAAGATGGCTAAGAAGATCGGCGTAGACCGAGACAAGCTTCCTGCCAATATGATGGAGTATGGAAATACCAGTGCAGCAAGTATCCCGATTTTGCTCTCAGAGTGTGTGGAGAATGGCATGATTCGTTTAGATGGTAGCCAGACGATTCTCCTATCGGGCTTCGGTGGAGGTTTGACATGGGGCACACTCGTTCTTACAATCTAGGTAATCATGTGGTAAACACATAGTTATAAAATTTTTATATTTTAAAGGAGTCCTATCATGGCAGTATTTGAAAAAGTACAAGAAATTATCGTTGAAGAACTTGGGAAAGACGCATCAGAAGTAACACTTGAATCTACTTTTGATGATTTGGATGCAGATTCATTGGACTTGTTCCAAGTAATCTCTGAAATCGAAGATGCTTTCGATATCCAAATCGAAGCAGAAGATAACTTGAAAACAGTTGGTGACTTGGTTGCCTACGTTGAAGAGCAAACAAAATAATTAACATATTACTAGAAGGAGTAGGGGAAACCCACTCCCTCTTGTTTAGGTAATAGTTTGAAACTCAAACGATAAACTCATCGAACTATTACGTAAGCAAGGAATGATGGAGGCACTATGAAAACACGTATTACAGAATTATTGAACATTGATTATCCTATTTTTCAAGGAGGAATGGCCTGGGTTGCGGATGGTGACTTGGCTGGTGCAGTATCAAAAGCTGGTGGTCTAGGAATCATCGGTGGTGGGAATGCACCTAAAGAGGTTGTGAAGGCTAATATCGATAAAATCAAATCACTTACGGACAAACCTTTTGGTGTCAACATCATGCTCTTGTCACCTTTTGTAGAAGACATCGTTGATCTCGTGATTGAAGAAGGGGTCAAGGTGGTGACAACTGGTGCAGGAAATCCAAGTAAATACATGACTCGTTTCCATGATGCAGGAATTACAGTTATTCCTGTTGTTCCAAGTGTTGCTTTGGCAAAACGCATGGAAAAAATTGGTGCAGATGCGGTTATTGCAGAGGGAATGGAAGCCGGTGGACATATTGGTAAATTAACGACGATGACCTTGGTTCGCCAAGTTGCTGCAGCTGTTTCAATTCCGGTTATCGCAGCTGGAGGAATTGCGGACGGTGAAGGTGTCGCTGCAGGCTTTATGCTTGGTGCAGAGGCTGTTCAAGTTGGTACGCGTTTCGTAGTAGCCAAGGAATCTAACGCCCATCCAAAATACAAGGAAAAAATCTTAAAAGCACGTGATATCGATACGACTATTTCAGCTCAACATTTTGGACATGCTGTTCGCGCCATTAAAAACCAGTTGACACGTGACTTTGAACAGGCTGAAAAGGATGCCTTTAAACAAGAAAATCCAGATTTAGAAATCTTTGAGCAAATGGGAGCTGGTGCTCTTGCTAAAGCCGTTGTTCATGGAGATGTAGAAGGTGGATCCGTTATGGCGGGTCAGATTGCTGGTTTGGTCTCTAAAGAAGAAACCGTCGAAGAAATCCTAAAAGATCTATATCATGGCGCTGCCAAGAAAATTCAGGAAGAAGCCTCTCGTTGGGCAGGAGTTGTAAGAAATGACTAAAACAGCCTTTCTATTTGCCGGTCAAGGTGCTCAATATCTTGGAATGGGACGAGACCTCTATGACCACTATCCTATCGTCAAGGAAACCATTGATCAAGCCAGTCAAGTACTGGGTTATGATCTTCGTGACTTGATCGATACGGACGAAACTAAGTTAAACCAGACCCGCTATACGCAACCTGCTATTTTAGCGACTTCGGTTGCCATCTACCGTCTATTGAAAGAAAAGGGCTATCTGCCAGATATGGTAGCAGGATTGTCTCTTGGGGAATATTCTGCTCTTGTAGCAAGTGGTGCCTTGGACTTCGAGGATGCAGTTGCCTTGGTTGCTAAGCGTGGTGCTTATATGGAAGAGGCTGCACCTGCAGGCTCTGGAAAGATGGTTGCCGTTCTTAATACTCCAGTTGAAGTGATTGAGGAAGCTTGTGAAACAGCCTCTAAAGTTGGAGTAGTGACTCCAGCTAACTACAACACCCCAAGCCAAATCGTTATCGGTGGTGAGGTGGCTGCGGTTGACCGCGCAGTTGAACTCTTGCAGGAAGTAGGAGCAAAACGACTGATTCCTTTAAATGTATCTGGTCCTTTCCATACAGCTCTGCTTGAGCCAGCCAGTCAGCAACTAGCTGGAGCTCTTGAAGGAGTGAATTTCTCTGACTTTACCTGCCCACTAGTCGGAAATACGGAAGCTGCTGTTATGGAAAAAGGTCGAATCCAAGAGCTTTTGACGCGTCAGGTCAAAGAACCTGTTCGTTTTTATGAAAGTATTGCTGTGATGCAGGATGCTGGGGTAACCAACTTTATTGAAATTGGTCCGGGTAAGGTCCTATCAGGCTTTGTCAAAAAAATCGATAAAACAGCTCAGCTAGCTAACGTTGAAGACCAAGCAAGCTTGGATGCTTTGTTAGGAAACTAATGGTCCCTTCTCCCACAAAATACAACAGGAAATAGGAGAAATAGAATGCAACTTACAAACAAAAATGTCTTTGTAACAGGTTCAAGTCGTGGTATCGGACTTGCCATTGCTCACAAATTTGCTCAACTAGGCGCTAATGTAGTTTTGAATGGTCGTGGAGCAATCTCAGAAGAATTGCTGGCTGAGTTTTCAAACTACGGTGTCAAAGTAGTACCGATCTCAGGTGATGTTTCAGACTTTGCAGATGCCAAGCGTATGGTAGATCAAGCAATTGCAGAACTCGGTTCTGTCGATGTCTTGGTCAACAATGCTGGGATTACTCAGGATACTCTCATGCTTAAGATGACCGAGGAAGACTTTGAAAAAGTGATTAAGATCAACTTGACAGGTGCCTTTAACATGACTCAAGCAGTCTTGAAACAGATGATCAAGTCACGTGAAGGTGCGATTATCAATATGTCCAGTGTGGTCGGTTTGATGGGAAATATCGGACAAGCCAACTATGCGGCTTCTAAAGCGGGTTTGATTGGGTTTACCAAGTCAGTAGCACGTGAAGTTGCCAATCGTAATGTGCGCGTAAATGCTCTTGCACCAGGAATGATCGAGTCAGATATGACAGCTGTTTTGTCTGATAAGGTCAAGGAAGCGACATTGGCACAAATCCCAATGAAACAGTTTGGTCAAGCAGAACATATCGCAGATGCTACAGTGTTCCTGGCCGGACAGGATTATTTGACGGGACAAGTTCTCGCTGTTGATGGCGGACTTAGCATGTAAAAAAATAAGGAAAGATATAGGTAAGACAGATGAAACTAAATCGAGTTGTAGTAACAGGTTACGGATTGACCTCTCCTATCGGAAATACTCCAGAAGAATTTTGGAACAGTTTGCAAACTGGGAAGATTGGAATTGGAGAAATCACTAAGTTTGACCACAGTGAATTTGCTGTGCACAATGCGGCAGAAGTTCAAGATTTCCCATTTGATAAATACTTTGTTAAAAAAGATACCAACCGTTTTGACAACTATTCTTTGTATGCCTTGTATGCGGCTCAAGAAGCGGTGACAAATGCAAATCTTGATGTAGAAGCAATTGATAAAGATCGCTTTGGTGTCATCGTGGCTTCTGGTATTGGGGGAATTAAAGAAATCGAAGATCAAGTTATCCGTCTTCATGACAAAGGTCCAAAACGCGTTAAACCAATGACACTTCCAAAAGCCTTGCCAAATATGGCTTCAGGAAATGTTGCTATGCGTTTCGGAGCAAACGGTATCTGTAAATCAATCAATACAGCCTGTGCCTCATCAAACGATGCCATTGGGGATGCCTTCCGTTCAATCAAGTTTGGTTTCCAAGATGTCATGCTAGTTGGTGGATCAGAATCATCAATCACTCCTTTTGCCATTGCTGGATTCCAAGCTTTGACAGCCCTATCAACTACAGAAGATCCAGCTCGTGCTTCTATCCCATTTGACAAAGATCGTAACGGATTTGTGATGGGAGAAGGTTCAGGAATGTTGGTTCTTGAAAGCCTTGAACATGCTGAAAAACGTGGTGCAACTATCTTGGCTGAAGTAGTTGGCTACGGTAATACCTGTGATGCTTACCATATGACTTCACCTCATCCAGAGGGTCAAGGTGCGATTAAGGCTATGAAGTTGGCTTTGGAAGAAGCAGAAATTTCTCCAGAGCAAGTGGCTTACGTCAACGCCCACGGAACTTCAACTCCTGCTAATGAAAAAGGAGAAAGTGGTGCGATCGTAGCTGTCCTTGGTAAAGAAGTACCTGTATCTTCAACCAAGTCCTTTACAGGACACTTGCTTGGTGCTGCAGGGGCAGTGGAAGCCATCGCTACCATCGAAGCTATGCGTCATAACTATGTACCAATGACAGCTGGAACAAGTGAGTTGTCAGACTATATCGAAGCGAATGTCGTTTATGGACAAGGATTGGAGCAAGAAATCCCTTATGCTATTTCAAACACTTTTGGTTTTGGTGGACACAATGCGGTTCTTGCTTTCAAACGTTGGGAGAATAAATAATTATGAATTTAAATGAGATCAAGGACTTGATGGCTCAATTTGACCAATCAAGTTTGAGAGAATTTTCTTATAAAAATGGAACGGACGAATTGCAGTTCAGTAAGAATGAAGCAAGAATGGCTTCTGAAGTACCAGCTCAAGTTGTTCCAGCGCCAGCTGCAGTAGCTGCAAGTCCAGTAGTTTCGGCCCCTTCAACTCCAGTTGAGAGTGCAGTGGAAGAAGCTCCAGCACCAGCTGAAACGACGGTTGCTCCAGCGGGTGATGTCGTTGAAAGTCCACTTGTAGGGGTGGCTTACTTGGCTGCTGGACCAGATAAACCTGCCTTTGTCACAGTCGGAGACAGTGTTAAAAAAGGTCAGACTTTGGTGATCATCGAAGCCATGAAAGTCATGAATGAAATCCCTGCACCTAAAGATGGTGTGGTGACAGAAATTCTCGTTTCAAATGAAGAAATGGTTGAGTTCGGTAAAGGATTGGTACGTATCAAATGATCGATATTCAAGGAATCAAAGAAGCTCTACCCCATCGCTACCCCATGCTCCTAGTGGATCGTGTCTTGGAAGTGAGCGAAGATACCATTGTTGCCATTAAAAATGTGACCATCAACGAACCTTTCTTCAATGGTCATTTTCCTCAATACCCAGTCATGCCAGGTGTTCTTATCATGGAGGCCTTGGCTCAGACTGCTGGTGTCTTGGAATTGTCCAAACCTGAAAATAAAGGGAAACTGGTCTTCTACGCTGGCATGGACAAGGTTAAGTTCAAGAAGCAAGTTGTACCAGGTGACCAATTAGTCATGACGGCTACTTTTGTTAAACGTCGTGGTACGATTGCTGTGGTTGAAGCAAAGGCTGAAGTAGATGGTAAGCTTGCAGCGAGTGGTACTCTTACCTTTGCAATTGGAAACTAAGGAGGTTCTCCATGTTTCGTAAAATTTTGATTGCCAACCGTGGTGAGATTGCGGTTCGCATTATTCGAGCTGCGCGTGAATTGGGCATTGCGACCGTGGCAGTTTATTCAACTGCTGATAAGGAAGCCCTTCACACACTCCTAGCGGATGAAGCTATCTGTATCGGACCTGGTAAGGCGACAGAGTCTTATCTCAATATCAATGCGATTTTGTCTGCTGCAGTCTTGACAGAAGCAGAAGCCATCCATCCAGGTTTTGGATTTCTTAGCGAAAACTCCAAGTTTGCCACGATGTGTGATGAAGTGGGAATTAAGTTCATCGGCCCTTCTGGTGCTGTGATGGATACCATGGGAGATAAGATCAATGCGCGTGAGCAAATGATCAAGGCTGGGGTTCCAGTTATCCCAGGATCTGATGGTGAAGTTCACACGGCTGAAGAGGCGCTTGCAGTTGCAGAAAAAATTGGCTATCCAGTCATGCTTAAGGCATCAGCAGGTGGTGGTGGAAAAGGGATTCGTAAGGTTGAAAAGGCAGAAGACTTGGTCGCAGCCTTTGAAACAGCATCCAGTGAAGCTAAGGCCAATTTTGGAAATGGCGCAATGTATCTTGAGCGTGTGATTTATCCAGCTCGCCATATCGAAGTTCAGATTCTTGCGGACCAAGAGGGTCATGTTGTCCATCTTGGTGAACGGGACTGTTCACTTCAACGGAATAACCAAAAGGTCTTAGAAGAAAGTCCATCCATTGCGATTGGCAAAACTCTTCGTCATGAAATTGGTGCTGCAGCCGTTCGTGCAGCAGAGTCTGTAGGCTATGAAAATGCAGGGACGATTGAATTTCTTCTCGATGAAGCCAGTGGCAATTTCTACTTCATGGAAATGAATACTCGTGTGCAAGTGGAGCACCCAGTCACAGAGTTTGTTTCAGGTGTTGATATCGTGAAGGAACAGATTCGCATTGCGGCCGGTCAACCTTTACCTTTCAAACAAGAAGATATTGTCCTACGAGGTCACGCTATCGAGTGCCGGATCAATGCAGAAAATCCAGCATTTAACTTTGCTCCAAGCCCAGGGAAAATTACCAATCTCTATCTACCAAGTGGTGGAGTTGGCTTGCGCGTGGACTCAGCAGTTTATCCAGGTTATACCATTCCCCCTTACTATGATAGTATGATTGCTAAAATCATTGTTCATGGGGAGAATCGTTTTGATGCTCTTATGAAGATGCAACGGGCACTTTATGAACTTGATATTGAAGGAGTGCAAACCAATGCAGACTTCCAGTTGGATCTGATTTCAGACCGCCGAGTTATCGCTGGTGACTACGATACTTCCTTCTTGATGGAAACTTTCTTGCCACAATACCAAGAAAAAGAATAGACTTTCAAACAGTATGAGAACTAAAAGGGGGATTTATGGCTCTATTTAGTAAAAAGGATAAGTATATTCGGATCAATCCTAATCGATCCGTAAGGCAGGCACCACAAGCCAAGCCGGAGGTGCCTGATGAACTCTTCTCAAAGTGTCCTGGATGTAAACACACCATTTATCAAAAGGACCTTGGGAGTGAGCGCATTTGTCCCCATTGTAGCTATACTTTCCGTATTTCAGCCCAAGAGCGCCTGGCTCTAACAGTTGATTCTGGTAGCTTTGTGGAGATGTTTACAGGTATTGAAACTCAAGATCCATTAAACTTTCCTGGCTATCAGAAAAAACTTGCAACAATGCGTGAAAAGACAGGTTTGGATGAAGCCGTACTAACTGGTACAGCTAGCATCAAGGGACAAAAAGTTGCCCTTGGGATCATGGATTCAAACTTTATCATGGCTTCTATGGGAACCGTTGTGGGTGAAAAAATCACGCGCTTGTTTGAGTATGCAACGGTAGAAAACTTGCCAGTCGTTCTCTTCACAGCTTCTGGTGGAGCCCGTATGCAAGAAGGAATCATGAGCTTGATGCAGATGGCTAAGATTTCTGCGGCAGTTCAACGCCATTCCAAGGCAGGACTTTTTTACCTAACTATTTTAACCGATCCGACAACAGGTGGGGTGACCGCTTCTTTTGCTATGGAAGGTGATATTATCCTAGCGGAGCCACAGAGTTTGGTTGGTTTTGCTGGACGTCGTGTTATCGAAAATACAGTTCGTGAGACCTTGCCGGATGACTTCCAAAAGGCAGAATTTCTGCTTGAACATGGATTTGTTGATGCAATTGTCAAACGGAGAGAATTGCCTGAAACAATTGCTAAATTAGTGAGATTGCATGGAGGAAGTCGCGGATGAATATTGCAAAAATAGTCAGAGAGGCACGCGAGCAGAGTCGCTTGACTGCACTTGATTTTGCCAATGGAATCTTTGACGAGTTTATCGAATTGCATGGAGATCGCTCTTTCCGCGATGATGGTGCGGTTATCGGTGGAATTGGCTGGTTAGGTGATCAAGCAGTGACTGTCGTTGGTATCCAAAAGGGAAAGAGTCTTCATGATAATCTCAAACGAAATTTTGGGCAACCTCATCCAGAAGGCTATCGTAAGGCCTTGCGCCTGATGAAACAGGCAGAAAAGTTTGGTCGTCCAGTTGTGACCTTTATCAATACGGCGGGTGCTTACCCAGGTGTTGGAGCCGAGGAACGTGGACAAGGTGAAGCAATCGCCCGAAACCTGATGGAAATGAGTGATCTCAAGGTTCCAATCATCGCGATTATTATCGGTGAAGGTGGATCTGGTGGGGCCCTAGCTCTAGCCGCAGCTAACCGTGTCTGGATGTTAGAAAACTCAATCTACGCCGTACTTAGCCCGGAAGGATTTGCCTCTATCCTTTGGAAGGATGGAAGTCGTGCTATGGAAGCGGCGGAGTTGATGAAAATCACTTCACATGAACTCCTAGAAATGGGAATCGTAGACAAGGTAATCTCAGAAGCAGGGCTGTCAAGTAAAGAACTGCTAAGTTGCGTTAAAAATGAATTGCGTGCAGAACTAGATAGGTTGCAAGAACTACCACTCGACCAACTTATCGAAGAACGTTACCAACGCTTTAGAAAATACTAAGAAAATTTAAAAGCTAGAACAATTTGTTCTAGCTATTTTGATAATAGAGCATGGATAAATATGAATACTCTAGATAAATAAGAAAATAATCAATGGTATATCCTCTATATTGCCCTAATAGAGAGTTTACCATTAGGAGAGAAAGAATGAAAAAGACAATACATTTAGGAATCTGTATGATTTTAATGTTCCTGTACATTTATTTAACGCCATTAGGGGCTATAACTCTAGCTAGGACCTTTGGTTTAGGAATGGACAGCTATATAATCTTCCTAGTTGGAGAAGTGTTGCTTATTTTCTTTTTATTCGTTTTGTGGTTGAAAAAGAAGAAGATGCTCTTTATCTTCGAGAAAAAGGGTTGGCGCTGGTCTTATCTCGCTTTCTTAGTGGCTTGCTTTCTTATCTATTCTTTTCTAAATGGATTTAGAATGCAGAATATTCGATTGATTGACAATAGCTTTATTTTCCAAGACCTTCTTTCAGAACTTTACTCAAACGGAAGAGAAACGACTCTATCAAGTCTTATATTTTTAATCTTTAACATTTCGATTGTACCTGTTGTTGAGGAGACAATCTATAGAGGTTATTTTATGAATACCTTCTTTCCGAAGTCGGAGTTTTATTTGGATGTGATTTTGTCTTCTTTCATCTTCGGGCTTAGTCACTTAGTTCTATCTCATCGTGACCCCATCAGTCTCCTAATGTATAGTATTCTTGGTCTTCTATTTGCAGTCGCTTATCGAGTTACGGGTAGTCTTCGGTTTACCATTTTTTGTCATAGTTTCTATAATGCAATTCCCTATGCTCCGTCAATCTTATTTTATATTTATTATTTGATTTTTAGATAGTAGGAAGTAAAGAAAAAGTGTTTGATAATTGTCAAACACTTTTTCTAATTTAATGGGAAGATAGAGAAATCTCTTTTATCAATTTCTTATTTCTCAATGAGTAAAGCTACCATTTAGGGTGAAAAATTGACAGTTGAGGAGATAGGCTATAAAATAGACAAAAAGATGTATACTGTAGATGTAAACTGACAAAAATTTATTTTAAGGAGCTACTTGATAGGACAGGTACAAAAACATTTACAGTTCTTTTATCTGAGGACTTAGAGCAAGTTTCAGGTGGTGGCATGATTTGGTTAGTTTATGATAGACATTGGCCTTCGCCATATGCATATAGTTTGGCGACAGAATGGAGTACAATACTGAATCATGCGACTAGACGTGCTTATGGTATTAGCTATTGATAAATTAAAGGGGTAAGTATGAAAAAACTAGGGCATTTGGGAGTCTATACATCACTGGTATTTCTATCGATTTACCTACCAGAGTTAGGGATTATGCATCTAACTAAGTTTTTAGGATGGGGGATAGATGGCTATTCTATCTTTTTAACAGTTGAAGTAATAGCTCTTTTGCTATTATTTATCTACTGGCTCAAAAAGAAAGATATGCTCTATATTTTTGAAAAAAAGGGTTCAAAGAAGTCAAGATTCTTTTACCTTGTAGTTGCTCTAGTGGCTACTTATTTTGATCGTCAATTGGTGGATGCTTTTCAGTTACAGTTTCATCACCTAATTGATAACAAGTATATCTTTCAAGACCTTCTTTCGATTCTATACTCCAATGGGCAACCAACTTTTCTATCAACTGTTCTCAGTTTTAGTTTAACAGTAGTCGTCGCACCTATATTAGAGGAACTGATTCATAGAGGGTACTTTATGAATACCTTTTTCCCCCAGTCCAAGTACTATCTGGATGTTATCCTATCTGCTCTTATATTTGGACTTAGTCATTTGATCCTAACTCACCGAGATCCTATCAGTTTGATTATTTATAGTTTAGGCGGTCTCTTCTATGCCCTTGTCTACCGTTGGACAAGGAACTTAAAAATTACCATCCTGTGCCATAGTTTTTTCAACTTTCTTATTTATGCAAAACCCATCTGGATTTTTGTTTATAATTATGTCTATTACCACTTTTTTAGATAGTGGAGACAAAGAAAAAAGTGTTTGACAATTATCAAACACTTTTTTCTATTTACTGTTCTTCTGTTACAAACTGGCTGAGCAGTCCGTTGATAAAACGGGCAGATTTTTGATCTGAGAAGTCCTTTGCAAGCTCAATAGCTTCATTGACAGCAACCAACTGAGGGGTGTCAAATGAAGTGATTTCAAAGACTCCCAAGCGAAGGAGGTTTCTCTCCACGAGTGTTAAACGCTCGATGGTCCAACCTGCTTTTAAATGCTGTGTGATTTGCTTGTCTAGTTCTTCCTTTTTAGCCTGAACACCAGAAACTAGCTCTGTCAAAAAGGCTGGAAGTTGCACATCCGTATCTTCACGATCATGAGTATAGGCGAAACGACAAGCAGTTTCGACATCCGTACCGAACTCAAGGCTCATGAGAGCTTGAAATGCGCATTTACGGAGTTGGCGTCTAGATTCTAATAGTGGACTAGTCATTGAGGAAGTCCTCGTCAAATAGATCTTTCAATTCTGGTTTTGGTGTTTTATCTGGAACGATACCTGCAACGTGAATATTGATAGCAGCGAGTTCTACATCAGCCATATTGCGGACGGCATCTTTGACAGCTTTTTGGATAGCAACCGCTACCTTAGGAACTTTTACTCCGTACTCTAGGTAGAGGTAGATATCAGCTGTGAGTTCTTCGTCCACGTTTTTTAGATAAACGCCACGGCCGAGTGAAAGTTTTGAAAGGGTATCAGATACTGATTTGTTTGAAAAAGAGTGAACACCCTCTACTTTTGCAGTAGCAATAGCAATGATTTTTTCAAGTACACGTGGGGCGATAACGATTTCGCCAAGTTGTTCTTCAATTCCCATAGAATGACCTCTTTCTAGAGATTAGGCACGAGAAACGTAAGTTCCTTCTGCAGTGTTGATAACGAGTTTTTGTCCTGCTTCGATGAAGTCTGGAACGTTTACGACAAGTCCAGTTTCCATCGTTGCTGGTTTACCAGAACCTGTAACAGTAGCACCTTTGATAGATGGTTGAGTTTCTGCAACTGTCAATTCAACAGTAGTAGGAACGGTGACACCAATCACTTCAGTTCCGTAGAATTGGATCTTCACATCTGAGTTTTCAAGGATGTAAAGCAATTCGTTTTCAACGTTGACTACAGGGATTTCGTATTGGTCGTAAGTTTCTGTATTCATGAAGTAGGCTGTGTCATCCATTTTGTACAAGTATTGAGCTGGGACAGTCTCGATGATAGCTTGTTCAAATTTTTCCTCTGGACGGTAGCTTGTGTCAAATGTAGAACCAGTACGGACATCACGTAATTTCATACGCATGATTGTGTTTCCTTTACCTGGTTTGTGGTGGCTAGCTTCCAAAACGCGGATCAATTTTCCGTCAGCTGTTTCAAAGGTCATACCAGCCTTTAATTTACTTGCTTCAATCATGTTTTTACCTCTTTAATAAATAATTTACTCTTTATTGTACCATAAAAGACAACATTACTCAAATGTCAGAAGGAGCTTAATTAGTTGACTGGTACGATATTTCCATCTTCGTCTTTAGTAACGAGAACGTATTTTCCATCGACTTCGATGTAAAAATTCTTGCTGGCAGTTTGCCCAGTGTTTTGAGCCGGTGCTTGATTTTGAACTTGTTGGCTTAGTTGACCACCGAGAGTTTGGCCAAGATTCATGCCCATAAACATGTTCATCCCATTGCCATTCCCTTCGTTGGCAGCTGCAGCAATAAGCGCTTCGTTACGAGCACGGCGTTCTTCGATTTCAATCGTGTTGTACTTCATTGCCACGAGCTCACTATCAAGCTTGCGAACGATATCAAGACTTTCTTGGTCGTAGCTGAGGTCTTCAAGCAAGATGTTAGTTGCTTCAATCCCGTAGAGACCTGTCCAAACCTTGTTGACCTCTTGTTTAGCGAGTTCGTTAAAGGTGTCTTGATTGGCATTGAGGCTATAGATATCAACCTTGTTTTCGTTGGTGTATTTGGCAATGGCAATCGCGATTTTCGGTGCGATATTTTGACGGAGCGTTCCTTGAGCTACATCTTGGAGAGTAAATGGCTGTCCGTCAGTAATTTGACGGCTAACAGAACTCACGTAGAAGAGGACTGGATCTGCTATTTTTACATCAAACAAGCCATAGAAACGGATGTTGAGCAGTTGTTGGTATCGTTCACTGAAATATTCTACCGCATTTTGTGTGCCGAACTTATTGCCCGCGATGGGTTGCATGCGGATAAAGATAATTTCTTGTTGGGTGATGACTTGTCCACCAAAAGAGAAACGGTTTTTAAAGTTTTCCCAAGTGCCCTTTAAACCACCTTTTTCAAGGAGCCAGGCATTATCACCAGCTTGCCATTCGTGGCTACCAGCTTCGAGGACCTCACCAAGGAAGGTACCGTTGTTTACCAAAACAGCGGTATAACCTTGAGGAACGATAACCACACTGCCATCTGACAAGAGGCCTGTGTTTTGATTGCTGTGACGAGAACGTCCATCTGGGTCTTTAGTGAGTAATTGACCCTTGACGGCCAAGGCGTCGCCAGAGACATTATCTGGAAGGACAATGGCTTCCTTGAATTTACTATCATTAAAACTATTTAAGCCTGCTGATAAGGCTGCACGTATAAATCCCATAATTCCTCCTAATTATATAATTCGTCTTCATCCACAACATCATAGGTATCGAGTACCCATTGGTTTGGACTGCGAGAAAGATTAGCACCACAGTAGTCGCACTCGCTAACTGCAGAGATTTTCAATGGGGCGCCACAGTTTGGACAGTGGTCGCTCACAACTTGGTCTGGATTGACTGCTTGCGTTTGGCTACCGTGTTGACGGATAAAGTTCAATTGATACACGGTGAAGAGATCTTTTTTAGGGTCTCCTTCAATGACACGGCGAGTCTCATCGTCAATGACATAGTCCCGCAAGGTAGATGACAGGATCACCACTAAGGTATCGTTTCCGTCAGGATTTTCAATGAATTCCTTGATGCGAACATTTTCGATACAAACTTTCTCTAAAACATTAGTTGTTTTAGCTCGAATATGGTCTTCGAGTTGGGTACTGTGTTGAGAGTAGAGGCTGGTACTTTCTAAAGCACGGACAGAGTTCCAATTTTTCTCAGTCCAGGCAACCTGCAATTTAAGGTAGACTTCCTTAACCCAAGATGTGAAGGCCTCAGCGTCGAAGTTTGGATCCCCATTTTTAACACGACTAATGGCCAGTGTGTTGTGTTCAACTCGACGATGGAGCGTTTGATAATCATTATTAGTGTAGGTTGAACTCGAATCTCCAGACTTATTCTGTAATGATTTGACGATAACAACTAGTATGATTCCTCCGACTAATATGAACATAAATCCTAGATAGGGTGAGCTAGCAGAACTGTCAGAGGATGATCCATATCCAGAACGGTAGTAGTGGTAGGATGATCCGCCAGAACGACTTCCACCTCCACTTGAGCGGCTGCTACTTCTGGAGCTACTGCGACTACTCCCTCCACTTCTGGAATGTCCGACACCCGCATCAACGATTTGAGGCACGGATAGAAAAACAAGTAATAAACAGGTCATTAAAAGAGCGTAAAACTTTTTCATGCGTCTCCTAACTATATGATTGAAAAGGTAGTTTCTCTCTTGCTGAGTAGACTACTGGGTGACTAGTAGCGAATTACTCACTTTCTTTCAACTTCGCCAACTCTTGTGCAAGCAGTTTAAGGGCAACTTGTGGGTTGGCTTGGCCTTTAGTTGCCTTCATAAGGAATCCTGTGAAGGCCTTGTCAGCGTTGCGTTTGCCTGATTTGAAGTCGGCAACGGCAGCTTCGTTATCCGCAAAGACTTGGTGGATGATTGGAATCAAAACATCAGGATCTGAGATTTGCACCATACCTGCTTTTTCCACGTATTCACGCGCTCCACCGCCGTTTTTAGCTAGGTGGACAAAGACTTTCTTGGCAATCTTGGAAGAGATAGTACCGTCTTCGATGATGGCAATCATTTCTACCAAGTTTTCTGGTGTTAATTCGATTTGTTCAAGTGTCTTGCCTTCAGCGTTCAAGAACTGAGCAACTTCACCTTGGAGCCAGTTAGAGACTTGTTTGGCATCGCCACCGAGGGCAACAGCTTTCTCAAAGAAGTCAGAAGTGACTTTGTTTGCCGTCAACTGGCTAGCGTCATAGTCTGACAAACCAAGGTCAGATATGTAGCGCGCACGGCGTTCTTTTGGAAATTCTGGCAATTCAGTACGCATTTCCTCAATCCACTCATCTGAGATTTCAAAAAGTGGTAGGTCTGGTTCTGGGAAGTAGCGGTAATCTGCAGCACCTTCTTTGACACGCATGAGGATGGTTGCCTTGTTAGCTTCATCGTAACGGCGTGTTTCTTGGAGAATTTGACCACCTGAACGAAGGATTTCAGCTTGGCGTTGGACTTCGTATTCGAGACCTTTGCGAACATTTGAGAAGGAGTTGAGGTTTTTCAACTCCGTCTTGGTACCGAATTTTTCTTGTCCATAAGGACGAAGGGAGATGTTGGCATCCACACGCATAGAACCTTCTTCCATCTTAACGTCAGAAATACCAGCATACTGGATAACTTCCTTTAGGGCTGTTAGATAAGCATAGGCTTCTTCTGGGGAACGCATGTCCGCTTCAGATACAATCTCAATCAATGGCACCCCTTGGCGGTTGAGGTCAACATAAGAGTAGCCATCTGTACCGTGGGTGTTTTTACCAGCGTCTTCCTCTAGGTGAGCGCGTTCGATACCGATTTTCTTGGTTGTACCGTCTTCTAGCTCGACTTCAATCCAGCCGTTATAACCGATTGGCTCATCAAACTGAGAAATTTGGTAGGCTTTTGGATTATCAGGGTAGAAGTAGTTCTTGCGGTCAAAGTGCATGTGCTTGTGGATGTCCATGTTGAGGGCAAGCGCAGCCTTGATACCGGCATCGACAACCCCTTTATTGAGAACTGGCAGAACTCCTGGGAAAGACCAGTCAATCACGTTAGTGTTGGCATTTTGGTCATTTCCAAAGTGGGCAGATGTAGGCGAGAAGATTTTTGAATTGGTGTTGAGCTCTACGTGGACTTCAAGTCCAATGACTGTTTCAAAGTTCATTAGTTGTCACCTCCAAAAATCACGGGTTGTTGTTTGTGGTAGTCTGTTGTTGCTTCAAAGGCAGCAGCAGCTTGGTAAATGGTTTCCTCAGAGTACTTAGGACCGATCAATTGGAGACCGACTGGTAGACCTTGAGAGAATCCAGCAGGAATTGAAATTCCTGGGAGACCTGCTAAGTTGACTGGGATGGTCAAAAGGTCAGCCAAGTACATGGCAACTGGGTCGTGGTTGAGTGAGTCCAAATCATAGGCAACGCTTGGAGCAGTTGGTCCCAAAATCAAGTCGTAATCCGCAAAGACTTTTTCGAAATCTTGGATGATGAGGGTACGGACCTGACCAGCTTTCTTATAGTAGGCATCATAGTAACCTGATGAAAGGCTGAAAGTACCTAGCATGATACGGCGTTTTACTTCTTCACCGAAACCTTGGCTACGGCTGTTTACATAGATTTCATCAAGATTCGTCGCATCCTCTGCGCGGTAGCCGTAACGGATACCGTCAAAGCGTTGCAAGTTTGAGGAAGCTTCAGATGAAGCGATGATATAGTAAACGGCAACACCGTATTTAGAATGAGGAAGGCTAACTTCTTCGACGATGGCACCAAGTTTTTCAAAGTGTTTGGCCGCGTTCAAGATTGTTTCCTTAACCTCTGGGTCAATCCCTTCACCAAGGTATTCCTTAGGCAAAGCAATTTTCATGCCCTTGATGTCTTGACCGATTTTTGAAGTAAAGTCTGCTACACGAACAGGTGCAGAAGTAGAGTCTTTGGCATCTTCGCTGGCAATCGCATTAAGCAAGAGGGCATTTTCTTTAACAGTTGGCGCAAAAGGTCCAATCTGGTCTAATGAGCTACCGAAGGCAATGAGACCGAAACGAGAAACCGTTCCGTAGGTTGGCTTGAGACCAACGATCCCGTTGAAGGCAGCAGGTTGGCGGATGGAACCACCAGTATCAGAACCAAGTGACAAGCGGACTTGCCCAGAAGCTACAGCTGCGGCAGAACCGCTTGATGAACCACCAGGAACCTTGCTGTGGTCCCAAGCATTTTTAGTGGCACCGTAGTGGGAAGTCTCACCTGATCCACCCATGGCAAACTCGTCCATGTTGGTTTTTCCGACAACGATCATACCCTTAGCTTTGGCATTGGCAACGGCTGTCGCATCAAAGATTGGCTCGTAGTTGTAGAGCATTTTTGAGGCAGCAGTTGTGAGGATGCCGTCAGTAGAAATATTATCCTTAACAGCCAGTGGAATTCCTGAAAGGACATTATCCGCGTCAATTCCAGCTTCATCAATGGCTTTAGCTTGAGCAAGGGCTTGCTCTTCAGCGATGGTGACAAAAGCGTTGATAGCTGTCTCGCGAGACTTGATATCTTCAAGCGTTGCTTGGGTCAATTCAGTTGCTGAAATCTCCTTAGAGACAAGGAGGTTGTGCAAGTCTTCAATCGTTTTGTTATTAAAAGTCATTAGGCATCTCCTCCATCGTCTAGGATAGCTGGTACCTTGATATAGTAGTTTTCTTTTTCAGGTACGTTTTTAAACAGGCGGTCACGGTCCGTTCCCTCTTCGGCCACATCAGGGCGGAGTACGGTCTTGCGGTCTGCCATGGTCGTAGTAGGTGCGACACCAGTTGTGTCGACTTCGCCTAGCAATTCAACCATATCTACAATCTTAGACAAGGTTGTCGCAAAGGCAGCAGTTTCTTCTTCAGAGAATTTTAATTTTGAAAGATTGGCAACGTGTGTTACCTCTTCTTGCGTAATTTTCATCTTGCATCCTTTCGTGAAATGATGATTTTTAGTCTGTTCTATTTTACCATATTTTCCTATAAATAAGGGAGCCAAACTGAAAAGAAATAGAAATTGAAAAATCGCTTTTAATTCGCTATAATGGTTAAACTAGAGAATAGAAAAAATAAGAGTTAGGATAGAAATATGTTCCATCAATTTATCACCAGATCTCAAACGGTTCCTCCTCCCATTTCGCTCTTTTGGTATGGGATTATGATGATCCTATTAGTGCTTTGTATTTATGGAGCACTTGCTTATCACAATAATCCGAAATTTGTCCGCTTGTTTAAGGGGATTCAGATCCTCCAGTTACTAGCCCTATATAGCTGGTATGTTGTCTTTGGGATTCCATTTTCTAATAGCCTTCCATTTTATCATTGCCGTTTGGCTATGTTTGCGGTGATTCTCTTGCCCGATAAATGGCGGAGCAAGCAATATTTTGCTCTCTTAGGAGCAAGTGGAGCGGTATTTGCTTTGGTTTACCCGGTTTTTGACCCCTATGATTTCCCCCATATTACCAGTTTTTCATTTTTGATTGGGCACTATGCCCTTCTAGTGAATTCCTTGATTTACTTGATGAATCACTATGACAAGAGTCTGCTCAAGAAATATATGATTGTAGCCTATACCTTTATTCTCAATCTCTTTCTAGTTGGGGTTAATCAGGTGACGGGTGGAAATTACGGTCTCTTAAGAGATACACCATTTATCTCGAATGCTCCTCTATGGATAAAGTACCTTCTTGTGTCCGTCATCCTCTCACTGGCTCTGGTTCTTTTTGATATCTTGTTCAAAAAACGGTGGAAAAAGAGAAATCAAGCACAATCTGTACTCTAGCTTGTCTTTTCATCGGATGAGCAATTGAAAAACTCCCCAAAATCCGCTATAATGGAGAGTTGAAAGGAATAGTAAAATCCAATGTAGAGATCATTCTTAGCTACTGAAACAACTAAAAATAGAAAATCAAAGAAAGAGAACTTATGACTATTCAAGAAGAAATCAAGAAACGCCGTACCTTTGCCATCATCTCCCACCCGGATGCCGGGAAAACAACTATTACTGAGCAGTTGCTCTATTTTGGAGGCGAGATTCGTGAGGCTGGTACGGTTAAAGGAAAGAAAACAGGGACTTTTGCCAAGTCTGACTGGATGGATATTGAGAAACAACGTGGGATTTCGGTCACTTCATCTGTTATGCAGTTTGACTACGATGGCAAGCGCGTCAATATCCTAGACACACCAGGGCACGAGGACTTCTCAGAAGATACCTATCGTACTTTGATGGCGGTGGATGCTGCGGTCATGGTCGTGGACTCTGCCAAGGGTATCGAGGCCCAAACCAAGAAATTGTTTGAGGTTGTGAAGCACCGTGGCATTCCAGTCTTTACCTTTATGAACAAGCTGGACCGTGATGGTCGTGAGCCACTGGACCTCTTGCAAGAATTGGAAGAAGTCCTAGGTATTGCGAGCTATCCTATGAACTGGCCAATCGGGATGGGGAAAGCCTTCGAAGGCTTGTATGACCTCTATAACCAACGCTTGGAACTCTATAAAGGAGATGAGCGTTTTGCCAGTCTGGAAGAAGGGGACAAGCTCTTTGGAAGTAATCCTTTCTACGCTCAGGTTAAGGACGATATCGAACTCCTTCAAGAAGCAGGAAATGAATTTTCAGAAGAAGCTATTCTTGCAGGAGAACTGACGCCAGTCTTCTTTGGTTCAGCCCTCACTAACTTTGGAGTGCAGACCTTCCTTGAGACCTTCCTTAAGTTTGCTCCAGAACCACATGGACACAAGAAAACAGATGGCGAAATTGTGGATCCTTATGACAAGGATTTCTCAGGATTTGTCTTTAAAATCCAAGCTAATATGGATCCTCGTCACCGTGACCGTATCGCCTTTGTCCGTATCGTATCGGG
Organism: Streptococcus sp. FSL W8-0197; assembly: GCF_037963785.1. Taxonomy (GTDB): domain Bacteria; phylum Bacillota; class Bacilli; order Lactobacillales; family Streptococcaceae; genus Streptococcus; species Streptococcus oralis_CQ. The sequence goes on along the minus strand of NZ_CP150168.1, from coordinate 1,650,231 downwards.
TGAATTTGAGCGAGGTATGAGTGTCAATCTGCCTCGTACTGGTAAGGGTGCCAAACTATCGAATGTGACTCAGTTTATGGCGGAAAGTCGTGAAAATGTGACCAATGCTGTTGCAGGTGATATCATCGGGGTTTATGATACGGGGACTTATCAGGTTGGAGACACCTTGACGGTTGGAAAAAACAAGTTTGAATTTGAACCACTGCCAACCTTTACACCTGAGATTTTCATGAAAGTTTCTGCTAAGAATGTCATGAAACAAAAATCCTTCCACAAGGGGATTGAACAATTGGTGCAAGAAGGAGCCATTCAGCTTTACAAGAATTACCAAACAGGCGAGTACATGCTAGGCGCTGTGGGACAACTCCAATTTGAAGTCTTTAAGCACCGTATGGAAGGCGAGTACAATGCAGAAGTAGTCATGAGCCCAATGGGTAAAAAGACCGTTCGTTGGATCAAGCCTGAGGACTTGGACGAGCGCATGTCCTCAAGCCGCAATATCTTGGCCAAAGACCGTTTTGACCAACCAGTCTTCCTCTTTGAAAATGACTTTGCCCTCCGCTGGTTTGCGGACAAGTATCCAGACGTAGAGTTGGAGGAAAAGATGTAAATCGTTACAAATGACTAGCAACATAAAGTTGCTGTCATTTGACGGTAATCGCCATGGCGGCTTACCTAAACGCTTCACTAGGAAAAATCCACGAATATTATCGATTCGTGGATTTTTCCGTCGTAACCACGTTTTACAAATGAAATCGATTTGTAAAACTCAGTGTCGTAGATTACGGCTATTAATTAGTATGGCATTTTGCTTAAATGCGACGTAAGAAAAGTCCTCGAATGTTTTTGATTCGTGGATTTTTTTGTTGGAAAGGATAGAAAGTTACCTCGGCTACCGGTCTCATTAGTTCATTTGTGAAACTACCTTTAAATACTCTACTCCTAAAAGTCTGTGGCTGCTATTGATTCATGGACTTTTTCTATATTTTGAATAAAAATCAATTCCCTGAGTGATTGGAATTAGTTACTCAATTTTTTAAGCATTTAGAAAAGGTTATAAAGTAAACAAAATATATTAACAGAGCAAAAAATGAAGATTATATTGAAAAAACAGAATAGTTTTGAAATAAAGTTATTTTTGAAATCATTTTCTTTCTTCAGAGTAAGTTATAGATATTGAATTGTAGGTATATTTGGTATATAATAAGGAGATAGTTTTTATAGGTGAATAAATTCTTTTTCATATAGAGGGAAGTAACATGTTTTTTAGACGCCAGAAGGGTGAATATAGAGAAACAGACCGTGTAACTCGGTTCAAATTAATCAAATCAGGGAAGCATTGGCTACGGGCCTCGACTTCCCTTTTTGGCTTATTTAAGGTGATGCGTGGAAGTGCGGATACGAGCCAAGTAAAGACTGAAATGGTCGAAAAGCAAGAAGGGCAGAAGTTGACCGGCTTGGATGTCTTGAAAGGGATAGCAGCTACGGGGACGATCTTAGGTGGTTTTGCTGCGACGCAAACGCGTGTTTATGCCAATGATGCAGTCGCTGTTGAAAAGACTGTCGAATCAAAAGATACCCTGGCGACGAGAGATTCAGTAGTGCTGGGGACGACTCGGGATCATCAAGATACTGCTAGCTTGTCTTTGTCTACCAGTCAAAGCCAGTCATTGTCAGAATTCAATTCGCAGAGCTCCAGTCAATCTGCCTCTACGAGCCAGTCTATCAGTGCCTCAAACTCTTCTAGCGTGAGCCAGTCGATGAGCCAATCTGCTTCTACTAGTCAATCCTTGGCAAACAGTCAAAGTGTAACTGCTAGTTCTAGTGAATCCCTTGGAACACGAAATCAAGCGAATAGTGTTCTGTCAGAGAGAGCTTCGGTTGGTGTTCAAAGTAACTACCAAGCAAATGAGTCAGCTCGGGAGTCGGTGAAAGAATCTCATTCTTCAAAAGAACTAAAAGCAGTTGATTTTTCTACAGAATCCTTGCCTCAAAGTGAGTCTGGTCTTGTAAAGAATGAAGATGTGACGGCTGAATCAGGTCTGACTATGACTTCCGTTGCCATGACGGAAAAACAAAATGAAGAAAAACGGAAGAAATTAGAGTCCTTATCAGCCGAGATTGGGCAATTTCTAGTTCAAGCGCAGGGACTTCCAAACTCGGATGAGGCAATTGCCAAGGCTAGTCTTGTCAACAATGAGATTGAAAAGTCCTTGAAAGGGGAGCTTTCTGATTTTACTTCTATTTTGAATAAGGCTACAGAAGCTCGAAATAGCATTGCAAATGCTGTGTTACGTGCCAACTCTGGACTTCGTGACAGCAGAAATGGACAAGCTTTGACCCAAGCTTCAAATACCGCTAGCTTCAGAGCTGCTAGGGATACTGAGAAGCCAGAACTTCAGAAAATAACCGTTACAGGTGGCGCAGTTCTAGAAGGGCAAAAATTTATAATTTATCGAGAAGAAAATTTTTCTGGGACCATTGAGTTTACTGATAACAGTGGTCGAATTGAACATGCAAAATTTGTTCCTACTGCTGTTCCCGCGGCCTATCCGGCTACTTCAACTGTTGTCTCATTCACTACGAGTAATGGTCAAAGTATCAGCATGATTGTTCCGACAAATAAACTAGCCAAAGATGGAAATGCTACAGCATCAAATCCTTTCACCGTTTCAATCACGGGTTCTGTTGGAAAAAATCAAGCAGTAAATAGTTTGTGGACCCGTTATGTTTTCACCTATGATCAGGAAGGTAATTTTAGCGGAAATACTACTGACGTAGGTCTTGTAAAAGATTTAACAGCCAACCCTGCCGCAATTCAATTTGAAGTCCATGCTCAGTCTGAAAAGTACGAACCAGCTATCAATGCTGAGGTGAATCGAAACTTTACTCTAACGGCCAATTCAGGGACTGTTTCTGTTGGTGAAGCCAGTCAGTACATCACGAATGCTACAGGGACACCAGAATTACCTACTACAGGAATTACTAAGGGAACTAGAACAACCTATACTTGGAAATCTGGAACCAATACGAATTTGTCTGCTGGTCGGCATACTTTGACAGCGGTGGTAACTTATCCAGATGGAAGTACGGATGAAATTGACGTGAGCTTTACTGTGCGCCCTCAGACGCCAAGGATAGAGAATCAATATCTTAACGAAAAAGGTGGTCTCACAAATCAAGCGATTACGGTAGATGGAGTGACTCCAGGTGGGACTGTTACTCTTACAATTGCAGGGGAAACATTCACCAAACAAGCAACGGGGAGTTCTACCAGTGTAACCTTTACTGCAACTGACTTGAAGAAAGTATATGATCGCAATGGAGGACGACTTCCAAGTGGACCAGTGACTGCAAGTACGACTGTGGATGGTTTGGTTTCAGATACATTTAATGGGCAAATCACGCCAAATCAAGCGTCAATTTCAGTAAGTAATAGCCAGTCTGCTTCAGCGAGTTCGAGCCAATCAGCATCAGTAAGTTCGAGCCAGTCAGCTTCGGTAAGTGCTAGCCAATCAGCATCAGTAAGTTCAAGTCAATCAGCATCAGTAAGTTCGAGCCAATCAGCGTCCGTAAGCTCCAGCCAATCTGCGTCAGCCAGCGCTAGCCAGTCAGCTTCAGCTAGCTCGAGCCAATCTGCATCAGTAAGCTCAAGCCAGTCAGCATCAGTAAGTTCGAGTCAGTCCGCATCAGTAAGCTCCAGCCAATCTGCTTCAGTAAGCTCGAGTCAATCCGCATCGGCAAGTTCGAGTCAATCCGCTTCAGTGAGTGCGAGCCAGTCAGCCTCAGTGAGTGCTAGTCAATCTGCGTCTGTAAGTTCAAGCCAGTCGGCTTCTGCAAGTTCGAGTCAATCCGCCTCAGCGAGCTCCAGCGAATCGGCTTCAGTAAGTGCCAGCCAGTCTGCGTCCGTAAGCTCAAGCCAGTCTGCCTCAGTAAGTTCAAGCGAATCAGCATCAGTAAGTTCGAGTCAATCGGCTTCAGCGAGTGCTAGCCAATCCGCATCATTGAGTGCAAGTGAGTCAGCCTCAGTAAGTGCTAGTCAGTCCGCTTCAGTAAGCTCGAGCCAATCTGCATCTGCAAGTTCGAGTCAATCAGCCTCAGTAAGCGCCAGCGAATCCGCTTCAGTAAGTGCTAGTCAATCTGTTTCAGTAAGTTCGAGCCAATCAGCATCTGTAAGTTCGAGCCAGTCCGCTTCATTGAGTGCGAGTCGATCAGCTTCAGTGAGTGCCAGTCAATCAGCGTCTGCAAGTGCCAGTCAATCCGCTTCAGCGAGCGCTAGTCAATCTGCGTCGGCAAGTTCGAGTCAGTCAGCGTCAGTGAGTGCAAGTCAGTCAGCTTCAGTAAGCTCCAGTGAATCTGCATCGGTTAGCTCAAGTCAGTCAGCTTCAGCGAGCGCAAGTCAATCAGCCTCAGTAAGTTCAAGCGAATCAGCCTCAGCGAGCGCTAGTCAGTCTGCATCAGTAAGTGCCAGTCAATCCGCATCCGTAAGCTCAAGTCAATCAGCGTCCGTAAGCTCGAGCCAGTCAGCTTCAGTGAGTGCGAGCCAATCCGCTTCAGCAAGTGCCAGCCAATCAGCATCTGTAAGCTCCAGCCAATCAGCTTCAGCGAGTTCGAGCCAGTCCGCGTCAGCGAGCTCCAGCCAATCTGCCTCAGCAAGCTCCAGCCAGTCAGCCTCAGTCAGCTCGAGCCAATCCGTATCAGTAAGCGCAAGTCAGTCCGCATCAGCCAGCGCTAGCCAGTCTGCCTCAGTCAGCTCGAGTCAATCCGCTTCAGTAAGCTCTAGTCAATCTGCGTCGGCAAGTTCGAGCCAATCCGCTTCAGCGAGCGCAAGTCAATCCGCCTCAGTAAGTTCAAGCGAATCCGCCTCAGCGAGCGCAAGTCAATCCGCTTCAGCGAGCGCAAGTCAATCAGCATCAGTGAGCGCAAGTCAGTCTGCGTCCGTAAGCTCAAGCCAATCTGTCTCAGTAAGCTCGAGTCAATCCGCCTCAGTAAGTTCAAGCCAATCTGCTTCAGTTAGCGCTAGCCAGTCAGCCTCAGTCAGCTCGAGTCAATCCGCATCAGTAAGCGCAAGTGAGTCAGCCTCAGTAAGCTCCAGTGAATCCGCTTCAGTCAGCTCGAGCCAATCTGCATCATTGAGTGCTAGTCAATCGGCTTCAGCCAGCGCAAGCCAGTTTGCATCAGTCAGCGTTAGCCAATCAGCATCGGTCAGCTCAAGCCAATCCGCCTCAGTGAGCGCTAGCCAATCAGCGTCAGTGAGCGCTAGCCAATCAGCATCGGTCAGCTCAAGCCAATCCGCCTCAGTGAGCGCTAGCCAATCAGCGTCAGCGAGTGCCAGCCAGTCAGCTTCAGTAAGCTCCAGCCAATCTGCTTCAGCGAGCTCGAGCCAGTCTGCATCAATAAGCACAAGTGAATCTGCTTCAGCGAGCGCAAGTGAGTCAGCATCTGCAAGTTCGAGTCAATCTGCCTCATTGAGTGCTAGTCAATCTGCCTCAGTAAGTTCAAGCCAGTCAGCATCTGCAAGTTCGAGTCAATCCGCCTCAGCTAGCTCCAGCGAATCGGCATCAGCCAGTGCGAGTCGATCAGCCTCAGTCAGCGCAAGTGAGTCAGTTTCCGTAAGTGCTAGTCAATCGGCATCAGCCAGCGCAAGTGAGTCAGCATCTGCAAGTGCCAGCCAATCAGCATCTGCAAGCTCCAGCCAGTCAGCTTCGGTAAGCTCAAGCCAATCCGCTTCAGTAAGCTCAAGCCAGTCAGCATCTGCAAGTGCAAGTGAATCCGCTTCGGCAAGTTCGAGTCAATCTGCTTCGGTAAGCACAAGCGAATCCGCTTCAGTGAGTGCGAGCCAGTCAGCCTCAATAAGCGTTAGTCAATCCGCTTCAGTGAGTGCTAGCCAATCCGCTTCAGTCAGCTCGAGCCAATCTGCGTCTGCAAGTTCGAGTCAGTCCACTTCAGCGAGCGTTAGTCAGTCAGCATCAGTAAGCTCGAGTCAATCAGCGTCTGTAAGCTCAAGTCAGTCTGCTTCGGCAAGTTCGAGTCAATCTGCTTCGGTAAGCACAAGCGAATCCGCTTCAGTGAGTGCGAGCCAGTCAGCCTCAATAAGCGTTAGTCAATCTGTTTCAGTAAGCTCCAGCCAATCCGCTTCATTGAGTGCCAGTCAATCAGCGTCAGTGAGCTCTAGTCAATCCGCATCAGCGAGCGCTAGCCAATCTGCTTCAGTAAGTTCGAGCCAATCCGCATCATTGAGTGCAAGTGAGTCAGCATCAGCGAGCGCCAGCCAGTCAGCCTCAGCCAGCGCGAGCCAATCAGCATCTGCAAGTGCGAGCCAGTCTGCTTCGGTAAGTTCGAGTCAGTCAGCCTCAGCCAGCGCAAGTCAATCCGCCTCAGTAAGTTCAAGCGAGTCAGCCTCAGCGAGCGCTAGCCAATCAGCCTCAGTGAGTGCCAGTCAGTCTGCATCTGCAAGTTCGAGTCAGTCAGCTTCAGTCAGCGCTAGTCAGTCAGCTTCAGTCAGCGCTAGTCAATCCGCCTCAGTAAGTTCAAGCCAATCTGCTTCAGTTAGTGCTAGCCAGTCCGCCTCAGTAAGCGCAAGTCAATCAGCCTCAGTAAGTTCAAGCGAATCAGCCTCAGCGAGCGCAAGCCAATCCGCTTCAGCGAGCTCAAGTCAATCCGCCTCAGTGAGCGCAAGTCAGTCTGCCTCAGTAAGCTCGAGTCAATCTGCATCATTGAGTGCAAGTGAATCTGCATCAGCGAGCTCGAGTCAATCAGCGTCAGTGAGCTCGAGCCAGTCAGCGTCTGTAAGCTCCAGTCAATCGGCTTCATTGAGTGCAAGTCAATCGGCATCTGTAAGCACAAGTCAGTCTGCATCGATCAGCTTCAGCCAGTCTGCCTCAGCGAGCTCGAGCCAGTCTGCTTCGGTGAGTGCCAGTCAATCAGCTTCATTGAGCTCGAGCCAGTCAGCCTCAGCAAGTTCGAGTGAGTCAGCCTCAGTAAGCTCCAGTCAGTCAGCGTCTGCAAGTTCAAGTCAATCGGCTTCATTGAGTGCAAGCCAATCCGCTTCAGCCAGCGCGAGCCAGTCTGCCTCAGTCAGCGCGAGCCAGTCTGCCTCAGTCAGCGCGAGCCAGTCAGCTTCAGTAAGTTCGAGTGAATCTGCATCTGTAAGCTCAAGTCAATCGGCATCAGTAAGCTCAAGCGAATCGGCTTCATTGAGTGCTAGTCAGTCTGCATCAGCGAGCGCAAGTGAGTCAGCCTCAGTAAGCTCGAGCCAATCAGCGTCTGTAAGCACCAGTGAATCTGCTTCAGTCAGCGCAAGTGAGTCAGCCTCAGTCAGCACAAGTGAGTCTGTATCGGCAAGTTCGAGTCAATCCGCTTCAACAAGTACTTCAACTTCTGCAAGTATGCTAGCAGCCGAGTTAGCATTGGAAAGTGCTTCAATCTCAGCAAGTACATCAGTGAGCGAATCTATTTCAACGAGCGCATCACTCTCAGCTAGCATGTTAGCCAGTGAATCGACTCTAGAAAGTGCTTCGATTTCAGCAAGTATATCAGTGAGCGAGTCAATGTCGATTAGTACTAGTCTCTCGGCTTCAGATTCTATTAGTGGATCTGCGTCAGCAAGTGCTCTGGTATCTACTTCAACAAGCATTTCTCTCTCAATGGCCAGCATTGCAAGCCAAGGTCAATCCGCTTCAAGCAAGCCGAAACAAGCCTTGCCAAATACAGGAGCGTCGACTTCGGTAGCATCTGCTTTGTTGGGAGCATTGGCAGCTGTGACAGGTATCGGTCTTCTTGCCAAGAAGAGTCAGAATGACGATCAAGAAAGTCGTTGATAAGATATAAAAATCAATGAATAAATAGTAAAATGGAAAACCTTTGAAAACATGATTTTTCAAAGGTTTTTTCTATATGTGAGAAGGGGAAAATCCTCTTTTGAGTTTGAAATAAACTAGGGGAAAAGGTATAATAGGAAGGTGAGATAATCATCGAAAAAATCAGAACTATAGTAGTAGAAAAGTAGCCAAAAGAATGTGAAAAGAAAAGGGGACGAAATGAAAAAAGAGCTTCAAAAAGCCATTGTACTCGGTGGTGATAATGCTTATATGGACAAGATTGAGACAACAATCAAGTCAATCTGCGCCCATAACCGAGCAGTGACTTTTTATGTTTTCAATGATGATTTGCCATCTGAATGGTTTCAGCTCATGGAGAGACGTCTAGAGCCTCTAGCCTCAAAAATCGTCAATGTCAAGATTAGTCATCATGGCTTAAAAGAGTATCATCTTCCCTTGTCTCATCTAAGTTACGCGGCTTACTTTCGCTATTTTATTCCTCAGTATGTCAGCGAAGACCTAGCCTTGTACCTGGATTCGGATATCATCGTTAGATCAAACTTAGATCAACTCTTTTTAGAAGATATGGCGGACTGGCCAGTAGCTGCTGTCGCAGATGCTCTAGTTCCTAGCACTTTTAATTCTGGAGTCATGCTAATCAATGTCGCTCTCTGGCGTCAAGAAAAGGTGACGGAGCACTTGCTGAGCTTGACAGACCAACTGCATGACCAAGTTTTTGGCGATCAGGGCGTGTTAAATCACCTGTTTGAAGGTCGTTGGAAACCGCTGCCAGCTACCTATAATTTTATGGTTGGTATGGATACGGTGGCCCGAAATTACCAGATGGATTCTTGGTATAGGGATTCTCTTGCTGTTGAGAAGACAGCCCAGATTATCCATTATACAGGGGACAAGCCTTGGTACCAAATCAACCTCAATCGTTTCAGGGCGGACTGGTGGTTTTACTACGGACTAGAGTGGTCTGATATCGTCATGAAAAAATGTGATTTCCATAAAGGATTGGCATCTTTAGTTCAGGCTCCCCAGTATGCGACCGCTATTTTTACCAATACGTGTCATATAGAGAGAATCGAACACCTGATCCAAGAACTGCCAGATGTAGAGTTCTCTATCCTAGCTCATACCAATTTTGCGCCGGAAATCATGAATTTGCAATCACATCTGAATGTACGCCTCTATCCTTACTTTAATCCCATGAATGTCAGAAAAATCTTGGAAAAGATTGACTTTTACTTGGATATCAATCATGAGGATGAAATTGCAAACATTATCCAAGAGGTGCAGCAAAGAGAAATCCCTATATTTGCTTTTGAGACCACTAGTCATGACTCGAGTGGTTACAGTCATGTCTACTCACCGGCGGCCGTAGATCAAATGATCGAGTCTATCCGCACGCTTTTGGAATCACAGAAGCAGTCGTTGTAAACTGAAGGAAACTAAATGAAAAAAACAATTGTTCTCGCAGGAGATTATGCCTATATCCGCCAGATTGAAACAGCGCTCAAGTCTCTCTGCTATCATAATAGTCATGTCAAGGTCTATATCTTTAACCAGGATATTCCCCAGGAGTGGTTCCGTGCTCTCAGACCGATAGTAGAGCAAATGGGCGGTAAGTTAGTGGATGTCAAGATGCTTGGCGCCCAGTTTCAGATGAACTGGAGTAACAAATTGCCCCATATCAATCACATGACCTTTGCCCGTTATTTTATCCCTGATTTTGTCGAAGAGGATAAGGTTCTATACTTGGACAGTGATTTGGTTGTGACGGCTGATCTGACGGCTCTCTTTGAAATGGACTTGGGAGAAAACTACCTGGCTGCTGCGCCATCTTGTTTTGGAGTTGGGGTTGGCTTTAATGCAGGTGTTCTCTTGATAAACAACAAAAAGTGGCGGTCAGAAGCTGTAAGAAAAAAACTTGTTGAGCTGACGGAACGGGAACACCAACATGTGAGTGAGGGAGACCAGTCCATCCTCAATATGCTCTTTCATGACAGCTATGCTTCTCTGGATCAAAACTATAATTTCCAGATTGGTTTTGACAGTGGGGCTGCCTCACATGGACATGAATTTATCTTCCAGATTCCTTTGGAGCCTCTGCCAGCCATCTTGCATTTCCTCTCTCAGGACAAACCTTGGAATACTCATTCGGTTGGGCGTTTGCGTGAGGTTTGGTGGCACTATCATCTGATGGAGTGGTCTGCTATTACTGAAAAATGGCGTCAGGCCGGAATTGACTATCCAGTCACAGTCTATCAGCCAGTTATGACTTGTGTTAATTTGACCAATTCTTGGCATCTTGAGAAAATCGACTATCTGGTTCAAGCCTTGCCAGAGGTGCATTTCTACATCGCAGCCTATACGACGATGGCACCTGAACTCATGCTCTTGTCACGTTTTGAAAATGTGACCCTCTATCCCAACACCTTCCCCCTCTTGGTCGAGAAACTGATCCAGCAGACAGATGTCTACCTAGATATTAACCACGATAACAAGTTGAGTGTTGTTTATGACTATGTTTCACGCTTTGAGAAACCGATCTTGACTTTTGACAATACCCAGTCGCGAGAACTACCTGAAAGTGCCTATGCGGGTATTTTCTCAGCAGAAAGACCGGAAGAAATGGTAGCAGCTCTGACAGCTTATCTGGACGAGAAAGCTCACGAAAACTGAGATAGAGATTTGAAAATTCTAAGATGGAAGGACAAGATTGTTCCCGTGTGACAGGACAGAAAGATAAAATGAAAAGGAGGAGCTAGTGAAAGAATTTCGTTCATCGATAGCAGTAAAAAAAGGGATGCGCACCCTATTTTTGCTCTTTATTTATGTGCTCGGGAGTCGTCTGGCTCTTCCTTTTGTTGATCTCAATAGTCGGGATTTTCTCGGAGGAAGCGCAGCCTATCTGGACTTTTCAGTAGCCCTGACTGGTGGAAATCTTCGCAGTCTCTCTCTCTTTTCCATCGGGCTTTCACCTTGGATGTCAGCTATGATCTTGTGGCAGATGTTTTCCTTTTCAAAGAAACTGGGCTTAAACTCGGTTTCTTCGGAAGTCCAGGATAGACGGAAAATGTACTTGACGTTAGGGATTGCCTTGATTCAGGCCTTGGCCTTGACGACAAACCTTCCTGTCCAAGCTCCCTACAATCCCTTCTTGGTCTTTCTCCTCAATACCAGCCTTTTGGTTGCGGGGACCTTCTTCTTAGTTTGGCTGTCTGACATCAATGCGTCTATCGGAGTTGGAGGCCCAATCGTCATTTTATTGGCGAGTATGGTGGCTTCACTCCCTCAGGACATCATCCAATCGGTCCAAGTTCATAAGATCTCTCCTTGGCTGCTTTTCCTGTTACTGATACTTGGAGTCCTCTTTACCTATCTAGTCGTTCTCTTTTACCGAGCTAGATACCGCATCCCTATCAATAAAATAGGCCTTCATTCTCGCTTTAAACGCTATTCCTATCTGGAAATCATGCTCAATCCTGCTGGTGGCATGCCTTATATGTATGTGATGAGTCTCATGGGCTTACCTTCTTATCTCTTGCTCTTGCTTCAACATCTGGATAAGGGCAATCCGCTCTACCCTGCCATACTGGAGCAGTATGCGATGGGGAAACCCTTGTGGATATACGCTTATATCCTTATCCTCTTTGTCTTTAGCATTGCCTTTGCCTTTGTCAATGTGAGTGGACAACAGATCGCAGATCGGATGAAGCAATCAGGAGATTACATCTATGGGGTCTATCCGGGTGAGGATACCAGTCGCTTTATTAACCGTTTGGTTCTACGATTTGCTCTGATAGGTGCAGTCTTTAACGTTACCTTGGCTGGACTTCCGATCTTGTTTGTCTTGAAGGATGAGAGTTTGTTAAAAGTCAGCATGATTCCCGGACTCTTTTTAATTTTGAGTGGTATGCTCTTTACGATTCACGACGAATTGCAAGCGCTCCGACTAAATGAAAGGTATCGGCCACTATTCTAGGAGGTTTTGATGTATTACTTTATCCCAGCCTGGTATGGCAAGGAGCGTCCCTGGCATGCTGATTTGACACCCTGGTATTTTTCTCATTTCAAGCTAGAATTTGATGACACCTTTAATCAGATTCGCCTGATGCAACGCCAAGGAATCCCTGCACAGGTCCTCCTTTTGTCCTATCAGCCTCATTTGCGCTATTTTCTCCATCGCCAAGGTATTTTAGAAGCACCGGTTTATTCCTTATTTGATGAATTGCAGGATTTTCATGAGATTCGACCACAGGTCTTGCAACTAAGAGATATTGAGTGGGAAGAGGACTGCGAGTTTGTTTACAGTCCCTTTACCATTCTGGTGCTGAAGGATGGCAAGCCCTATGCTCAGGTAGAGCATGGGATAGAAGGTTTTATCAGTACGATTCAGTATTTCAAGGAAGATGGGCTCTTGTCTGCTAATTACCTGATGGATGATCGGGGGCTGGATTCCAGTGTGATTTACTATGAAGAGGGTCAGGCGATTTACCAAGACTATCTCAATCCCAAGGGAATTTGGCAGTTTAGAGAGCATTTGCAAGATGATGGCCGTATCGAGGTCAATCCTATCTTTGCTTTTCGCTTCCAAAAAGAGGCCTACCGAGATATGGGAGAATTGATTGCGGAGTTTTTTGAGAAGAAAATAGCTCACCTTCCCGAGGAAGGAACGACCTATTTTCTGCCTGCGTGTGACCAGCATAATACTTTCCTTTTAGAACGATTGCCCCGTCAAAGTACCAAGGTTCTCAGCCTTTTTATCGGACGAAATCCTCAAGAGCAGTTACCCCAACTGGCAAGTCTGCTGGATAAGGTGGACCTTGTTCTAGTCGACAGAGAGGACACCTTGCGCTTGGCACAATTTGCCTTTCCAAATCAATCAGAGAAGTTTCGTCATTTATCACCTTTTGATACCCGCTTGGAGCTGGGAAAGAGTCAGACTCGGAAGGAGTCGCTCATCTACTATCAACTGGACTTTGAGCAGGGGATAGAGGACCAAGCGCTCTATCAGGTCTTGCATTTCCTTTCTGAAAACAAGGATACGGAGCTGGTCTTTGGAACCTTTGCTGCTAGTCAAGAAGAAATGAAACAACTGGAAACACGAGTTGCTGAGATGGTCTCAGAGCAGTTTCAAGACCAGGAACTGGAGAAGGAAGTTGATTACCAAGGAGCTGAAAATCCGCTTGAGGACAATCGCCATCAGAGCAAGCGCTATTCGTTTGTCAATATGAAGGATGAATCGGAGTTAATCAAGCAGCTGGAATTTGTTCGTTTGATTGTCGATTTGAACAGGCAGCCTCTTCTTTATACCCAGATAGCGGGGATTAGTGCTGGTATCCCTCAAATCAATAGGGTCAAAACAGAGTATGTCAGCCATCAGAAGAATGGCTATCTGTTGGAAAATATAGCTGATTTTGCGCAAGCTGCCCATTACTATCTCGATAGTCTGCAGGTGTGGAATGATGCTTTAATCCATTCCATTGAAAAGATAAAGGAACACACTGGGGAGCAATTCCTAATCAAGCTAGAAAAGTGGTTGGAGGAGGTGACTCATGGAAAAGAAGTATAAGATCTTGCAAATCGGTCCAGAGGATTGGCGAGATACACTTGCCCTACCAGCCCAACTAGACTGGTATCATGTTCCTCCCAACACACCATCTGCCATCCAGAAAATCATGGATGAGAATGACCTAGAACACTTTCATGCTGTCATTCTCACGGATGAGGCTTATCTAGTAGATTTGTTGCCTTTTGCATCTAGCTTGGAACCCTATACGGTTTTCTATCCAGAACAGTTTGCAAGTCAGGATGAAAGTCTTCAAAACCTCATCAAACAGCACTGCATGCAAGCGATGGACCTGTCAGACAGACAGGGCTTTGTTCGAGACCTCTCCACCTCCCTCTTTGAAGGTGGTTATGGGGACAAGATGAGTCCAGCTACGATAAGGATTCACCCGAGTTTTCAAGGATCTGTCTCCTATCAAGGGTTTGAGCATCTGAAGTTAGAAGGGGATTTTGGCAAGACCTATACCCAGCTAGCCTCTTGGGCCTACAATCAGACCGTCCAAGCCCATTCGCCAATCGAACTCTGGCTCGAATATGAAAAAACTGGACCCGTGGAATTGCGTCTGCGTTTGCGAAAGATCCCAGCGGGATCCATCTCAGAGATTAGACAGGACATTCTCCTTGAGGAAGCAGACTTTGCCTCAGCAATCATAGTGGAGCAAGACTATGATGCTTATCTGAGCATTTCTCTTGAAGCGCGTGGCCAGGGAAAGGTCAACATCGGCAATCTCCACCAACGCTGGAGCCGGAAACAGTTTGGAAAGTTTGTTCTCGGAGGCAATATCCTGCATGACAAAAAACGTGAGGAAATCAACTATTTCTTTCACCCGGGAGATTTCAAGCCACCTCTAGCAGTCTATTTCTCAGGTTACCGTCCGGCGGAAGGTTTTGAGGGTTACTGGATGATGAAGAATCTCAGATGCCCTTTTCTCCTCTTTTCGGACCCTCGATTAGAAGGAGGAGCCTTTTACCTAGGAACTGAGGAATTAGAAGATAAAATTCAAGCAACCATCCAACACTATCTAGACTATCTAGGCTTGGATAGAAGTGACTTGCTCCTATCTGGGCTGTCAATGGGAACCTTCCCAGCCCTCTACTACGGAGCCTACTTTGAACCCAAGGGGATTGTAGTCGGAAAACCCTTGACCAATCTAGGAACCATCGCACAGCGGGGCCGACTAGAGGCACCAGGAGTCTTTCCGACTAGCTTTGATGTCTTGCACCTTCAGACAGGAGGAGTGAGCCAGAAAGACATGAAGGAATTGGATCAACGTTTTTGGAGTCGATTTAAACAAGCTGATTTTTCCCAGACGACCTTTGGTCTTTCTTACATGAAGGACGAGGATATGGATAGTGGTGCCTATGACCAACTAGTGGAGACACTCTGTCAGACAGGAGCCAAGATCTTGTCCAAAGGAACCGCAGGTCGACACAATGATGACACAGGAACAAACGTTGCCTGGTTTATTCATTTTTACAAGATGATACTAGAAGAATACGGAAGAGGTGAGACATGATTATCATCAAGAGAGAGGATATTAGGTGGGGCGAGATGGGAGCCACTTATCTTTACGGGAGCCAGATCACCTATCATGCGGACGGTCATGTTACACTGAAAAACCCTTTGCTGGCTTCAGGTGAAACCCTTAAAACCTGGTATTCTAGTGTCAACTACCAGGCTACTAGAAGTCAACCTAGCCTCCCTCTTCTCAAGAAAAATTACATCTACCGTCTCTCTATGAAGATGCAGGTTCAACCGGCCAATGGCCTCTATCTCAAACTGACCTTTTTAAACCGTTATGAAGAAATTATCGAGGAGAAGATTGAAAGACAATTTTCCTTTAGCTTCACCTATCCTGAAACGGCCTACACCTATCGCCTTTCCTTGATTAGTGCAGGTTTTGAGGCTCTTGACTTTGTTTCGTTTTCTATTAAGGAGGATGCTGTTGTTTAATCGTTTGTATCAAGAAAGACAACTGAGAAAGGTCAAGAAACTTTTAAGCCAAATCAACGCCCTCAAAGAAGAGATGGCAGCTCTCAGTGATGAGGAAATGGCTACAAAGACAGAGGAGTTTCGCCAGCGCCTTGCCCAGGGAGCAACCTTGGATGAGCTATTGGTAGAAGCCTATGCCCTTGTCCGTGAGGCGGATAAACGTGTTTTGGGACTCTTTCCCTATGATGTGCAAGTCATGGGAGCCATCGTGATCCACCAAGGAAATGTGGCTGAGATGAATACGGGTGAAGGCAAGACCTTGACTGCAACCATGCCCCTCTACCTCAATGCCCTGACGGGAAAAGGCAGCATGCTGGTCACGACTAATGACTATCTGGCTAGACGGGACGCAAGTGAAATGGGCCCAGTCTACCAATTTTTAGGTCTAACTGTCGGTCTTCCCTTTTCAGAGGACCCAAAAGAGGACTTGACTGCCGAAGAGAAAAGAAAGATCTATACCTCGGACATCGTCTACACGACCAATAGTGTACTGGGATTTGACTATCTCAATGACAATCTTGCCTCCACTCGTGAGGGGAAGTTCCTGCCTCCCTTTAACTATGTCATCATTGATGAAATCGATGACATTCTACTCGATAGTGCCCAAACTCCCTTGATTATCGCAGGCTCTCCCCGTGTCCAGTCTAACTATTATGGGATGATTGATACCCTAGTGACGACCTTGGTTGAAGGAGAAGACTACATCTACAAGGAAGAAAAAGAGCAGGTTTGGTTGACCCGAAAGGGGGCTCAGACGGTTGAAGGATTCCTAGGAATCGACCATCTCTACAAGGAAGAGTACGCCAGTTATGTTCGGCATCTGGTCTATGCTCTCAGAGCTCATACGCTCTTTACCAAGGACAAGGACTACCTGATTCGAGGGCAAGAAATGGTCTTGTTAGACAAGGGAACAGGGCGTTTGATGGAAATGACCAAGCTTCAAGGCGGTCTCCATCAAGCCATCGAAGCCAAGGAACATGTGAAGCTCTCTCCTGAAACCAGAGCCATGGCTTCAATCACCTACCAGAGTCTCTTTAAGATGTTTCGCAAAATCTCAGGTATGACAGGAACGGGAAAGGTGGCAGAAAAAGAATTTTTCGAAACCTACAACATGTCTGTCATTCGCATTCCGACCAATCGCCCACTTAGGCGAATGGACCATCCGGACAATCTCTATGTGACCCTCCCTGAGAAAGTCTATGCCTCTCTGGAAGCAATCAAGACCTATCACGCCAAAGGCAATCCGCTCCTGATCTTTGTCGGATCTGTTGAAATGTCCCAGCTTTACTCGTCCTTGCTCTTGCGAGAGGGGATTTCCCACAATGTCCTCAATGCCAATCATGCGGCGCGTGAAGCCCAGATCATCGCAGAGTCTGGACAGATGGGGGCAGTGACCGTTGCGACTTCTATGGCAGGTCGCGGGACAGATATCAAGCTCGGTCCAGGTGTTGCAGAATTGGGTGGTTTGATTGTGATTGGTACCGAGCGGATGGAGAGCCAACGAATTGACCTGCAAATCAGAGGTCGTTCTGGTCGCCAGGGTGATCCAGGCATGTCTCAATTTTTCGTATCGCTTGAAGATGATGTGATCAAAAAGTTCGGGCCGTCTTGGGTTCACGACCTGTATCAAGACTACCAAGTGGAAGATATTAGCAAACCTATCCTACTCAAGGCTCGCAAGTACCGCAATCTCGTCAGAAAAGCCCAAGAGGCTAGTGATAGTGCCAGTCGCTCTGCACGCAGACAAACCTTAGAGTATGCGGAAAGCGTCAATATTCAGCGTCAGATGGTCTACAAAGAAAGAGATCGCTTGCTGGATGGGAGCCGTGATTTAGAGCATATCCTTGAGGACATACTGGCAGACTATACCAAACAAATCTCAGAAAAAGCCTATAGCAGCCCCCAAGAACTCTTTCACTTCATCGTGACCAATATTAGCTTTGGGATGAGAGAATTACCAGCTGATCTGGATTTAGCTGATGCAGATCAGATTCGGGAGTTACTAGAGGAAATAATAGCCAAGGAAATCGCAGCCAAAAAGGAACTCCTCCAACCTCACCAGCTCTATGATCCTTTTCTGAGAATATCCATGCTCAAGGCTATTGATGACAACTGGGTTGAGCAAGTCGACTATCTCCAACAGCTCAGTCTAGCAATCGGAAATCAGTCTGCTTCTCAAAAGAACCCTATCGTGGAGTACTATCAGGAGGCCTATGCTGGCTTTGAAACCATGAAGCAACAAATCCGTACAGATATGGTACGCAATCTTCTCATGGGGATTGTGGAAGTAACACCCAATGGTGAGATTCTCACCCATTTTCCATAAAGAGAGGATCATATGACAATTTACAATATAAATCTAGGGATCGGTTGGGCGAGCAGTGGTGTCGAGTATGCCCAGGCCTACCGAGCAGGGATTTTTAGAAGTTTAGACCTAGCATCTAAGTTTATCTTTACCGACTTGATTTTAGCAGACAATATCCAGCATTTAACGGCCAATATCGGCTTTGCGGATGATCAGGTAATCTGGCTTTACAATCATTTTACAGATATCAGGCTAGCACCGACCAGTGTTACAGTTGATGAGGTCTTAGCCTCTTTCGGTGGCCTTGAGAGTCATAGGGAGCAGGATGGCAAGATTTTGCGTGTCTACTTTTCTGACGAGGACAAGTTTGTGACCTGCTACTTGGTAGACTCGGCTAAGAATCTAGTACAACATGCAGAGTATGTATTTGGGGGGAACTTGATTCGCAAGGATTATTTCTCCTACACACGCTACTGTACAGAATATTTCGCGCCCAAAGACCAAGTGGCTAGACTCTATCAACGAAGCTTTTTCAATGAAGATGGCAGCACCGCTTACGATATCTTGCTGACTGAAGGACAGGAAGAGGTCTATCGATTTAAAGATCGGATTCTGTACGGAAAGCCAGCTCTTATGCGCTATTTTATGCAAAGTTTGAACTTGAGCAAGTCTGATCTGGTCATCTTGGACAGGGAAACAGGGATTGGTCAGGCTGTTTTTGAAGAAGCACAGAAGGCCCATCTAGCAGTTGTCGTCCACGCAGAGCACTATAGTGAAAATGCTAGTAACGAAGACTATCTCCTTTGGAACAACTACTATGAGTATCAGTTTACAAATGCGGACAAGGTCGATTGCTTTATCGTATCCACGGATCGGCAGAAGGAAGTTCTCGAAGGTCAATTTGCCCGGTATAGTCAGCATCGTCCTCGAATCGTCACGATTCCAGTTGGGAGCATAGATCAGTTGAGCGAGCCTGCTAGAGAACGCAAGCCCTTTTCTCTCATTACCGCTTCTCGTTTGGCCAAGGAAAAACACATCGACTGGCTCGTCAAGGCGGTTATCCAAGCGCATCAAGTCCTCCCAGAGCTTACCTTTGATATTTATGGAAGTGGGGGTGAAGAATCCCTTTTAAGGGAAATCATCACGGCTCACCAGGCGGAGAACTATATCCAGCTCAAGGGACATGCAGACCTATCTCAGATCTATCCCCAGTATGAAGTCTATCTGACAGCCTCTACCAGTGAAGGATTTGGTCTGACCTTGATGGAGGCGGTTGGGTCAGGATTGCCCTTGATTGGTTTTGATGTGCCTTATGGAAACCAAACCTTTATCCAGGACGGTCAAAATGGCTACTTGATTCCAAGTTCAGACGACCATGTTGAAATGGAAATTAAAAGGGCTTTTGCAGAAAAAATCTGCCAGCTCTATCAGGAAAATCACTTGCCAGATATGAGAAAAGCATCTTATGACCTAGCGAGAGAATTTTTAACAGATAAGGTAAGGGACAAGTGGAAGAAAACGATAGAGGAGGTCCTGCATGATTCAACTATTTGATCGATATGGCCAGGAAAGCCGAGATTTACATGAAAGTCTAGAAGCTGCTGGTCTGTCCCATGTCACGGTTGTGATCGAGCCAGATGGCTTTCTCCCAGATGGGATTCTTTCTCCCTTTACCTACTATCTAGGTTACGAGTCGGGAAAAGCTCTTTATTTCAACCAAGTAGCCGTACCTGAGTTTTGGGAGATTGCGGGCAATAACCAGTCTGCGCATATCCTAGAGGATTCTCGGGAGAGGGGCGTGATTCACTATGTGGATGCTCCTCAGGCCCGTCTGGTAAAGCAAGTCGACTGGAAGGACCTATCCGGTCGCATTTACCAAGCAGACCACTATAACCAATACGGAGCCTGCTTTGCTAAGACCACCTATAGTGCAGATGGGCAGACTATCCTGACCAAGTATCAGGATGCAAAGGGACAAGAAATTGTCCTAGAAAACCATGTGACAGGCGATATCCTCCTAACCTTGCCCGGACAAGCCCTGCGCCATTTTAAAAATCGAGTGGAATTCACGATTTTCTTTTTGCAAGACTTGGGAATCGACACTCGCCACCTTCTCTTTAACACTCTAGCTACCTCTTTCTTGGTCTCATACCATTATCCAGATAAGACTGGACGGGATATTTTAGTCTGGCAAGAACCGCTAGATGATTGTCTTCCTGGAAATATGCAGTTGCTACTGGAGCAAGAGGGGCTGAGAGCCAAGCAGATCCTCATACCAGACAAGGCTACCTATGAACAGGCCTTGGCCTTGGCCAATCCAGCCTATCATGACAAGTTTGCCCATCTAGGTTATCATTATCAGTTCAAAAGAGAAAACTTCGTTCGAGCAGATGCCTTGATTGTTACCAACTCAGATCAGATCGAGCATATCGAAACCCTGATTGAGTCCTTGCCAATGGTGACCTTCCGAATCGCGGCAGTGACTGAGATGTCGTCCAAGTTGCTGACCTTGCTTTCCTATCCCAATGTCGTTCTCTATCAAAACGCCAGTCCGCAAAAGATTCGAGAACTCTACCAGCTGTCTGACCTCTATCTAGACATCAATTACGGAAACGAGCTTTTGGATGCTGTCCGTCAAGCCTTCGAGCACAATATGCTTATCCTAGCCTTTGATCAGACAGCTCATAACAGACCTTACACAGCTCCAGAACACCTCTTTGATGTGCAGGCTGTTGGAGACATGATTGCGAAGATTCAAGAAGCTCTCAGCAGTCTTGACAAGATGGGGCAAGCCCTTGGGCATCAAGGTCGTCATGCTAACTATGTGGACTTGGCTACTTACCGAGAGAGGATGGAAAGGATAATAGGGGAAGGCCATGACTAAAAAAGATTTATTTTACAAGGATGTCGAAGGACGCATGGAAGAGTTAAAGCAAGGAGCGCTTAAGAAAGAAAAGCCTACCCGAGGAGAAAAGATCAGTAAAACCTTCTCCATTTTACTCGGCTTGCTTATCCTTCTTACCCTGATCTTTACATTATTAGGAATCTTGAGGTGAAAATGATGGAAGTTTTAATGATTGTAGGGATAGTCCTAGCCGTCGCCTTGATTGTCCTGGTTCTCATCCAACCTCGCCAAAGCCAACTCTTTTCCATGGATGCGACTAGCAATATCGGAAAACCAGGCTACTGGCAGAACAACCGCTTGGTAAAAATGGTGACCCTCTTGATTAGCCTAGCCTTGTTTGTATTGCTCCTCGTTTTTATGTTGGTGACCTATCAGTAAAGAACCTCAGAGGAATTCTCTGAGGTTCTTTGCGTTTTAGTTTCCATATTTCTGATAAAAATCGACCTTAACCTGGATAAAGGTTTCGGCTTCGCGTAGTAGTTGCAGGAGGGTGGCACGGGTTTCAAACTCCTCACGTGTTTTCGGGAGACTCCGATTGCGGAAGACTTGCAGATAGCGTTCGATGTCATCAAGTAGGTCATGAGCAGGATTGGTCTGACTTAGCTGGGCAGCAATCTTAGAAAAGAGCTGGGCCAAAATCAAACTCTCACTTGCGGCCAGGTGACAGGTATTGATCTGCTGGGCCATATTTCGCAGGATGCGACTTTGTCGCTGTCTCATCTCAAAGTAGTGGATGTGGTAGTCCGTCTGGTGAAAGAGATGGTCCGAGTGATCCAAATAAACCAGTTTGAGAGCTTCATCGAGGAGCTTGTCTAATTGGTCAACGAGTTGGGCTTGATTGCGTCCGTCTCCTCTTGACAGATAGTATTTAAAGCGAAGCAGGATGTCTTTTAACTTTTCTTCGACCTGAAGGTGGTAGCTTTGGATGGCTTTCTCACGAGAGGGCATATAAAGGTTGACCAATAGTGCAAAGCTTGTCCCGATGAGAAAGAGGAGCACTTCATTAAGCAAGAGCTCTGGGGAAGTAGACTCCTGTACCAAGAGATGACTGACCAAGACACTGCTAGGGGTGATGCCGATTTCCCAGCCCATTTTGTAAGCAAGAGGCACATAGAGAGCTAGGTATAGGCCTAGACTCCAGATGTGAAAGCCCGTCAGCTGAAAGGCTAGAACACCGATAGCGAGTGCTAGGAGCATGGAAAAGAGGCGGTTACGTGCTAATTTCAGCGTGCTTCTGCGTGTGTCGGAGAGGCTTAAGAGAGCGATAATTCCAGCTGAAACTGCTGATGATAAATCTAAAAAATAAGCGAGAAAACAAGCGAGACAGGTCGCTAAGACCAGTTTGGTCGTGCGTTGAGTGAGAGACATGAAAATTTCCTAAACTAATAGAATCAAGTGTTTAACGAGGAGTCAGAGACTAGGGGCGAAGTTTTCGGTTTGTAGCATACTCGGCAACCGCTGTAAAGAGGACATCTGTTGAAGAGTTCAGGGCTGTTTCGCAGGAGTCTTGAACAACCCCAATCACAAAACCGACTCCGACAACCTGCATAGCCAAGTCGTTGGAAATCCCAAAGAGGCTACAAGCGACAGGAATGAGGAGAAGGGATCCCCCAGCGATTCCAGAGGCCCCGCAGGCAGAAATGGCAGCCACGACACTGAGTACAAATGCTGTCCCAAAGTCTACCGAGATTCCGAGTGTATTGACGGCAGCCAGGGTTAGGACATTTATGGTAACAGCAGCGCCAGCCATGTTGATGGTTGAACCAAGCGGGATGGAGACAGAGTAGGTGTCAGGATTCAGTCCCAAATCTTGGCAGAGTTTCATATTGACAGGGATATTTGCAGCAGAGCTACGAGTGAAAAAGACTGTAATACCACTGACACGTAGGCATTTCAAAACAAGGGGATAGGGATTTTTCCTCATAAAGAGAAAGGCGATGAGTGGGTTGACGATGAGAGCAACAAAGGCCATGGTAGCAATCAAAAGTCCTAGGAGGACACCGTAGTTAGCCAGACTGGCAATGCCCTTGTCAGAGATGGTCTTAAACACCAAGCCTAAAATCCCAAAGGGAGCTAGGTTGATAATCCATTCTACGATTTTAGAGGTGACATCTGCCATGGTTCTCAGTAATTCTTTACTGTGTTTACTTGCCTCTCTCATAGCCAAGCCAAAGATGACTGCCCAAGAGAGAATCCCGATATAGTTGGCTTCAACAATAGCATTCAAGGGATTGTCCACCAGTTTGAGCAAGAGGTTGCTGAGGACTTGACCGATACCGTCAGGAGCAGCAACTTCTGTATTTGCACTGGTCAGGGTGATTTGCACAGGCAGTAAGAAACTAGCTAGAACGGCTACCAACGCTGCAGCAAAGGTTCCGAGCAAGTATAAGAAAATAACAGTCTTCATATTGGTATTTTGCCCCTTTTGGTGTTGGGAAAGGGCATTGGCAACAAGGGCAAAAACTAAAATAGGAGCGATGGCTTTCAGTCCGCCTACAAAGAGGTCTCCAAGCAGACCAATTCCTGTAAGGTTTGGAAAGAGCATCCCTAATGTAGCTCCCAAAATCATTCCAATAAGGATTCGTTTGATGAGGCTTGCCTTGATCCAGGCTCTAATGATTCGTTTCATAGCAGTCTCCTTCAAATGTATTGTTTATAATTATAGTATAAATATGCTATAGAGGCAAGTGATATTTTGAAAATAGGAACAATAATTGAATAATTATGAAAGAAAAGAGAAGGACGATTTTATGGTATAATAGGAAAAAGGAGTTTTATATGCAAGATTTTTTTCAACGCTATTTTGATAAACTTGATTTAACAACCATATTAGAGAATCTCTTGACCAAGGTGATTTCTCTTTTGATTTTGTTTTTGCTATTTTATATAGCTAAAAAGATGCTTCACGCCACTGTACGAAAGATTGTCAAGCCCTCGCTTAAATTTTCAAATCGAGATGCAGGAAGGCAAAAGACCATCTCCCGTTTGCTGGAGAATGTCTTTAATTACATTCTTTATTTCTTTCTGCTTTACTGTATCCTGTCTATTTTAGGTCTGCCAGTTTCTAGCCTCCTTGCTGGTGCGGGGATTGCTGGGGTGGCCATTGGTATGGGGGCGCAAGGCTTTCTATCCGATGTCATTAATGGCTTTTTCATCCTTTTTGAACGCCAGCTTGATGTGGGTGATGAAGTGGTTCTGACAAATGGACCGATTACCGTTTCTGGAAAGGTCGTTAGCGTAGGAATCCGTACAACTCAACTGCGAGGTGACGATCAGGCCCTTCACTTTGTTCCCAATCGTAATATCACCGTCGTCAGCAATCTATCTCGTACTGAATAGACCGGCTATTTTAGCAGATTTGTGGTACAATAGAAGGAGTTTGGTAAAGGAGAGAGTATGCTATTTGTAGAGAAAAAATTAGGTCACGATTGTACATGGATAGACCTTGATGTGGACAAGATTAAAAACATGGAAGACCTTTCGGATGTCTATGGATTGGACAAGGAAACTATCGAGTATGCTCTGGATAGAAATGAGCGTGCCCACATGGACTATCACCGTGAAACGGGAACGGTAACCTTCATTTATAATGTTCTTGACTTAGAAAAAGATAAAGAATATTATGAAGCAATTCCGATGACCTTTATCGTTGAAAAACAACGGCTAATCACAATTAGCAATCATAAGAATAGTTATGTGATTAAACGTATGGCAACCTACCTTGAAAGCCATGAAGTTGTTTCAATCTACAAATTTCTTTTTGCCAGTTTAGAGATTATTAGCAATGCTTATTATCCAGTTATTGAAGAGATGGATAAAAGTAAGGATGAAATCAGTGCACTTCTTCGTCAAAAAACAACTAAAAAGAATCTTTTTGCCCTCTCTGACTTGGAAACTGGTATGGTTTACCTGACAGCAGCTGCCAAACAAAATCGTCTCCTCTTGGAACACATCCAAGGGCATGCTCTTTATCGCAATTTTAATGAGGTAGAAAGAGAGCAGTTTGACGATGCCATGATTGAAGCGCATCAGTTGGTTTCGATGACAGACTTGATTTCTCAAGTTTTGCAACAACTCTCAGCCTCTTACAACAACATCCTAAATAATAATCTAAATGATAATTTGACAACTTTGACCATTATCTCAGTCTTGCTAGCTATCCTTGCAGTTATTACAGGATTCTTCGGAATGAATGTTCCCTTACCGTTTGCAGATGAACCAAATGCTTGGATTTATATTTTGATAGCTAGTCTCATTTTATGGGTAGTCTTAGCCCAATATTTAAAGAATATTGCTAGAAATTAAAAAGAAAAGGAGCCAGAATGGCGATTGAAAATTATATGCCAGACTTTGCTGTGGAAGCAGTTTATGATCTGACAGTCCCAAGCCTGCAAGCGCAGGGAATCAAGGCTGTTTTGGTCGATTTGGACAATACTCTCATTGCTTGGAACAACCCTGATGGGACGTCAGAGATGAAGCAATGGCTACATGACCTTCGGGACGCAGGTATTCGCATCATCGTGGTCTCAAATAACACCAAAAAACGGGTCCAACGAGCAGTTGAGAAATTTGGGATTGACTACGTTTATTGGGCTTTGAAGCCTTTCACATTTGGGATAGACCGTGCCATGAAGGAATTCCACTATGAGAAAAATGAAGTGGTCATGGTCGGCGACCAACTCATGACGGATATTCGTGCAGCGCACCGTGCAGGCATTCGCTCGATCTTAGTCAAACCCTTGGTCCAACACGACTCGATCAAGACGCAGATCAACCGAGCTCGAGAGCGCCGTGTCATGCGCAAAATCACTGAAAAATACGGACCGATTACATATAAAAAAGGAATTTAACTATGGAAGAAATTCTCTGTATTGGTTGTGGAGCAACCATTCAGACGACAGACAAGGCTGGTCTTGGTTTCACTCCCCAGTCGGCACTTGAAAAAGGCTTGGAGACTGGAGAAGTCTATTGCCAACGTTGTTTCCGTCTCCGCCACTACAATGAAATCACAGATGTACAGTTGACGGACGATGATTTCCTCAAACTCTTGCACGAGGTGGGAGACAGTGATGCTTTGGTAGTCAATGTCATTGATATCTTTGACTTTAATGGCTCTGTCATCCCAGGCTTGCCACGCTTTGTATCGGGCAATGATGTCCTTTTGGTGGGAAATAAAAAAGATATCCTGCCCAAGTCAGTTAAGCCGGGCAAGATTAGCCAGTGGCTCATGGAACGTGCCCACGAAGAAGGGCTTCGTCCTGTGGATGTCGTCCTGACTTCGGCTCAGAATAAGCATGCCATCAAGGAAGTCATTGACAAGATTGAACACTACCGTAAGGGCCGTGATGTCTACGTAGTTGGTGTGACCAACGTTGGAAAATCAACCCTTATCAACGCCATTATCCAAGAAATCACAGGTGACCAAAATGTCATCACGACTTCGCGTTTTCCGGGGACAACCTTGGACAAGATTGAGATACCGCTTGACGACGGATCTTATATCTACGATACACCAGGGATTATCCACCGCCACCAGATGGCCCACTACTTGACGGCTAAAAACCTCAAGTATGTCAGCCCTAAAAAGGAAATCAAGCCCAAAACCTATCAGCTTAACCCTGAGCAAACTCTGTTTTTAGGTGGTCTTGGACGCTTTGACTTCATATCAGGAGAAAAGCAAGGATTCACAGCCTTCTTTGACAATGAACTCAAACTCCACCGTACCAAGCTAGAAGGTGCTAGTGCCTTTTATGACAAGCACCTCGGAACCCTTCTAACACCGCCAAATAGCAAAGAAAAAGAAGATTTTCCAAAACTAGTCCAACATATCTTTACCATTAAGGACAAAACCGATCTAGTCATCTCAGGCCTAGGCTGGATCCGCGTAACAGGCACCGCCAAAGTCGCCGTCTGGGCACCAGAAGGCGTCGCCATCGTCACACGAAAAGCAATCATTTAAACACAGAAAGGAAAGAGTTGTCTGGATTCGGGCGAGCTCCACGAGCCTATAACGAATACTTTTCGCCGTGGTGTCAGTTGGTACAAGTGATTGTACCAACTGCGGAAAATTTGAGACCTTAGGTTCAAATTTTAGTCATGAAAGTCCGAAGGACTTTGCTGACGTCCGTCACCACTTCAGAAAAGTATAAAAAGAAACTCTTTTAAAGAAATTATGTCATTAACATCAAAACAACGTGCCTTCCTCAACAGCCAGGCACATACCCTAAAACCCATCATCCAAATTGGAAAAAATGGTCTCAACGACCAAATCAAAACTAGCGTCCGTCAGGCTCTCGACGCCCGCGAATTGATTAAAGTCACACTCTTGCAAAACACAGATGAAAACATCCACGAAGTAGCTGAAATTTTGGAAGAAGAAATCGGAGTGGATACTGTCCAAAAAATCGGACGCATCTTGATCTTGTTTAAACAATCTAGCAAGAAAGAAAATCGCAAGATTTCTAAAAAAGTTAAAGAAATCTAAGACCGAAACTCCAAGAAACTGTATTTACAGAGAATTAAAGGAAGACGAGCCTATGGCAATCGAATTATTGACTCCCTTTACCAAGGTAGAGTTGGAGCCAGAAATCAAGGAGAAAAAACGCAAACAAGTCGGGATTTTAGGGGGGAATTTTAACCCTGTTCACCATGCCCATCTTGTTGTGGCGGACCAAGTACGACAACAGTTGGGACTGGACCAGGTCCTGCTTATGCCCGAATACCAACCACCTCATGTAGATAAAAAGGAAACCATCCCCGAGCACCACCGTCTCAAGATGCTTGAGTTGGCGATTGAGGGGATTGAAGGTCTGGACATTGAAACCATTGAGTTAGAGCGTAAGGGCATTTCCTACACCTACGACACCATGAAGATTTTGACAGAGCAACATCCAGATACGGATTATTACTTCATTATCGGGGCTGATATGGTGGACTATCTGCCTAAGTGGTACCGAATTGATGAGCTGGTCGACATGGTTCAGTTTGTAGGGGTTCAGCGTCCACGCTACAAGGCAGGGACTTCCTATCCAGTTATCTGGGTGGATGTGCCTCTCATGGACATCTCGTCCAGCATGGTGCGTGACTTCATTGCCCAAGGTCGGAAACCTAACTTTCTCCTACCTCAGCCAGTGCTAGACTACATCGAGAAGGAGGGGCTTTACTGATGGCATACCAAGACTATATCAACTGCTCCCGCGAGGCTTTGTTGAAAAAAATGGCAGAGCTTCTGCCTGAAAAACGCTTAACCCATTGTCTGGGTGTAGAGCGTGCGGCCATAGAACTGGCTCATCGTTTTGCTGTAGATAGTGAGAAAGCAGGCCTAGCAGGCCTTCTCCACGACTATGCTAAAAAGTTGTCAGATCAGGAATTTCTAGACTTGATTGACCGATATCAGCTAGACCCTGACCTCAAAAACTGGGGCAATAATGTCTGGCATGGGATGGTTGGAATTTACAAGATTCAGGAAGATTTGGATTTGCATGATCCTGAAATCCTGCGAGCTATTGAAATCCATACAGTCGGAGCTGGTCAGATGACCGATCTAGACAAGGTCATCTATGTCGCAGACTACATTGAGCACAACCGCGCCTTTCCAGGTGTGGATGTGGCGCGTGAAATTGCAAGTTTGTCACTTAATAAGGCAGTGGCCTACGAAACGGCACGAACTGTGGAGCATTTAGCTCATCAGGGATTCCCCATCTATCCCCAAACCCTTGAAACCTATAACGCATTTGTGCACTATTTGAAAGAGGACTAAATGAACGAAAAAGAATTACTAGAACTAGTCGTGAAAGCGGCTGATGAGAAACGTGCGGAGGATATCCTCGTACTTGACGTACAAGATTTGACCAGCGTGACGGACTACTTTGTTATCACTAGCTCGATGAATAGCCGTCAGTTGGACGCAATCGCTGACAATATCCGTGAAAAAGTGGCTCAAGCAGGCTTTAAAGGTAGCCATGTTGAAGGCGATGCAGCGGGAGGCTGGGTTTTGCTAGACCTCGGTGGTGTCGTTGTGCATATTTTCTCAGAAGAAATGCGTGCTCACTATAACCTAGAAAAACTATGGCATGAGGCTGATTCTGTAGACATTTCAGAAGTCTTGGCCTAGTAGATGAACTCAGTTGCAGGCAACTGGGTTTCTTTGCTTAGTTTAGAAAAAATGGATAGAAAGGTAAAGGGCGTCGTGTTTTGTTCATCTCGAAACTGAGCACGAGCTAAAGGCTGCGAGAAAAAGAGTAACTTCCTTTGTATTTGACGATACAGCAGAAAGTTTCCTATTTTCTCCTTGCTTTTAACGCTCTTTGTATCTTAGAAAGGATTTGAACCCGTCCTGTAATCGTCGGAAAATAGATAGCCTTCCTTGGAGCTAGGCTCCATCGTCAAGCTCCTAATTTTCATTCCGATTACGGGCGGACTTGGTATCATGAATATGGCGACTTATGAAACCTTTGCGGCTGTTTACGATGCTGTGATGGATGATAGTTTATACGATAAATGGACGGATTTTTCTCTACGTCATTTGCCTAAGACCAAGGAGAGAAAGAAACTTTTGGAATTGGCTTGTGGAACAGGTATCCAGTCTGTCCGCTTTTCTCAAACTGGCTTTGATGTGACAGGACTTGACTTGAGCGCGGATATGTTGAAGATTGCGGAGAAAAGAGCGGCTTCAGCCAAGCAAAAGATTGATTTTATTGAAGGCAATATGCTGGATTTGTCCAAGGCTGGTCAGTACGACTTTGTTACGTGTTACTCGGACTCTATCTGCTACATGCAGGATGAGGTAGAGGTAGGAGACGTCTTTAAGGAAGTGTATAATGCCCTCAATGAAGACGGAGTATTCATCTTTGATGTGCATTCAACTTACCAGACAGATGAAGTTTTTCCAGGCTATTCCTACCATGAAAATGCGGAAGATTTCGCTATGCTCTGGGATACCTATGAGGATGCGGCTCCTCACTCCATCGTGCATGAGTTGACCTTCTTTGTCAAGGAAGCGGACGGTTCCTTTAGTCGCCACGATGAAGTGCATGAGGAGCGAACCTATGAGGTCTTGACCTATGATATTTTGCTGGAACAGGCTGGTTTCAAGTCTTTCAAACTCTATGCGGACTTTGAGGACAAGGGGCCGACAGAAACCAGCACCCGTTGGTTTTTTGTCGCGCAGAAGTAGGAGATGGATATGGTTCGATCAAAATATTCTTGGGAAGAAGTTTCGCAGTTTAATCGTATTCGTCAAAATGGAACGCTTTGGGAGAAAGATGGACAATACTTCTATGTTCAGGAAGAAGGAACCGTATTTTCAGAGTTAGTCGTTTACGATATGTCTAAGAAACTTTTTGATATGTTAGTAAATGAAATAAAATCGGAGGATGATATCCGACATATGCTGATGTATGGAACATGGCCAATGACAGTTGCTGGATGCCATAGGCCAACTATGTTGATAGCTTATCCTGAGTTACAAAAAAATTATAGTAATGAACAACTGGCAGAAATCCTTCCAGTAGGAGAAAAACAATGGCTTAACTGGAGAGGAAGATTGCCTGAGCGGCATCGTAGATTTCGTCATTAGAATGGGAGAACATCATGACCATCACAGGTATTATCGCAGAGTTCAATCCTTTTCATAATGGGCATAAATACCTGCTTGAGCAGGCAGAGGGATTGAAAATCGTTGCCATGTCAGGGAATTTCATGCAGCGTGGAGAGCCTGCTATCGTGGACAAGTGGACTCGGGCCCAGATGGCACTGGAAAATGGCGCAGACTTGGTAGTGGAATTGCCCTTTTTAGTCAGTGTTCAGGCAGCGGATTTCTTTGGCCAAGGGGCTGTGGATATCTTGACTCGATTGGGCATTGATAGGCTGGCTTTTGGGACAGAGGAAGTTCTGGACTACCAGAAAATTGCTGACCTATACACGGAGCAAGGTGCTGAGATGGAGAAATTTGTGGAAAATCTGCCTGACTCTCTCTCCTATCCCCAGAAAACCCAAGCCATGTGGAAGGAATTTGCTGGTCTTGATTTTTCAGGCAATACGCCTAATCATGTTCTAGCTCTAGCTTATGCCAAGGCAATTGCAGGACGAAACATCAAACTGCATCCGATTCAGCGTCAGGGGGCTGGCTATCATTCTGTGGACAAGGATGTGGACTTTGCCTCGGCAACAGCTCTCCGTCAGCACCAGAGGGACAAAGATTTCTTAGAACGCTTTATGCCTTCTGTTGCCCTCTTTGAGCAGGCCAGTAAGGTGAGCTGGGATGACTATTTTCCCTTACTTCGCTATCAAATCTTGTCAAATACTGACCTAACGACCATCTATCAGGTCAATCAAGAAATGGCTATGCGCATTAAAGATGCCATTAAGACAGCACAGTCTGTAGAAGAATTGGTCGAGGTGGTTGCGACCAAACGCTATACCAAGGCGCGTGTCAGACGCCTCTTGACCTATATCCTGGTGCAGGCCAGAGAAAGTGACTTGCCAGAGGGCATCCATGTTCTTGGCTTTACCGAAAAAGGCAGACAACACCTCAAATCTCTGAAAGAGCAGGTCCATCTAGTCAGCCGAATTGGCAAAGAACCTTGGGATGCTATGACGCAAAAGGCAGACCAGATTTACCAACTAGGACAGCCAAGTATGGCAGAGCAGAATTTCGGAAGAGCGCCGATTAGAATAGAATCAAACTAAGTCTACTGAAAGGTAGGCTTTTTTATTGTATGTTTTAATGAAAATGTCATTTTTAAGAGTTAGAAAGTTTGTTTTGTGATTTCAGAACTTTCTTCTAAAATTCACACAAAACTCTTCAATTTGGGTTTGTGAAAATCGGTTTTTTATGATAGAATATTAAGGAATGTATGTCATTCGATAAACAAATTTAATGAGGTAAAAACATGGAAATCATGACACTTGCGATTGCTGTTTTTGCCGTCATCATTGGTTTAGTCATTGGATATGTCAGCATCTCAGCTAAGATGAAATCATCTCAAGAGGCTGCAGAGTTGATGCTTCTAAATGCTGAACAAGAAGCAACTAATTTACGAGGACAAGCTGAGCGCGAAGCGGATTTATTGCTAAATGAAGCCAAGAGCGAAAGCAAGTCTCTTAAAAAAGAAGCACTATTGGAGGCCAAAGAGGAAGCCAGAAAATACCGTGAAGAAGTGGACGCTGAATTTAAGTCAGAACGTCAGGAGCTCAAGCAAATTGAAAGTCGTTTGACGGAGAGAGCTACGAGCCTTGACCGTAAGGACGACAATTTGACGAACAAAGAAAAAACACTTGAACAAAAAGAACAAAGTATTTCTGATAGAGCAAAAAACCTTGATGCACGTGAAGAGCAATTAGAGGAAGTCGAAAGACAAAAAGAAGCTGAACTTGAACGTATCGGTTCCCTTTCCCAAACTGAGGCTCGAGATATTATCTTGGCTCAGACAGAGGAAAACTTGACCAAGGAAATTGCTAGTCGCATTCGTGAGGCTGAGCAAGAAGTCAAGGAACGTTCAGACAAGATCGCGAAAGATATCTTGGTTCAAGCTATGCAGCGTATCGCTGGTGAGTATGTAGCGGAGTCAACAAACTCTACAGTTCATCTACCAGACGATACCATGAAGGGACGCATTATCGGTCGTGAAGGACGCAATATTCGTACCTTTGAAAGTTTGACAGGGGTCGATGTGATTATCGACGATACGCCAGAAGTGGTAACCTTGTCAGGATTTGATCCGATTCGTCGTGAAATTGCTCGTATGACCATGGAAATGTTGCTCAAGGATGGCCGTATCCACCCAGCTCGTATCGAGGAGTTGGTGGAGAAAAACCGTCAGGAGATTGACAATAAAATCCGTGAATACGGTGAGGCTGCGGCCTATGAGATTGGTGCGCCAAACCTCCATCCAGACTTGATGAAGATCATGGGACGTTTGCAGTTCCGTACTTCATATGGACAAAATGTCTTGCGTCATTCGATCGAGGTTGCTAAGTTATCTGGTATCATTGCCAGTGAACTTGGTGAAAATGCAGCTCTTGCCCGTCGTGCTGGATTCCTTCATGACATTGGGAAAGCTATTGACCGCGAGGTTGAAGGCAGTCACGTTGAGATTGGTACGGAGTTGGCTCGTAAGTACAAGGAACACCCAGTTGTGGTGAATACCATTGCTAGCCACCACGGTGATGTGGAAGCTGAAAGCGTCATTGCAGTGATCGTTGCTGCAGCAGATGCCTTGAGTGCAGCGCGTCCAGGTGCTCGTAGTGAATCTCTTGAAAGCTATATCAAGCGTCTCCATGACTTGGAAGAAATCGCCAATGGCTTTGAAGGGGTGCAAAATAGCTTTGCCCTTCAAGCAGGACGTGAAATCCGTATCATGGTTAATCCAGGACAAATCAAAGACGACAAAGTCACAATCTTGGCTCACAAAGTTCGTGAGAAAATTGAAAACAATCTCGATTACCCAGGAAATATCAAGGTAACCGTGATCCGCGAACTTCGTGCAGTAGATTATGCTAAATAAATAAGAAAGAGCAGTTGAAATATTACTGCTTTTTTGTTACACTAGATAGAAAGACTGTAGAAGGATAACTGACGCTATCATCACTATCCGAGAGAAATTTTACTTTATTTCACAGACTAACTAAAGGAGACATAATGGCAGACCGAGGCTTGCTAATCGTTTTTTCTGGTCCTTCAGGAGTTGGGAAAGGAACGGTTAGAAGAGAGATTTTTGAGAGTTCTGAGAATCAATTTCAATATTCTGTATCGATGACGACGCGCGCGCAACGTCCTGGTGAAGTGGACGGAGTGGACTATTTCTTCCGTACTCGGGAAGAGTTTGAAGAGCTGATCCGTCAAGGCCAGATGTTGGAATATGCAGAATATGTCGGTAACTACTATGGAACTCCTCTGACCTATGTCAACGAAACCCTAGATAAGGGAATCGATGTCTTTCTTGAGATTGAAGTCCAAGGAGCCCTTCAGGTTAAGAAAAAGGTTCCAGATGCTGTCTTTATCTTTTTAACGCCACCAGACTTGGATGAATTGCAAGATCGTTTGGTAGGTCGTGGTACAGATAGTGCTGAAGTGATTGCCCAACGAATCGAAAAAGCCAAGGAAGAAATTGCCCTCATGCGTGAGTATGATTATGCCATTGTCAACGATCAGGTGCCCCTCGCTGCTGAACGTGTCAAGCGTGTGATCGAAGCAGAACACTTCCGTGTGGACCGTGTCATTGGTCACTACCAGGAGATGTTGCCAAAATCTCCAACTACTCGATAAACTATAGGAAACAGGTACAAGCAAATGATGTTAAAACCCTCTATTGATACCTTGCTGGACAAGGTACCATCAAAATATTCACTCGTAATCTTGGAAGCAAAACGCGCCCACGAACTAGAAGCAGGAGCGCCAGCAACTCAAGAGTTTAAGTCTGAAAAATCAACTCTTCGTGCTTTGGAAGAAATCGAGTCTGGAAATGTAACCATTCACCCAGATCCAGAAGGAAAACGTGAAGCGGTTCGTCTCCGTATCGAAGAAGAAAAACGCCGCAAAGAAGAAGAAGAAAAGAAAATCAAAGAGCAAATCGCTAAAGAAAAAGAAGATGGTGAAAAAATTTAAGGTTGGGGGGACTCAATCTTATTTTTTCTATTGCAAGAATGTACTGACAAGGAGGAGGTGAGAAGATGGCAATCGCAAAGATTATTGTGGATGTTCCCCTTATGCAGACGGACCAGCCCTATAGTTATAAGGTCCCTGAGGAATTTGTAGAGATGCTGGAAGTCGGTATGCGGGTTCATGTCCCCTTCGGAAAGGGTAATCGTTTGATCCAAGGGATTGTGCTTGGCCTGGAGTCCCAGTCGGATGAAGAGATGGAAGGTCAGGACTTGAAGGAGATTGCAGAGATGCTAGACTTTTCTCCCGTCTTGACTCAAGAGCAACTCTGGCTGGCTGAGGAGCTACGTAAGTCAGTTTTTTCTTACAAAATCTCCATCCTAAAAGCCATGCTTCCGGGTTTTTTAAACTCCAGCTATGATAAGATTCTCTATCCTCTGGAAGGTCTGAGTCAGGAAGACCGAGAGCGTCTGTTTGGTTCAGAAGATTCGCTAGCCTTTTCATCTCTAGATTTGGCCAAGCAGGCAGAAATGATGCGCTTGTCCAGAAAAGGTCTGCTCCGCTTAGAGTATCAGGCTGTCGATCAGAAGAAGGTCAAGACCCAGTCTTGGTATGAGGTTGATGCTACTCGACTAGAGCAGATTGAGATTTCTACGCGTGCTAAGAAAAAGGCAGAGCTGAGAGACTATTTGCTAGCCCATCCTGAAAGTGCTCCTCTGGCTAGTTTGTTAGAATTCTACTCACGGGAGCAAGTCAACTTTTTTGTGGAGCAAGGAGCTTTAACTCTAGTCCAAAAGGAAGTGCAACGTTCAGCTGCTTATTTTGAAGGCATTGAAGCAAGTACACCTTTGGAGCTGAACCCAGAGCAAAGACAAGCTCGCGATGCGGTTGTCAGTGCTATTGGTAGTCAACAGCCTCCATTCCTCCTTCAAGGGATTACAGGAAGTGGGAAAACGGAGGTTTACTTGCAGATTATCCAAGGAGCCTTGGATAAGGGTAAGACGGCTATTTTACTGGTACCTGAGATTTCTCTGACGCCACAAATGACGGAGCGGTTCATTGCTCGTTTCGGCGAGAAAGTAGCTATTCTTCACTCAGGCCTTTCCAATGGTGAAAAGTACGACGAATGGCGCAAGGTTGAACGCGGCGATGCCCAAGTTGTTGTTGGTGCTCGATCAGCTATCTTTGCTCCTTTGAAAAATCTAGGTGTTATGATTATTGACGAAGAGCATGAAGCCAGCTACAAACAAGACAGCAATCCCCGTTATCATGCTAGAGAGGTCGCTATCTTACGGGCCCAGTACAATCAAGCAGCCCTAGTCCTCGGCTCAGCAACACCGAGCTTAGAGAGCCGTGCGCGGGCTGGAAAAGGTGTCTATCAACACTTGCGACTAACCCAACGGGCCAATCCTTTGGCTACGATTCCTGAGGTTCAAGTGATTGACTTTCGTGACTATATCGGACAGAATGAGACATCAAACTTTACGCCTCCTTTGCTAGAGGCCATCCAAGACCGTTTGGATAAAAAAGAGCAGGTAGTCCTCATGCTCAACCGTCGGGGTTATTCTAGCTTTGTTATGTGTCGGGAGTGTGGGACGGTAGATAGCTGCCCCAACTGTGACATTTCTCTGACTCTCCATATGGATACCAAGACCATGAACTGCCATTACTGTGGCTTTTCGAAGGGAATTCCTCATGTCTGTCCCAACTGTCAGAGTCGCAGTATTCGTTACTACGGGACGGGGACTCAGAAAGCCTACGATGAACTGGCAGAACTCTTTCCCCAGGCCCGCATTCTGCGGATGGATGTGGATACGACCCGCAGGAAGGGCAGTCACCAAACTCTTCTTGACCAGTTTGGCCGAGGGGAAGCAGATATCTTGTTGGGAACTCAGATGATTGCCAAGGGCTTGGATTTTCCAAATGTGACCCTAGTCGGTGTGCTCAATGCAGATACGGCCCTAAACTTACCTGATTTCCGTTCTTCTGAGAGAACCTTCCAGCTCTTAACTCAGGTGGCTGGTCGGGCAGGTCGAGCGGAAAAGGCTGGGCAGGTCTTGATCCAGTCATACAATCCTGAACACTATGCCATTCGTTTTGCCAAAGATCAGGACTATGAAGGTTTTTATGCCTATGAAATGAGTATCAGGCGCCAACTCGGCTATCCGCCTTATTATTTCACCATTGGGATTACCCTCTCTCACAAGAAAGAAGAAGAGGTTGTCAAACGTGCCTATGAAGTCATGGGAATTTTGCGCTCAGGTTTATCGGAAACTAGTAAAATCCTTGGGCCAACGCCAAAACCCATCGCCCGTACCCACAACCTTTATCATTACCAGATTTTGATTAAATACCGCTTAGAAGATGAGCTGGGACCAACTCTCAATCGAATTTTGGCCTTGACTCAAGAACGGGAAAATAGCGAGCTTCGTCTCAGTATTGACCGTGAGCCGCAGCAATTTTTATAAGAAGGAGAAGAAATGACAAAACTAATCTTTATGGGGACACCCGACTTTTCAGCGACAGTTTTGAAGGGGTTGTTATCAGACGACCGTTATGAAATTCTAGCAGTTGTGACCCAGCCAGACCGCGCTGTCGGACGTAAAAAAGTCATCCAAGAAACCCCAGTCAAGCAGGCTGCCAAAGAAGCAGGCCTTCCTATCTACCAGCCTGAAAAATTATCTGGAAGTCCAGAGATGGAAGCCATTATGAAGCTAGGAGCGGATGGGATTGTGACTGCTGCGTTTGGACAATTTCTCCCAAGTAAACTCCTTGATAACATGGACTTTGCGGTCAACGTTCACGCTTCCCTTCTTCCCAAACACCGTGGTGGCGCGCCCATTCATTATGCCTTGATTCAAGGGGATAAGGAAGCTGGTGTGACCATTATGGAGATGGTTAAGGAAATGGATGCAGGGGATATGATTTCTCGTCGCAGTATTCCTATCACTGATGAGGACAATGTCGGCACCTTGTTTGAAAAATTAGCCATTGTTGGTCGTGACTTGCTTTTGGACACCCTGCCTGGCTATATTGCTGGGGAGATCAAGCCTGTGCCTCAGGACCCAAGCCAGGTTACTTTCTCGCCAAATATCAAACCAGAGGAAGAAAAACTGGATTGGACTAAAACTAATCGCCAACTCTTTAACCAAATCCGAGGGATGAACCCATGGCCTGTTGCCCATACTTTTCTCAAGGGAGACCGCTTTAAGATCTATGAAGCCCTGCCAGTAGAAGGTCAGGGAGCTCCAGGTGAGATTCTGTCTATTGGCAAGAAAGAATTAATCATTGCAGCGGCTGAAGGTGCTCTATCCCTCAAGCAAGTGCAGCCAGCTGGGAAGCCTAAGATGGATATTTCTTCCTTCCTCAACGGAGTGGGACGCACATTGACAGTAGGAGAACGATTTGGTGACTAAAGTAGAAACGGCTAGAAGTCTAGCTTTAGCAGTATTAGAGAATGTTTTGATGAACCAAGCATACTCCAATATTGCCTTAAATAAACACCTTAAGGGGAGTCAACTCTCAGTAGCAGATAAGGGGTTGGTGACAGAGATTGTCTACGGAACGGTAGCCCGAAAACTGACTCTGGAATGGTACCTGTCCCACTTTATCAAAGACCGGGATAAGCTAGATAACTGGCTCTATATCCTGCTCCTTCTGAGCGCCTACCAATTTCGGTATCTGGATAAGATTCCTAATCACGCTGTGGTTAATGAAGCGGTAGAACTAGCCAAAGCCCGTAAAAAAGGCAGTGAAAAATTAGTCAACGCCGTCCTTCGTCGTATCTTGCGAGAAGGCTGGCCAGATATTGACAGCATCAAACGAAAAAATAAGCGTGATTCCATTGCCTATTCTCTCCCAGTTTGGCTAGTATCTAAGCTCAAGGAAGAGTACGGTGAAGAGCGAGCACAAGCCATCTTTAAAAGTCTCTTGGTACGCAACAAAGCCAGTATTCGGGTGACTGACTTGAGCCGAAAAGAGGAAATCAAAGCCGTGTTAGAGGCGAGTGGTTCACCTTTGGCGGCCACTGGTCTGGTCAAGGAGCACGGCCACTTTGCAGGCCATGATTTGTTTGCTGAAGGGGTTATTACTATCCAAGATGAGTCCAGTCAACTGGTTGCTCCGACTCTTGATCTACAAGGTGATGAACAGGTCCTGGATGCCTGTGCGGCTCCTGGTGGGAAAACAGCCCATATGGCTTCTTACCTCACATCTGGTAAGGTGACGGCTTTGGATCTTTATGATCATAAGTTGGACTTAATCCAAGAAAATGCGGAGCGTTTAGGAGTAGCAGATCGAGTGCAAACACAAAAATTGGACGCCAGAAAGGTACATGAGTTTTTCGGTCGGGACTCTTTTGATAAGATTTTGGTAGATGCTCCCTGTTCTGGGATTGGACTTTTACGTCGTAAACCAGACATCAAATACAATAAAGAAACAGCCGATTTCACATCCTTACAGGAAATTCAGCTGGAAATATTAGGTAGTGTTTGTCAAACGCTACGAAAAGGTGGTATAATAACTTATAGTACCTGTACTATTGTCTCTGAGGAGAACTTTCAAGTCGTTGAGGCGTTTTTAGAAAGTCATCCCGAGTTCGAGCAGGTTAAACTAGAACACGAATGTAAAGATATCCTGAAAGATGGCTGTATCCTGATCACTCCTGAATTGTATGGAAGTGATGGATTTTTTATCAGCCAATTTCGCAAGATATCAGAATAGGAAGGAACTGACACAATGGAAATAGCATTATTAACAGATGTTGGTCAGAAACGGACAAATAATCAGGACTATGTCAATCACTTTGTCAACCGAGCAGGACGCACTATGATCATCTTGGCTGACGGGATGGGAGGACACCGTGCAGGAAATATCGCTAGTGAGATGGCGGTAACAGACCTTGGTGTGGCTTGGGTGGATACCCAAATTGACTCAGTCAATGAAGTTCGTGAGTGGTTTGCTCACTACCTGGAGATTGAAAATCAAAAAATTCATCAACTAGGTCAGGACGAAGCCTACAGAGGCATGGGAACAACGCTAGAAGCTGTTGCGTTTATTGACAACCAAGCCATCTATGCTCACATTGGAGATTCTCGTATTGGTTTGATTCGTGGAGAAGAATACCACCAGTTGACGAGTGACCATTCCTTGGTCAACGAATTGCTCAAGGCTGGTCAATTGACTCCAGAAGAAGCAGAAACTCACCCTCAAAAGAATATCATCACCCAGTCTATCGGACAAAAAGATGAAATCCAGCCAGATTTTGGGATGATTACACTGGAGTCAGGAGATTATCTCTTGCTCAATAGTGATGGTTTGACCAATATGATTTCGGCAAGTGAGATTTATGATATCGTAACTAGCGATATTTCCCTAGCAGACAAGGCGGCAACCCTCATTCGCTTCGCTAACAATGCAGGAGGTTTAGACAACATTACGGTTGCCCTTGTTTACATGAACGAGGAGGCAGCAGAATGATCCAAATCGGCAAGATTTTTGCCGGGCGGTATCGGATTGTCAAGCAGATTGGTCGAGGAGGCATGGCAGATGTTTACTTGGCCAAGGATTTGATCCTAGACGGGGAAGAAGTGGCAGTGAAGGTCCTGAGGACCAACTACCAGACGGACCCGATTGCTGTGGCACGTTTCCAGCGGGAAGCGAGGGCCATGGCGGATCTGGACCATCCTCATATCGTTCGGATAACAGATATTGGTGAGGAAGACGGTCAACAGTACCTAGCTATGGAATACGTAGCAGGCCTTGACCTCAAGCGTTATATCAAAGAACACTATCCTCTTTCAAATGAAGAAGCAGTTCGGATCATGGGGCAAATCCTCTTGGCCATGCGCTTAGCCCATACTCGAGGAATTGTTCACCGGGATTTGAAACCTCAAAATATCCTCTTGACACCTGACGGCACAGCTAAGGTCACGGACTTTGGGATTGCAGTAGCCTTTGCGGAGACCAGTCTGACCCAGACGAACTCAATGCTGGGTTCTGTTCATTATTTGTCACCTGAGCAAGCACGTGGTTCTAAAGCGACCTTCCAGAGTGATATCTATGCAATGGGGATTATCTTCTATGAGATGCTAACGGGACATATCCCTTATGATGGGGATAGTGCGGTTACGATTGCCCTCCAGCATTTCCAGAAGCCACTACCGTCCGTCATAGCTGAAAATCCATCTGTCCCTCAGGCTTTAGAAAATGTTGTCATCAAGGCAACTGCTAAGAAGTTGTCAGACCGTTATCAGTCTGTTTCAGAAATGTATGTGGACTTGTCAACTAGCTTGTCTTATAATCGTCGGAATGAACCGAAACTGGTCTTTGACGATGCGAGTAAGGCAGACACTAAGACTTTACCTAAAGTTCCACAAAGTACACTGACATCGATTCCTAAAGCTCCGGCGCAAGAAGAACGCCCTCAGCCAAAGAAACCAACTCAACCAGTGGCAGAGCCGGCTCCAGCTCCAAAGCCAGCCAAGAAACGGAAGTTTAAGGCTCGTTATATGATTCTTTTGGCTA
Source organism: Streptococcus sp. FSL W8-0197 (assembly GCF_037963785.1). GTDB lineage: Bacteria > Bacillota > Bacilli > Lactobacillales > Streptococcaceae > Streptococcus > Streptococcus oralis_CQ. The sequence goes on along the minus strand of NZ_CP150168.1, from coordinate 1,609,503 downwards.
GTCTTCTATTGGTTGCGGCCTCTTTAATCTGGATTTTGTCTAGAACACCTGCAACGATTCCCATTCCTGATGTGGCTGGACAAACCGTTGCAGAGGCCAAAGAAGCACTCAAAAAATCCAAGTTTGAAGCTGGTGAAGAGAAATCGGAGGCTAGCGATACAGTAGCGGAAGGACGCGTTATTCGAACGGATCCAGAAGCTGGTAGTGGCCGAAAAGAAGGAACCAAGGTCAATTTGATTGTTTCTTCTGGGAAGCAATCTTTCCAATTGAGCAATTACGTCGGACGTAAGTATACGGATGTTGTAGCCGAACTCAAGGAGAAGAAGGTTCCTGAAAATCTAATCAAGATGGAAGAGGAAGAATCCAGCGAAAGTGAACCTGGAACCATCCTTAGACAGACTCCTGCTTCGGGTTCGACTTATGATCTCTCAAAAGCTACTACGATTACCTTAACAGTAGCTAAGAAGGTGACTAGTGTCAGCATGCCTAGCTACATCGGCTCAAGTCTTGAATTTACTAAGAATAATCTGACTCAGATTGTCGGTGTAAAAGAGGCTAATATCGAAGTTGTTGAAGTATCGACTCCTGAAGGAACAAAAGAGGGCACGGTTGTAGATCAAACGCCAAGAGCAGGAGAACTGGTTGATCTCGCAAGTACGCGTATCAAACTTTCCATCTACAAACCAAAAACACCACCATCAACTTCATCTTCTAATCCTGCCCAACGTGGAAACCAGGGTTCTCCTACAAGTCCAAACCAGGGGAACCAACAAGGAAATCAACAAGGGAATACTCCTTCTAGCAGTTCATCCAATAATGAAGGATCTCGCGAAAGTTCTCGAGATTAAACGAATCTTTGTCATGATTTCATGACAAAGATTTTTTTTCACAAGATTTTGTGATAAAATATAGGAAGTAGAAAAAAGGAGGAGAAAATGGACGAATCGAGAGAGTTGAATGCCGTCATTGATGTGATTATGCTAGCAGGAACCATTCTCCTGAAAAGTGGCTCAGAGATTCATCGGGTTGAGGATACGATGATCCGTATTGCCCATTCGCAGGGAATAATGGATTGCAATGTTCTTGCCATGCCCGCAGCTATTTTCTTTTCTATTGAAAACACCAATATTTCTCGGATGAAACGGGTGACCTCATCCTCTTATAACATTGAAAAAGTCTGTGATGTCAACCAAGTATCACGGGAGCTTGTCGGAGGGCAGATTGATCTTTCGACAGCCTTTGAAAGGCTAAAGGAAATCAGAAATCAAGCTCTTCCTTATACCAAGTTCCAAGTGACTATTGCAGCAACTCTCAGTGCCCCTTTTTTCTCGATTATGTTCGGGGGGAATACCTATGATGCTTTTGGTGCAGCCATTGCGACCTTACTTGGTTTTGCTTTCTCTCTCTATGTAGAGAAGTTTGTCCGCATTCCTTTTGTAACCGCCTTTGCGGGAGCCTTTGTTTTTGGCTTGATTGCCCAGTTCTGGGCCCGCTATACAGGATTTCCTTCGACGGCAGACTTGATCATAGCGGGAGCCGTCATGCCTTTTGTTCCAGGGATTGCTCTGACAAATGCAGTTCGGGATATCATGACCAACCATATCAACTCTGGTATGAGCAAGATGTTTGAATCCCTGCTCATTACCCTCGCTTTAGGGGCCGGTACCTCCGTCGCCCTAGTTTTGATGACATAAGATGACTCTAACAAGTATTTTGCTCCAAGCAGTGGCGAGTTTACTCGCCATTATCACCTTTCTAATCGTACTGAATGTTCAACGCTCCATGCTCCTACCTGGTGGTGTTTTGGGAATGGGCGTTTGGCTCCTCTATCTCGTGCTCAAAGAACCAACCAATGTTATTGTCGCGACCTTTATCGCAGCAGTAATTGGCTCTTGCATCAGCCAGATTTTAAGTATTGTCTATAAGACACCAGCGGTAGTTTTTGTCTTGGCCATTCTTGCCCCCTTGGTGCCGGGTTATTTATCCTATCGAACGACAGCTTTCTTTGTGACAGGTGATTACAGCCATGCTATTGCCAGCGCGACTTTGGTGGTGATGTTAGCTCTGGTCATTTCTATCGGGATGGCGAGTGGAACGGTGATTTTAAAACTTTATTACTATATCCGAAAACAACGAGGAATCTCCTCCTAAGGCTGTCAAAGAAAAGGCTTGATTTGGTGAATCAAGTCTTTTTTCTCTCTTTTGTCCCTATTTGTGATAAAATAGAATGAAACGATTTTTTACAATGAATGAAAAAACAGAGGTAAATATGACAATCGGTATTGATAAGATTGGTTTTGCGACCAGTCAATATGTCTTGAAATTACAAGACTTAGCAGAAGCGAGGGGAGTTGACCCCGAAAAATTTAGCAAGGGACTCTTGTTAAATGAAATTAGTATTGCGCCACTGACTGAGGACATTGTTACCTTGGCAGCTAGTGCAAGCAACTCTATTCTAACAGACAAAGAAAAAGAAGAAATCGACATGGTCATCGTGGCGACCGAGTCAGGAATTGACCAGAGTAAGGCAGCAGCGGTCTTTGTTCATGGCTTGTTAGGCATTCAGCCTTTCGCCCGTAGCTTTGAAATCAAAGAAGCCTGCTATGGAGCGACAGCTGCCCTTCATTATGCTAAATTGCATGTGGAAAATTCTCCAGAGTCTAAGGTTTTGGTCATTGCTAGTGATATTGCCAAGTATGGTGTGGCAACTCCGGGTGAGCCAACCCAGGGTGCTGGAAGTGTGGCCATGCTAATCACGCAAAATCCACGCATTATGGTCTTTAACAACGATAACGTTGCCCAAACACGCGACATCATGGATTTTTGGCGTCCGAACTACTCAAGCACTCCTTATGTAAACGGCATGTACTCGACCCAACAGTATCTTGATTGCCTGACAACGACTTGGGATGAGTATAAGAAACGCTATGATTGGACTATGGATGACTTTGCAGCTATCTGCTTCCATTTACCTTATCCTAAGTTGGCCCTAAAAGGTTTGCGCAAGATGATAGACAAAACTTTGTCTAAAGAAAAACAGGATAGTTTGCAAGAGAACTTTGATAAGTCCATTCTCTACAGTCAGATGATTGGGAATATCTATACAGGTTCCCTTTTCCTTGGGCTTCTCTCCCTTTTGGAAAATGCAGAGACTTTGAAGGCTGGAGATAAAATTGCCCTCTACAGTTACGGAAGTGGAGCGGTTTCAGAGTTCTTTAGTGGTGAATTGGTCGAAGGCTATGAGGCTTACCTTGATAAGGACCGCTTGAGCAAACTTAAACAACGTACAGCATTGTCTGTTGCAGACTATGAAAAAGTCTTCTTCGAAGAATTGCAGTTGGATGAGTCTGGTTCAGCCCAATTTGCAGGCTATGAACATCAAGACTATGCCTTGGTTGAAATTGTCGACCACCAACGCCGTTATAGCAAGGTTGAAAAATAATGAAGATAAGTTGGAATGGATTTTCTAAAAAATCATACCATGAGCGCCTGGAGTTGTTGCGAGCTCAGGCGCTCCTTAGTCCTGAAAAGCAAACGAGTCTCGAGCAGGATGAACAAGTCAGCTTGGCCATTGCAGACCAGCTGAGTGAGAATGTGGTAGGAACTTTTTCTCTGCCTTATTCGATCGTTCCAGAGCTTTTGGTGAACGGTCAGGACTACACAGTTCCCTATGTGACAGAAGAACCCTCAGTGGTTGCTGCGGCCAGCTATGCTAGCAAAATCATCAAGCGAGCAGGTGGCTTTACTGCTCAAGTACATGAGCGCCAGATGATCGGTCAGGTAGCCCTTTATCAAGTTGCTGAACCTGAACAAGCGCAAGAGAAGATTGCCAGCAAGAAGGCGGAACTCTTGGAACTTGCCAATCAAGCCTATCCTTCCATCGTTAAACGCGGTGGTGGGGCGCGTGATTTGCATGTAGAGCAGATCAAAGGTGAAACAGATTTTCTCGTCGTCTATCTCCATATCGATACCCAGGAAGCCATGGGGGCTAATATGCTCAATACCATGCTAGAAGCCTTGAAGCCAGTCTTAGAAGAGCTCAGTCAGGGACAGAGTCTCATGGGAATTTTGTCCAATTACGCGACAGATTCTCTAGTGACAGCAAGTTGTCGTATTGCCTTTCGCTACTTGAACCCTCAAAAGGATAAAGGACGAGAAATTGCAGAGAAAATAGCCTTGGCCAGCCAGTTTGCACAGGCTGATCCTTACCGAGCGACTACTCACAATAAAGGGATTTTTAATGGTATTGATGCCATTTTGATTGCTACTGGTAATGACTGGCGTGCCATCGAAGCTGGTGCCCATGCCTTTGCTAGTCGAGATGGACGCTATCAAGGTTTAAGTCGATGGAGTCTAGATAGGGACTCGGAAGAATTGGTTGGTGAGATGACACTGCCCATGCCTGTAGCGACCAAGGGTGGCTCTATCGGTCTCAACCCTCGTGTAGCCCTCAGTCATGAACTACTGGGAAATCCTTCTGCCAAGGAATTAGCTCAGATTATCGTGTCTATCGGTCTTGCCCAAAACTTTGCGGCCCTCAAAGCCTTGGTCAGTACGGGCATCCAGCAAGGTCACATGAAATTGCAGGCCAAATCCCTAGCTCTCCTAGCTGGTGCTAGTGAGTCTGAAGTTGCTCCCCTCGTTGAGCGTCTCATCGCAGATAAAACCTTTAACTTAGAGACAGCCCAGCGCTATCTAGAAAACTTAAGATCATAAAAAAACTCAGACGAATCAGTCTGAGTTTTCTTGTACTTAAATACTTTTTCCTGGTAATAGGGTGACGGGTAAGAAGTAACCGGTTGTCGCGACCTCTTTGCCTTCGATCTTCTGCAAGAGAAGATCAACAGTGAGGTGGGCAATCTCTTTCATAGGTTGCTTAATCGTTGTCAAATGAGGATAGTAGTTCTCGATAAAGTAAGTCCCATCATAGCCGATGACCTTGAGCTCATCAGGAACAGAGATACCTAGCTCCTGAGCGATTTTGATAACCAGGATAGCTGTCAAATCATCCGAAGCAAAGATAGCATCTGGTTTCTGATGGGTCAAGATATTCTTGATTTCCATTTCTTTTCTGACGGGAGAAAAGTCGCTCGAAACATTGATAATAGGTGCTTTCGGGAGAACAGAGGCAAATCCAGCGTGGCGGAGTCCAGTTGGTGAGTTGGAGTTGTCATTTCCTGTAATCATGATGATAGACTGGGCGCCTGTCTTGACCAAAGTTTGGGCGGCGAGGACCCCGCCTCCGTAGTTATCAGAGGAGACGACAGGGATGTCTGGTGATAGATTTCGGTCAAAGGAAATGATCGGTGCTGTCACACGATTGTAGTCTTCGATTCCCAAGTTGTGACTTCCAGAAATGATACCATCGACCTGGTTGGCCTCCAGCATTTCAATGTATTCCCGTTCTTTTTCAGAGTCGTGTTCGCTGTTACAGATGATGGTCTTGTAGCCATTTTTGAAGAGTTGGTGTTCCAATTTATCAATCAACTCCGCATAAAAGACATGACTGATGTTTGGAAAAATGAGTCCAATCAACTTGGCAGATTTTCCTTGAAGACTTCGAGCCAGATTATTGGGCTTGTAGCCTAGCTCTCGCATGGCTTCATTAACCTTTTGGATGGTTTTCTCAGATAGATAACCCTTTTTATTGATGACCCGTGAGACGGTAGTAGGGCTGACGCCTGCAAGTTTTGCGACATCAGTTAGTTTTGCGACCATAATCTAATTCATAGTAAGTTCCAGTTGGGTTTCCAAACTTGATGAGGATACCGTTTTGGTCCGCATGTGGGAAAACACGACCAGAAAATACTTTTTCTCCTTTATTGATGAAAATTTCAAAGACTGACTTGTCGATGAAGATAGTGGCTGTTGTAGCTTGGTTATTGATAGGGCAAGAACGAGTTGTACCAAATTCTTGGGCGTACTGTTCACCAGCTTGGCTACGATCCACTGTCACTTGACCGTTTACAAGGTCAAAGTTGATGGAAAGTCCCTTGCCTTCTTTATCAGCGAGCAAGACAATCTCGCTTTGGCTATTGGCCTCCAAGTTAAGCTCGAGTTCATAGGTATTTTTGGTTTGAGTACGATTTGAGAAGACCTCTTCAGAAGAACGAAGTTCTTTGACGGCTGCGACTGGATATTGGTAGAGTTTGCCGTCTTTGATAGTGAGTTCCTTGACCAAAGAGAAGGTTCCTTGGTGGTCAAAACGGTCAGATGGGTAAGAAACATCTGGTAACCCAAGCCAGCTTACTGCCAATGTACGTCCATCCGGAGCGTTGAAGGCTTGAGTCGCATAGGCTTCAAAACCATAGTCTAGATTTTGCAATGGAGACACATCTACCATTTTGGCATTTTCAGGATCAAAGGAAGCCCCGATTTTGTACATATTTGGATAGATATTATCATAGTCTAGAACAATCTTATCCAATCCTTGTGGACAGTAGAGAAGGACAGGTTGCTCCCCTACAAAGACCAGATTTGGGCATTCCATCATGTAGGCAGTGCGATCGTTAGCGAAGTCAAGGTCGCCAACTGCTTGCCAGTTTGTGTAATCGTTGTCAACAGCCTTGTAGAGACGGACGAAGCCTTTTTTATCCAAATCCTGTCCACCGACGATAGCATAGTATTGACCTTTGAAGTTAAAAATTTGCGGGTCGCGGAAGTGGTCAGTAGAGTCTGATGGCTGGTCAATCAAGATCTTGTCAATCTTTGTAATCTTGCCATCCTTATCCATCAAAGCACCAATTTGGTAAGGGTGACGGATCCAGTTTTCATCACGGACATTTCCTGTATAAAATAGGAACAAGTTATCGCCAAACTGCATGGCAGAACCAGAGTAGGCACCGTGGCTATCCAATGGAGTATCTGGCAAAACTTTGACTCCAGTTTCTCTAAAGTGAACCAAATCATCACTTTCTAGCTGCGCCCAAGATTTTAAACCGTGGGCTGCACCAAAGGGGAAGTTCTGGTAAAAGAGAATCCATTTGCCATCAAAATAAGAAAAGCCATTTGGATCATTGAGAAGTCCCATTTTAGGCTCGACATGGTAACGAGTATGCCAAGGAGATTGTGCCATCGTTTCCTTGATTTGTTTGATTTCATCATTAGACCAGTCTTCATAGCGTCTATAACGGCGCTCGGTTGTCCATTCCATTTTATCTTTCCTCCAAAAGTTCTATTCTATTATTAATAGTAAACGTTTTCGGCAAAAAAAGCAAGTCTTTTATGTTAAAAAAAAGAAAAATATATCAAACGATTGCCAGAAATCAAGTGAAGGAAATCTGGCAAATTTTCACGAAAAAATGAAAGAAAATGTAAATAAAAGCCTTGATTCCTCAAGTATAAAGATATTTTTTTGAGGAAAAAGAGAATTTCCCTCAAAAACGAGCAAAAATAATCAGAGAAAAAAGAAAGGGAATAAAAATTTCTGCAAAACGCTTGACATATTTTAGAAACATGATAAAATAATAGTCGTAGGGCGAATAAAATCGCTTTCAAACAAGAACAAAATTTTATAAGGAGATTTTTGCAAATGAACAATCAGGATATTGCAAAAAAGGTCATCGAAGCCCTTGGCGGACGTGAAAATGTCAACAGTGTAGCCCACTGTGCGACTCGTCTACGTGTCATGGTCAAAGATGAAGGGAAAATCAATAAGGAAGTGATTGAGAACTTGGATAAAGTTCAAGGAGCTTTCTTTAACTCAGGCCAATACCAAATCATCTTTGGTACTGGTACAGTAAACAAGATGTACGACGAAGTGGTTGCACTCGGTTTGCCAACATCTTCTAAAGAAGACATGAAAGCAGAAGCTGCTAAACAAGGAAACTGGTTCCAACGTGCTATCCGTACTTTCGGTGACGTTTTTGTACCACTTTTGCCAGCAATCGTTGCGACTGGTTTGTTTATGGGAATTCGTGGGGCTATTGTTCAAGATCAAGTTTTGGCTTTGTTTGGAACAACTGCAGAAGCCTTTAAAGCAACAAACTTCTATACTTATTCAGTTGTATTGACAGATACAGCCTTCGCCTTCTTCCCAGCCTTGATCTGTTGGTCAGCCTTTCGTGTATTCGGTGGAAATCCTTTGCTTGGTTTAGTCTTAGGATTGATGATGGTTAACTCATCCTTGCCAAATGCTTGGGCTGTTGCTTCAGGTGATGCTCAACCAATTATCTTCTTTGGCTTTATCAAAGTTGTCGGATATCAGAACTCAGTTTTACCTGCTTTCTTCGTCGGATTGACCGGTGCGAAACTTGAAAAGTGGCTCCGTAAGCGTATTCCAGATGTATTAGACTTACTCCTTGTACCATTCTTGACTTTCTTAGTAATGTCTATTTTGGCCTTGTTTGTCATTGGACCTGTATTCCATGAAGTTGAAAGCTACGTCAAAGTTGCTACTGTTTGGTTGCTCAGTCTCCCAATGGGTCTAGGTGGATTAATCCTTGGTGGTGTTCATCAGGTTATCGTCGTTACGGGTGTTCACCATATCTTCAATCTATTGGAGTCTAACCTAGTTACTTCTACAGGTTCAGATCCTCTTAATGCTATTATTACAGCAGCTATGACTGCTCAACTTGGAGCAACTCTTGCTGTTGGTGTGAAAACAAAGAATCCAAAAATTAAAGCTCTTGCCTTCCCAGCTGCACTTTCTGCTGGACTTGGTATCACTGAACCAGCTATTTTTGGTATCAATCTTCGCTATGGTAAACCATTTATCATGGGGCTTATCGCCGGTGCTGCTGGTGGTTGGTTAGCAAACATTCTAGGTTTGGCAGGTACTAGCTTTGGTATTACGATCATTCCTGGAACACTTCTCTACATCAATGGTCAACTTCTCCAGTATATCTTTATGGTCCTAGTAACAACTGCTCTTGGTTTCGGATTGACTTATGCTTTTGGTTACAAAGAAGAAACAGAAGTGGCAGAAGAGACAGTTTCTGAAGAAGCTACAGAGGCAAATGAAGAAATTTCAGTAGCTCCTCAAAATGAAACAATCCAAACTCCAATCGTTGGTGACGTAGTTGCTCTCGAGAATGTTAATGACCCAGTCTTTTCAAGTGGTGCAATGGGACAAGGGATTGCTGTAAAACCAAGCCAAGGTGTGGTTTACGCACCAGCTGATGCAGAAGTATCGATTGCCTTTGCTACAGGACATGCTTATGGTTTGAAGACAGCAAATGGAGCTGAGATCTTGATCCACGTTGGTATCGATACGGTGACTATGAACGGTGAAGGCTTTGAACAAAAGGTTGCTCAAGGCGACAAGGTTAAAGCTGGTGACGTTCTTGGAACCTTTGACTCAAACAAAATCGCTGCTGCAGGTCTTGACGACACAACAATGGTTATCGTAACCAACACAGCAGACTACGCTTCTGTGACACCAGTCGCAAGCGGTTCAGTTGTTAAGGGTGACGCTATCATCGAAGTGAAAGCCTAGTCTTCTTCGAAAATCAAATCTAAAAACAAAACGAACAAATATCATGTTTGTTCGTTTTTACTTGGATGGTAAGATTTACAGAGGAAAATCTAAAATATTGAGAAATCTAGCCCTTTAAAATGTGCTATAATAGAGAAAACAAAGATAAGAGGTTTATCATGACAAAATTATATGGAAGCTTAGAAGCGGGCGGTACAAAGTTTGTCTGTGCTGTCGGAGATGAAAATTTTAACGTTGTAGAAAAAACACAGTTTCCTACAACAACTCCTATCGAGACCATCGATAAAACCATCGAATTCTTTTCAAAATTCGATAATCTTGCAGGCCTTGCCATCGGTTCCTTCGGTCCCATTGATATCGATAAAAACTCAAAAACCTATGGCTTTATCACAACGACTCCAAAACCTCACTGGGCAAATGTAGACCTACTTGGTGCCCTTCGCCGCACCCTCAACGTACCCATGTATTTTACAACCGACGTAAACAGCTCTGCCTATGGTGAAGTAGTGGCTCGTAACAATGCTGGCGGCCGTATCGAAAACTTGGTTTACTACACAATCGGGACAGGTATCGGTGCAGGTGTTATCCAACGTGGTGAGTTTATCGGTGGTGTCGGTCACCCTGAAATGGGTCACTACTATGTAGCCAAACACCCAATGGATATTGAAAAAGAATTTAATGGCGTTTGTCCTTTCCACAAAGGCTGTTTGGAAGGCTTTGCGGCTGGTCCAAGTCTCGAAGCTCGTACAGGTGTTCGTGGTGAAAATATTGAACTCAATAACTCTGTCTGGGACGTCCAAGCCTACTATATCGCTCAAGCTGCGGTCAATGCTACAGTGACTTTCCGTCCAGATGTAATCGTCTTTGGTGGTGGGGTTATGGCACAGCAACACATGCTGGACCGTGTGCGTGAGAAATTTACAGCTCTTCTCAACGGCTACCTACCAGTACCAGACGTGCGTGACTACATCGTGACTCCAGCGGTCGCAGGCAATGGTTCCGCAACACTTGGAAATTTTGTCCTTGCTAAGAGTGTCGCAAAATAAAATAAACAAAACATCCGCTTGGGAAACCAAACGGATGTTTTGTTTGACGAAAATGTTTTTGAGCCTTTCCTTAAGTGATGACGGACGGTAGCGACTTTCTTCGAAATTCCATACCTAAACTTTGAGACATTAGGCTCAAAGTTTCCGAACACCTGAAACCATTAGATTTCAGGTGTTTTTATCACGGCGGAAAGGCTAGGTAAGTCCTCACTTCACTATCGAAAAGTTGGCATGATTTCCATACCAAAGTATATTTAGTATCATGCTATTTTCTATTCTCAAAACATCTGCCAGAAGAAATCAATGATATAAGTCAAACCATAAGTATAAACCACTAGGGTAAAGGGCTTGGTCAAAATGATGATAATCATATAGCGCTTGAAGGTCATCTTGGTCAGGGCTGCCAGCATGCAGAGAAAGTCAGCTGGGCTAACTGGCCAGATCATCATAAAGATAAAGAACCGCTCGAAACGATTGCCCTTATCTAGCCAACCGATGTACTTGTCATAGGTGCGCTTGCTGACGACGGACTGGACAAAGGCAGCTCCATAGAGACGCACGAGGTAAAAGATAATGGCACAGCCAATCACGATGCCGATATAGTTATAGATAGTCCCGATGATGTGGCCGTAAATAAAGACCCCAGCCACTGAGGTCAAAGCTCCCGGAATGATCGGAACGACGGTTTGTAGGATCTGTAAAAAGATAAAGAGTGGTGGCCCCCAAACTCCAGCTTGCTGGATAAAGGCTGATAAGGTTTCCTTGGACTGTAAGACTCCTGCCTGATAGGCCCAAATACAGAAAATCAAGGTGCCGACTCCCCCAACGATAGATGAAATATTGATGACTTGCTGCAGAAGGGGAGAAACAGCTTTCATTTGCTTATCCTGTGACATGTAAACTCCTCATAGATAGTATGATTCTACTATACCATATTTTGTGGAGAAAAACTATCTGGATTATCTGGCTGGAGAAATAAGTGTGGTAAAATGAGAATAAGAAAATGACGGTATAGAATGAGGGGGTATCATGTTAGGTTTAAACTTTAAAGGAAGCTGGCGCCAATATCAAAAACAGGTCTTGGATCGTTTTCAGGACTATCAAGCAGACGGTCATGTTCATCTAGTGGCTGCTCCAGGGTCTGGAAAGACAACCATTGGTATCGAGCTAATCGCTCGTTTTGGCAACCCAGCCCTCATCTTAGTTCCGACTGTCACCATTCGTGAACAATGGGTAGATAGGATTCAAACTGCTTTTCTAGAGGAGGGTCAGAGGCTTTCAGACCTCGTTTCCCAAAACTTAAAGGAGATGAAGGCATTAACGATTGTGACCTATCAGGCTTTTCATAGTGCCATGAACCAATTACAATCACAAGAAGATGGAGAAGAAGAGGATTTTGTGGGGTTTGATTTGCTTGCGAATCTAAGAGCTCAGAATGTTACTACTTTCTGCTTGGACGAATGCCACCACCTGCGCAATGAATGGTGGAAAAGTCTGGAAGTTTTTCGCAAGCAATATGAACAGCTACAAGTCATCTCACTGACAGCAACCCCACCTTATGACAGCGAGCCTGAACTCTGGGAACGCTATATCCGTATGTGTGGGGAAATTGACCAAGAAATCACAGTTCCAGAACTAGTCAAGCAAGATACTCTTTGCCCTCATCAGGACTTTGTCTATATCTGTTTTCCGACTAAGGAAGAGAACAAGCGCCTGGAAGAGTTTGAAGACACCAAGTGGCAGTATGTCAGCCAACTAGTCGTTGATCCTGACTTCCAAGAGCTGATTCGGAGTTCCAAGGTCCTCAAAGGGGAAATTTCTGCGGATATGCTCCTTGAAGATCCTAAGTATCTCTCAGCGCTCCTCATTTATCTACAAGCTCAAAAACAGGAAATTCCCAAGCATCTACAAGATTTACTAGGAGCTGAAGGCTTGCCTGCCCTCAATTATTATTGGCTAGAAGTTCTCTTGCAAGGCCTTCTATATCAGATTCCTGACTGGTATGAGAATCCGCAGGAGACAAAGAAAAAGATAGAAGCAGAACTGAAATCAAGAGGATTGATTGAAAAACGTCAGGTTTTCTTAGTCAAATCCAAGGCCAATGACCAAATTCTCAACCAATCTCTAGGAAAACTAGCTGGGATTGCATCAATCTTTGAGACCGAGTATGCTAGTTTAGGAAAGGACTTGAGACAGTTAGTCTTGGCGGACTATATCCGTAAGGATTTTGCGAGTTATCTGGGAGATGACCAAGCACCAATCACGCAATTAGGAGTCCTCCCTTACTTTGAAACCATTCGCAGAAGTGCACAAAAGCAAGGCTTGTCTGTCCCGATAGCAGTCCTTTCTGGTAGTGTCGTGATCATACCTGCCAGTGTCAAGGCAGAACTTGAAGCACTCATCCCAAACACTAGTTTAAGCTTCTCTGCCATCGGGAAACTCGACCAAGGGGCATATCTCCAAGTAGGATTTCCATCCAGCTCTAAGGGAATGGTCGTAGCAGTAACTGAGCTTTTCCAACGAGGTTCTATCCAGGTCTTGGTCGGAACCAAGTCTCTCTTGGGAGAAGGATGGGATGCCCCCTGTGTCAACTCTCTCATCCTAGGAAGTTTTGTCGGAAGCTTTATGCTCAGCAATCAGATGCGGGGCCGTGCCATCCGTATCTGGCCAGGACATCCAGATAAGACCAGTAATATCTGGCACCTAGTAGCCATCAAACCTTACAAAAATCCAGCCTTTTCAAAGGAAAACCAAGAGGAGGAACAAGACCTCAATCCCTATCAAGACCTACAAACCCTTGCCCGTCGTATGGACCACTTCCTTGGCTTGTCCTATAAGGAAGATACCATTGAAACAGGTCTGGATCGCTTGAACTTTCCTGAGTTCCCATTTAAGGAAAAGAACCTTGAAGACTATAACGACAAGATCAAGGAACTATCCAAAGATCGCGCCTCTCTTCGTAAAAAATGGCAGGACTCTCTCATCGTTGCTGATAAGATTGAGATTGTCAATGAAGTTGCGACCGACAGCAAACGAATCCCTCTGCTTGCCCTAGCGGATGCTGAAAAGTGGCTTCGCTATGCTCTGATGATATTTGCCATTAGTCTCCTAGCTTATGTCGTTCGACTAACCTTCTTTGCCTTACCATGGTTGACAGCTCTTTGTTTCCTTTTCCTAGTCATTACATTCTTTCGATATTACAGCTACAAGAGTCCTTATAAACGGCTGCGTCTGATCGGTGAAGCCATTCGCAAGGTCATGGTGACTGCAGGGCATTTGTCTGATAACCAGTCGCGCGTGCAGGTCGAGGAGGACAAGGAAAGCTTTAACGTCTTTGCCTATCTAAAAGGTGGCAGTATGCGAGACAAGGAACTCTTTTCCAAGGTCTTAGGAGAATTCTTTGCCCCTGTGGACAATCAACGCTATCTATTAGTAGCTAAAAAAGCACCAGCAGGTCAGTCCAAGTATTTTGTAGTTCCTAGCCTCTTCGAAAAACGCAAGGAAGATGCCCAGCTCTTCCTAGATGCCGTCGCACCACATTTGGGCAACTACCAACTCGTCTACACCCGCAACGAAGCAGGTCGAAAAATCCTGCTCGAAGCCCGACTCAAATCTCTAGCCAACAAAAACGACCGCATCATTACCAAGAAAAAGGTTAAAAGTGTGTTGAAGTAGAAGGAAGTGAGCGTTTTCTGTCTGGGATATGATATAATAATAGATAATTAAGAATTCGACAAATTGGAGAGATAGTCTGAAAGATATTGTTAGTAAAAATAGACAGTTCTGACTAGCAAAAGGAAGTTTTTATGGCAAAGAGAAAAGATTTTTCTGAACTAACCAGGGTACAAATCCCAGCAGCCAAAAGCACTTCTGTATTAGTTTTAGTACCGTAGATGATTTTTCTTCATTTTGTGAATCTGTGGAGGAAGTGAAGTTGAGGCGAGACAGCTTCATACAAATATTGTCAGTGCCGATCATCGCATGAAGGAAATTGCCGTTCTCCAGACGCATATCACGAATTACCTCAAGACCAAGGAAGTGTATGCCGGCTATCGTAAGCCTTGCTATTCTAAGAAGTATTATACGGAACACGCCGATGATATTGAACTCTGTAAGAAATCGAAAAAGGTATTTGACGAGCTTTTGCCATCGGATGATTCCGGTAAAACAGCCGGCACACACAAAAAGAAATTGTCGTCTTTGAAAGAGCTTCGGGCGGAGTACGCTCAACTGCTATGCGAGAAAAAGGCAGCATACCCAGAATACTATAAAGCAAAATCGGAATATCGCGATCTGCTGACTTATCAGGCAAACCTTGTCGGTCTGTTTGGTATAGAAAATGTGAGAGCAGAACAGCAGAAGGAGCGTTAGCATTAAGAAAAATAAGCGCTGGAACAGTGCGCCGCCGAAGATGCAATCTTCGTTTAATGGGGTTTGAGGTTATGCCTCAACAAGCAGAAAACATAGGAATCCGCGAAAGCGGGTTCCTTTTGTTTTTGTGCCTTTGTATATATAAAGGTATTGCTTGCCAAAGAAAGAAAAGATGCTGTAATTTCCCTTTCGACAACATTGACTCTCATTGACAAAACGCCTAATTTGTGCTAAAATAATGCAGTAGTTATGTACATTCAGAGCCAAGGAGACGATGAATATGACATTTGCAGAAAATATTAAACAGACGAGGCAACGCCTATTCTACTCACAAGAGGCATTTGCAAAAGAAATTAATGTGAATTTAACAACGGTAAGCCGTTGGGAGACAGGAAAAAGCAAACCCAATATGTCTACCATGCGACAAATAAAAGAATTTTGTACCAAATATAATGCTGACTACGAACCGCTTGAGAGTAGTTGGCTTGCTTTTGAGCAAGAGAAATAAAGAAGGAATAGGAGAATTGTTATGCCAAGTAGAATCCCTGGCGAGGGCAAGTACAATTTTATAGATTTGTTTGCAGGAGCTGGTGGGCTGTCTGAAGGATTTATTCAAGCAGGTTTCAATCCTATTGCTCATGTAGAAATGAATCCGTTTGCGGCTCAAACACTGGTCACAAGAAGTTCGTATTATTATCTAAAGCAAGCTAAGCAGTTGGACATTTATTATCAATACTTGCGTGGAGAGATGACACAAGAAGAGTTTTTGCAGAAGATTCCTAATCGTATTAAGAAAACCGTGATATGCGAGACAATGTCAGATACCACTCTCCCTGACATTTTTAAGACAATAGACGGAATTATGAAAATTCGAAACATTCAAAGTGTGGATGTGATAATTGGTGGGCCTCCTTGCCAAGCCTATTCTCTTGTTGGACGCGCACAGAGTAGTCACATGAATCATCCTATGTCCGAAGATCCAAGAAACGAGCTATATAAACTGTACGCGAGAGTTTTGAAGCGCTATCAACCCAGAATGTTTGTTTTTGAAAATGTAATGGGTATCTCATCGGCAAATGAGGGAGCAACCTTTAAGAATTTGACAAAGTATCTTCGCAGAGTTGGCTATGAGATTGAGTGGCGTGAACAAAATTCTAAGCATTTCGGGGTTTTGCAGAATCGTCGTCGAATGATAATTATTGGTTGGCTAAAAAACAGCGGTATGGCATATCCGGATTTTTTGAAAAAGGAAAGCTCGTTTACTGTGAACGATTTACTGGCCGATCTTCCAAAATTGAAGCCAGGTCTTGGAGCATCCGAATATAGAACTAAAACATGGAGCAAGTGTGTATCTGATACAGAAGTTAGGACAGTGGATGATGTTCTCACGCTTCATAAGAGCCGTCCTAATAAAGACCGTGATATTGAAATATACAAACGGGCAATAGATCTATGGAACGATGGACACAAGCGCCTTAATTACAATGACTTGCCTGAAGAATTAAAAACGCACAAGAATAGACATTCCTTTGTAGATCGCTTTAAGGTTGTTGAGGGTGATGAGTCCTGTTGTCACACTGTGCTTGCACATCTTTCAAAGGATGGACACTATTTTATTCATCCAGATATAGAACAGCACCGTTCCATTACCGTGCGTGAAGCTGCTCGTATCCAATCATTCCCTGATAGTTATTTTTTTGAAGGCCCAAGAACAGCGCAATTTGTTCAAGTCGGTAATGCCGTTCCTCCACTTATGGCAAAAGGGATAGCGTTGGGGATAGCTGAACAATTGGAACACAGATAGGGGTGATGATGATGGAGGGCAACTTACTTTTAGAACAATACGGAAAATTCAAAAAAGCGGAATTGGAGGAATCTCCGTTTCGATGCTTGTTGAACACGAAAATTGAGATCAATCCCCATCAGATCAATGCGTTTTGTGCTGCAATTCAAGCTCTAAAAACAGGCGGTATTGTCCTTGCTGACGAAGTTGGTCTTGGTAAAACTATAGAAGCAGGTCTTACACTAAAGTATGTTTTGGACTCGGGAGCAAAGCGGGTTTTAATTGCACTTCCGGCAACCCTCCGCAAACAATGGGAAGTTGAACTTGAAGAGAAATTTAGTCTCAAGGCAACAATATTAGATCGTCTTACGGTGGAGAGTAATTTGAACTTTTGGAAGCCTTACTTGGAAAATAGAGATAAGGTCAGAATTGTAATTACTTCTTATGACTATTCTTCAAAATTGATGCAGCGATTTCCTAATGTGAAGTGGGATTTCATTATCATTGATGAGGCTCATAACCTACGCAATGTATTTCACGGAACGAAAAGAGCAAAACGACTGTATGAGCTTTCAAAAGGCATTCCCAAAATATTACTTACAGCTACGCCGTTGCAGAACTCGCTCTCTGATCTTCATGGACTGATTTCGTTCATTGATCCTCGGATTTTTGGCAGCGAGAAGGTCTTTAACAAAAGATTTATTGAGGGGCAAGATTATACAGAATTAAAAAGAGAACTTATCCCGGTTCTATACCGAACACTTCGACGGGATGTTGAAAAATATATGGACTTCAAAAGGAGGGAATGTAGAACGATTGACTTCGCACTTTCTCCTGATGAAGTTGAACTATACATGAGAGTGAATAACTTCCTGAAAAGGGATGTGCTATATTCGATTCCTGACGCAAATAAGGGACTTATAGTGTTGGTTATCCGTAAGTTGCTTGCCTCATCGAGCTATGCTCTGATTGAAACTTTTGAGGTGTTAAAGAACAGACTTCATAAGTTATATGAGGGTACAAAGTCAGCAAATGCCCAAGATGGGTTTGCTCTATTCTGGGATTTTGTAGAGGATGAAATTGACGAATCCGCTTTTGAGGAAATTGATGATGAGGACACGCTGTTTCAGAAACAGCAGATCCAGGCGGAAATGGACGAGGTTGATGCAATCATCGAGATAGAAAGCCGTATTCAAAGCAACGCAAAGATTAAAGCTTTGAAAACTGCGATTCATACGGCTTTTGAATATCAAGGAAAGCAGAATATTCCTCAAAAGGTTGTTGTATTCACGGAATCAAAGCGAACTCAAAAGTACATTGCCGCTGAGTTGCGCAAAGACGGATTCGAGGAAGATGATATTCTGTTGTTTAATGGCGACTTTAATGACGATATGACAAAAGAAATATACCGTGCATGGCAGGTAAAAAATTTTGGTAAGACGAACTATGGCCGTAGTGTTGAGTATAAACACGCCATTGTCGATTACTTCAAAGAACACTCCAAAATTCTTATCGTAACAGATGCCGGTTCGGAAGGTTTGAACTTACAGTTTTGCAACACTGTTATAAACTACGACCTCCCTTGGAACCCGCAGAAAATTGAGCAAAGAATTGGTCGTTGCCATCGTTATGGGCAAAAATATGATGTTGTAGCTATCAACCTGTTGAACACAGGCAACGAAGCAGATCGCCGTGTTTACGAAATTCTGTCCAAAAAGTTTGAACTGTTTGATGGCGTATTTGGAACCTCCGATATTGCTCTTGGTGCATTAGAATCGGGAACAAGTTTTGAAAAAACAATTCTTGATATTTATCAGCATTGTGGAACAAGGGCAGAATTCAAAAAAGCATTTGATAGATTGGATAGACAGCTTGATGCAAAGCGCAACAAGAAAGCTGTTCAACTCCGTTCTATTTTGATGACAGAAAGCGATGAAGCGAAGGGCGCCGCTTTGGAAAAGACAAAGAACGATATTGATCGGTATTTACAACAAGTCGATTTTTGGTCTCAGGTGGCAGAACCTGATGTGGAAGGAAACCTGAGCTACTGGAAAATTGATAACTGGGGTGAAAAAACTTTCGGTTCACATGGGACTTTGTTTGTCGGTGCATTTTGTAAGTCTAACAATGAGATGCTTTTCCCAGTTCTCCTTCTTTGCGATGACCAAGGACGATATATCGACTTTACGGAAGATGATATTGTTCAGGCACTTGAGACCGTGGATGACGATGATGTAAGATACTTCAATCCTACTAACGAAGAGATGGATTCATACAGGAACATTTATGACACACTGGTTCAAGAAATGTTATCTAAGTATCAGGCGGCATCTAAGCCGGTAATGGACTATAACAAACGCAAGGTGGAAAACTGGGCTGACATTCAAAGAGAACAGTTGAATATCCAGATTGCGGAGATGAATGCAGAAATTGCTGAGTTGTCTGCCGAAGCAACCGCTGCAAAGGATTTTTTGGAGAAGGTTGATATTCGCAAAAAAGTTGATGAAAAGAAGAAACAACTTCAGAAGGTTCAAACAGCATTCCATCAGAAAGTCGCTTCCATCCAGGAAGAGTCCGAAAGGGAAATTACTGAGTTCAACCAGCAATTTGATATACAGCCGATTTTGCTTGTCAATGTCGTGCTAAAGTTCTAACAGATAAGGAGACACAGGAATGGAACACAAGGGAAAACTGGAACTGACCTGGGTCGGGAAATATGATGATAAAGTAATCGAACCTCGTATTTTGATGGAGGATCGAGAGAAATCATATGGAGACCCTCGAAGTGAAAATATGCTGATTCATGGAGATAACTTAGTAGCGCTACAAGCACTTCAGCAGGATTTCTACGGCTCTATAAAGTGTATTTACATTGACCCTCCGTATAACACTGGCAGTGCATTTGAACACTATGATGATAACTTGGAACATAGTATATGGCTTAGCTTAATGCGAAAGAGACTTATTCTTCTTAGAGAATTGCTTAGCGAAGAAGGTACAATATGGATTCAGATTGATGATGAAGAACAGGCATATTTGAAGGTGCTTTGCGACGAAGTTTTTGGACGAGGAAATTTTGTGAATATGATTTCTGTCAACATGAAAAACATTGCAGGTGTTTCAGGTGGTGGAGAGGACAAGCGTCTGAAGAAGAACTGCGAGTACATTCTCATCTATGCAAAGGATTATTCTTTATTGCCCCTTTTTAATGGCCCCTATGTTTACACAGAAATATCCGACTTGGTACAGCAATATGCGGAAGAAGGAAAAAGCTGGAAGTACACTTCTGTTTTAGTCGAACCAGGTGAAAAGGAATATTACGGCTCAACTGTTGACGGCGATGGAAACGAGATTAAAGTATATTTACGGAAAAATCCTGTAATGATGTCCATAAAACAGGTTGCAACAAGAGATGGTATTACTGAAAAAGAAGCCTATCAGAAATATGGTATTTCTATCTTCCAGACCACAAATGCGCAGAGTTCTATTCGCTCAAGGGTCATGGAGTATAGAACCGAAAATAGCATAGCTGAGGACTTGATTTCGATAGAATATGTTCCGCGGACAGGAAAAAACCGTGGAACTCTATATGAGCAGTTTTATAAAGGCGATAAATGCAGATTATTTGTTTGGCTGAAGGATACATCCGAAGTGATTGATGGTGAGTTGTTCAAGAAAGACCTCCAAGGGACTTATTGGGATATGAATGCATGGATGAAAAATTTAACTAAAGAAGGTTCTGTTGAATTTGGCAATGGGAAAAAACCTGAACAGTTAATTCGGCAGATTTTTGAAATGACGACCGAACCAGGAGATTGGGTCTTGGATTCTTTCTTGGGTTCCGGAACAACAGCGGCTGTTGCTACTAAAATGGGTCGAAAATGGATTGGTATTGAACTTGGCAATCATGCCTACACTCATTGCAAGGTGCGCCTTGATCGGATTGTAAATGGTGAAGATGCTGGTGGTATCACAAAAGCAGTAAACTGGGAAGGAGGAAGTGGCTATCACTTCTATGAGCTTGCGCCAAGCCTGCTAATTAAGAACGAGCGTTTGCCGATTTATCAGATTAACCCAAAGTACACATTTGAAATGTTGTGCGAAGCAATTTGCAAGATTGAAGGATTCAAATATAAGCGTGATGGTGTGTATCACGGACATTCGTCGGAAAAACGATTCATTCATATTACGAAGGAATTTGTGAATGGCGAATATATTCGCTCTATTGCAACGACCCTCGGTGAGAATCAGTCGCTGTTAATATATAGCACAAAGGTGCAGTCTGATTTGAGATTGCCGGATAACATTGAGGTAAAGCGTATTCCGAAAGATTTATTGGACAAGTGTACATTTGAAAGTGAGGTGCGATAAATGGCTGATATTGTAACAAAAATTGGATACGCCATGAGTTTACGCAAACCTCAACAGGAAGCGCTTTCCTATCTGGATGCAATCAGTACTCACTGTGATTATAAAAAGGATAGTAAGGCAGTTATTGAAGCAGTGGCAACGGAACATTGTGAGAAACAGTGTAAAATCAAGGTTGATGATAAGTTTGATTTTCCATCTTTCTGTTATGCCATGGCAACGGGTATTGGTAAGACTCGTCTGATGGGAGCTTGTATATATTACCTCTACAAGACTAAGGGGTATCGTCACTTCTTCATTCTAGCACCAGGAAATACAATCTACGAAAAACTGCGGAAAGAATCGAACCCCAATCACCCGAAGTATATTTTTAAGGGATTAGAGACGGAGATGGGGCGTCCAAAGGTTTATGATGGCGAGAATTATGATTCTTATCCTGTTAGATATGAGCAGATGAGTCTTCAGTTTGAAAAAGGCTCTGAGATTGAACTGTTCATCTTCAACATCGGAAAGATTTTCAATAGCAAAACGGACTCCCAGTTTAATTTTCATAAATTCAAAGAAACTCTTGGTATGTCATTTGCTGAGGTACTGTCCAGTTTTGATGACCTAGTAATTTGCATGGATGAAGCACACCGTTACTATGCGCCTGCTTCCATGAAGGCAATAAACTTCTTAAAGCCGGTGCTTGGGTTGGAGTTTACTGCGACACCTAAGTCAACCAATAATGTAATCTACGCTTATGATCTTGCCAGAGGAGCCGTAGAGGGTTATCTGAAAACACCTGTGGTGATGGGAAGATCGAACATGGCGGGTTATAGTGCTGAGGACATCGAGGAGATGAAAATCCGTGACGGATTAACACTTCACGAACATCGTAAAGGTGTCATTCGCCAGTTCTGTGATGATAATGCATTACCGTATGTAAAACCCATCGTTTTGATTGCTTGTCGCGACACAAACCATGCTAAAGAAGTCCGAGCTTTGATTGATAGTGATAACTTCTTGAAAGGCAAATATAAGGGGAAAGTAATCGAGATTCATTCCAATATGAAAGGTGATGAATCAGAGGAAAATATTCGACTGCTGCTTTCGATTGAAAACGCACAAAATCCTGTCGAGATTGTCCTTCATGTCTATAAGTTGAAAGAAGGTTGGGATGTCAACAACCTATTTACCATCATTCCTTTGAATGCGGCAAAGAGTGATATCTTGGCAATGCAAACTATTGGTAGAGGACTTCGTCTACCTTTTGGACAGGCTACCAGTAATGAGGATATTGATACCTTGGATATTGTTGCCCATGATCATTACCGGGAGTTGGTTGATGAAATAAAAAACAGTGATATTTTCAAATATCGTGATTTGGACAAAACTGTGGTTGAACCTTTGGACACCGTAGACATCAGCAGTCCTGTTGATGAAGGCCAGCTTAATATTTTTGATTTTGCTGTAACCGATACAGGTGTAAAATCATTTGCCGAAATCAGCACCAATACCCAAACACAACAGGACCTGTATGCAGCTTATCTGAGGGCTTTTGGAGCTACGAAGAAAAAAGAAGCAGATTCTTCCGGAAATGTGCAGATGACATTGGATCTGCTTTTCGATGTGGGGACTGGTGAACCTGATAAGAAGAATGACAGAACACCGGAAACATTGGAGACAACGGAGACAACCACAACCACCAGTAAAGGAAAGAAGTCACTTTCAAAGGA
This sequence comes from Streptococcus sp. FSL W8-0197, assembly GCF_037963785.1. Lineage (GTDB taxonomy): Bacteria > Bacillota > Bacilli > Lactobacillales > Streptococcaceae > Streptococcus > Streptococcus oralis_CQ. The sequence goes on along the minus strand of NZ_CP150168.1, from coordinate 1,586,781 downwards.
TGAGTTTATTCAGAAAATCAAAGAATACTCTGGCAAAGCAATCTCTGTTCCGAAAATCTTGGTTCAGACGACATCTGAAGTGAAATTCAAGTGGTTTGCAGTCAAGAGAACAATACCGGATTTTGAGGTTGCTATGGCAAAAATCGAAAGATTTGATGCTATAAATCAGCAGCTTCTGACTGCCGTTGACGCGCAGATTCTGGAGATTGATGATGCTCTGAATACACTGGCTTGTATGCTTCTTGACTCGATTAGCGAACTGTCCTATGAAGATGCGGATTTTATCATTGATGTGGTAGAGCAGTATCTTGCTCAGATTGAAGGTGATGAAGAGGATAAACGGAAAATCGTTCGTCGTTATGCGTCTTTGATTGTATCTGATATTAGAAAACAGATTTTTGAACATACTGAACGCAAGACGGAGGACATCCATATTGTTCAGAAAGACTTGATTCTGTTCCGCAAGTTTGTCAAGAATGTTAAAAAGGATGGTCGTGTTCATTTTGACAAGCCGTTTACAGATAAGTCGAACATAAAGAAATACTTGTTCACAGGTTACAAAAAAGCCTACTATACCGAAAATTCTTTTGATAGCGACACCGAACGCTTGTTTTCTATCATTCTTGAAGAAGATCAAGATGTAATCCGCTGGATTAAACCACCGCTGAATCAGTTGGGGCTTTTCTGGCAAGCTGGTCAACAGTACAATCCTGATTTCTTAGTAGAAACGACGAGCGGTAAATTTATGGTAGAGGTAAAGGCTTCTAACGAAGTGACGGCAGATGATGTGGTTGCGAAAGCTCGCGAAGGAATCAAATGGTGCCACTTTGCATCTACGGTTGATCCAGACCATAAAGTGTGGGAGTATCGTTTGATTTCTGATGACAACATTAAGCTTGGTAACACCTGCAAGTACACTTTAGGTACAGCTCATAAGATCGAGGAGGGATAAACTATGCCGGATAGATTTAAGTATTCAGAAGTGCGGCAAGAGATTATCAACGCACTTAGAACTGATTTGATGGGGCCTCAGTCCGAGAATGAGATATTGGATGAAAACCCAAAAAGCTCATATATTATCGGAATGCTTGCTTCCCAGATCGAAGAAAGAGAATATTCCACTGCTGGAGAGCAAGAGGTGGATTCTGACATTGCGTATGGGGATTCTGAGGATTATACCGCCGGAGAGGATGATGATAATGAACCCATAATGACCACCAGCTTCAAGTTACCAACTTCAATCGGTATAAGCTTCTATATTGCTTCATCTACGAAAGCAATCAATATTGATGTAAAATGGGGCGACTATGTTCGTTCGGTTGAGAAGCGGGTTGGAAAAGATGGCAAGGAGTTTAACCATGCCAGTTATATCCGACAGCCAATGGTATCCACAATCGTTGTTGATTTCGATTCGTTTGAAAAAAACACAGAAATTCGTCTTCAGGAAGATTCCAATGTCATCGTCCATATCTCCAAGATTCCTTTGAAAACGGGATATTCCTTGGTAACTGCGTATGTCATGAATAGGCGAAAAAAATCCGAAAACGAAGTTGAATCAATGATGTTCCAAGTTGAACTTAAAGCATACTCGGAAAATGGAGATAGAGTATTTTTTGCGGAAAATATTTGCCGGAAAGTACTTGCAGAAGATGAGTTCTATTTTGAACAGCGTCCCATTTTAGGCCGTGGCAGAAACTGTGCAGCAACATGGGATGATGCAGTAGAAGGAAGAACCTCTTGGGTGAAATCGGATTTTATCCCAGAATATGAGTTTCCTGGCGTAAGTGCTGCTTTGAAGGGCTTCGATAAGTTCTTTTTCTCAATGCGATTCATGTCCAATCCAAAAAACAAGGCAGGTATCTTTGAGAGATTAAATGTCTTAGCTGATTCTTATGGAAAATGGATTCAGGAAAAACTAATTTCGGATGATAAAATGTCCAATGCTGATTTCAAAGATAAAATCGGCGATAAAGTAATTTCCCATTGTAGTGAAGCATTGGATAGAATCCGTGAAGGCATTGCATTGATTACAAATGATGAATTTGCTTTTGATGCATTTTGTTTTATGAACCGTTCCATGTTACTTCAGAGAAATATCATGAGCTATTCTAAAAAGCATGGTGCTGGAATAGAATGCAACTTTAGAGATTTTGTAGACCCAAGAAAGCCTGATACGGATTTTGGCTGGAGACCATTCCAGATTGCGTTCATACTAATGAATTTGAGTGGAATTGTTAATCCAGAACATAAAGACCGAGATGTAGTCGATCTGCTGTATTTCCCAACCGGTGGTGGTAAAACTGAAGCATATTTGGGCTTGATGGCGTTTGTAATTGCTAATCGAAGATTGCGCGCCTCTGATGTATCTGAGTATAACGCTGATGGTGGAGTAACCGCAATGCTCCGCTATACGCTGCGTCTTTTGACAACACAGCAGAGAGATCGAATTATGAAAATGGTTGTTGCCGCTGAACTTATTCGTCAAAAAACATATCCTAAGTATGGAAAGGAACCTATTAGTATTGGTTTCTGGGTCGGTGGTGGCGTAACACCTAACAAATTTGATGAACTGGTAGAAAAAGCTGATAAGCCGGGCGAAGCAAAAAGAAAACGCAATCTGCTTTATAAGCAGCTGTTGACTTGCCCGTTTTGCGGAAAATCTCTTACGGAAGATGAGTTTTATATTGACTATGACAGAAAATCTGTTGCTATTTATTGCGCAGATAGAAATTGTATGTTCTATAAGTACAAACAGGATCGCATTCAGATTCCAGTGTATCTTGTTGATGAGGAAATCTATGCTAAATGTCCGACTATTATTTTGTCTACCGTTGATAAATTTGCCCGCCTTCCTTGGGATGTTAAGACAAATGCGTTGTTTGGAAGAGTTGATAGGGTTTGCAGCCGTGATGGGTATGTTGCCATTGGTAAAGAACATAAACGACATAATAGGACGCAAGAGCTTCCCACTTCAACATTAACTCCGATTCGACCGTTTCTTCCGCCTGAGCTAATCATTCAAGATGAGCTTCATTTGATCACTGGGCCTCTTGGGACGGTTTATGGTGCATACGAAACTATTATTGAGGATATGTGTACTTATGGCGATAAGAAGATTAAACCGAAGTATGTGGTCTCAACTGCCACCATTAAAAACGCATCGGAGCAGACAAGGTGCCTTTATGCACGAAAATCAACTGCACAGTTTCCTCCTAACGGTTTTGAAATCGGTGACAGTTTCTTCATCAATGAAATATCCACTAAAGATGACCCATTCCGAAAGTATGTTGGAGTATGTGCGCCAGGTCAATCCGTAAAGACTACACTGTTAAGAATGTATGCAATCATTCTTCAGACTTCTTATCAACTTGCTCAGAAGGATGAATACAAGGATGTGATTGATCCGTATTATTCCTTGGTGGGATATTACAACAGTATTCGAGAACTTGGCGGTGCAGTACGCTTGTTACAAGACGACATTCCTAAACGAATCTATCGTATTAAAACGAAATACAATATGGATAAGGTTCGTTATCTAAACAAGAAGGTTGAGATAACTTCCAGAATGTCTTCCTATGAGATTCCAAATAAATTAAGACAGTTGGAAGCAACCTGTGATTCAAAGGATTGTCTTGACACAGCCGTTGCAACCAATATGATAGCAGTCGGCATGGATGTTGACCGTCTTGGGCTAATGGTCGTAACCGGACAGCCAAAGCAAAATTCTGAATATATTCAAGCAACAAGCCGAATTGGTCGTGCTTTCCCAGGACTTATCTTTACGCTTTATAACCCATATCGTCCTCGTGATTTGTCGCATTATGAGAATTTTGTAGGCTATCATTCGCAGCTATATAGGTTTGTTGAAGGTACAACAGCAACTCCGTTCTCTGCAAGAGCAAGAGACCGCGTAATGCACGCTCTAATAATTTCTGCAATTCGGTTAAAATATCCGGAAATGGCATCTAATGAGGGTGCTGCTAAAATTGCTACTCTTTCCGATATACAAATGTCCGAGATAAAGACTTTAATTCTTGACCGGCTTAATATAGTTAAACCAGAAGTAAGACTGGATGCAAAGAATGAAATTGACCAGTTTATTGATTGGTGGAAGATGCTGGCAGCACAAGGCAAAGATTTGCGGTACTATGTTTATGGAACTGATAAATATAACCGTCGCCTTATGAATTATTATGGACAGTCATGTAAGGATACTGAGAAGGCTACACTAAGCTCTATGCGTGAAGTGGAAAACGCGGCAAATATGTTCTATTACACGGAGGAGTAAGATGGCAGGATACGATAACAATAAATTGGGTGAATTGCGCCCTAACCAAATTATTACAACATTCGGCCCAGGTGCGATTGTTGATGCTGTTAAGGATTCGGTAACGGTACTTGATATTAACTATTGGAAAGAAAAGGGCAAGAAAATTATAGACGGAAGGTTGGCTTCTTATCTTGGCGTTGAGTGCTTTTATATGCCTCGAACTTCATATTCTGGTGATGTGCCGGTAATTTCTTTCCCTTCCAATCATGTGTGTTCAAATTTGAAGTGTGGTCGGCTTTTCGATGCACGGGACAACTTTGATTTGGAAAGGTATTTGAGGTTTGGAGTTACTTGCCCGGATTGCCACAAGCCTGCATATCCGTCTCGATTTATTACTATTTGCGAAAATGGACACATGGATGATTTTCCGTGGATTTGGTGGGTTCATCACGGCACGACCAACTGCAAAGGAAAGTTAAAAATGTACTCGACAGGAAATACTTCGACACTTGCGGATATGTGGGGCGAGTGTGAACTGTGTGGTGCGAAAAGAAGCATGAGCGGAGCTACGCAAGAAGATCACTTTAGCGAATTGCGCTGTTCAGGTCATCATCCTTTCCGTCCGAGATCAAGAAATGAAAGATGCGATAAAAAGGTAATACCATCACAGAGAGGTGCATCAAATGTCTATTTCTCTGTAAGTAGGAGTGCTATTTCTATTCCTCCGTGGGTTAATCCTTTGTACAATTTAGTCGATGAACATCTTCATGATATTGAACTTTTGAAAGATGCAATGGAAGATGATGGTGTAACTTTCGCATATAACAAGTATTTTGCTGAAAATCATACTCGCACAGAGTTTGATGAAGCACTAACTCGTAGATTGAGTAATATAACAGAGTTCAAAGAAATTAAGCAGATGGAGTATGATGCTATCACTCATCATAATGATCCCGCCTATGCATCTAATAAAAAACATTTCAAAGCAGAGGAGGACAGTTTGCCAGCATATCTAAAGCCCTATTTTAGTAGGGTTATCAGAATCACTCGTCTTCGTGAAGTGAAAGTATTACTTGGATTTACTCGCGTAGATGCACCTGATCCGGATGCAGACGTCCAGGCTAATGTCGTTTATCTTAATAAAGGAAAGAGTGAAAAATGGTTGCCGGCGGCTGAGGTCAATGGTGAAGGTGTTTTCATCGAGTTTAATAAAGAGACATTAGAGAAGTGGCTTGGTATTCCGTCAGTAAAGGAACTTTTTCAGAGATATGAAGAGTGCTATGAGGAGTTCTGCAATGCTAAAGGTTGGACATTAAATGTAAAGAGAAATGCAACCTATGTGTTAATGCATACTTTCGCACATTTGTTAATTAAGCAAATGTCGATGGCATCTGGATATTCATCTTCGGCAATACGAGAAAGAATCTACTATAGTGAAAAAATGACTGGTATTCTTCTGTATACAGGAAGCGAAGATAAGGAAGGCTCATTAGGAGGTTTAGTAGAGCTTGGTAACATTGGGAAATTAGTTCCTTTAATGAAAGATGCATTCCAAGAGGCACTTCTCTGCACTAATGATCCAGAATGTATGAGCAATACTCCGGCTGGAAATAACCTTAACGGAGCGGCCTGCCATTCCTGCTGTATGATTTCTGAAACAGCCTGTGAAAATGGAAACCGTATGCTTGATCGTGGCTTGGTAGTCCCCGTTGCAAGTCGCGAACGAGAGTCGTATTTCAGAGAGTTGGTGTGTGCGCTATGTCAACTGGAAATGTGAATTTAGACATTTTACTTGGTCAAATTGAAGCAGACAGAATCGGGGATACAAAACAATCCATTCCACAAATAATGAAACGATACCCTTCCTTGTCTCAGAAACAAGCAGAAGAGATTTATCAATTAGTTACAGCGGCCTCTGCCGAAGAAAATGCTGTAACTGCTTCATTAGTAACTACGGTACCTCCGTCTTTTTCTGTAAGAGCAAAATCAACAAAGAATACTGTTGAGGGGATGATCCGGGAAGCAAAACGAAGTGTTTTGATTACAGGATACTCGCTGTCCGGATACTTTACTGACCTTGTTGATATCCTTATTGATAAAAGCCAAAAGGGAGTTTATGTGAAATTCTTTGTGAATAACATTGAGAACCAAAAAGGTTTTGACAAACTTTGCCGGTACAAGGGAAGATTTTTGCATATTTACAATTTCAAGGGAAGTAATGATTCAATGGCCGCTTTACACGCAAAGGTGATTTCAGTTGATGAGCAACACACACTAATTACATCGGCAAACTTAACCTATCATGGGCAAGAAGGGAATATTGAGCTTGGTACACTTGTGGATTCAAAAGAAATTGCTAAGCAAGTTGATGATATTTTTACTCATCTGGTTTTCACTAAGGTTGTGAAGGAAATATAGCAACCAGTTTCAGATGAGGATACCGCCGCACAGGTATTTCAATACTTGAGCGGCGGTATTATATTTTGGTGGAAACTTTCGTACGTCAGATGATAATATTCAAAATCAGCTACATTTAACAGATCACAGAAACGTATGGGCTCCTATTCTGACACCTCCAGATGTTGATTATGAGTATTATCAAGATTTAGTTAGTTCAAATGTACAATATATTATTGCTGAACAAATAAATTCTCCTGTATTTAGTAGAGGGTTGGCAATTAAGAAAATAAAAGAAATACATAGAGAAATTATTCTTGAAATTTCTAAAAAAGATAAATCAGTTAATAATAATATTGAACAACACGTGATTAAATGGTGAATATGACTAATAAAATTGTTGAATATAAAGACTTGATTGCTTTTCATCCAGGTCAATATCTTGGAGAATTTATTGAAGACTTTGAGATGACCAAGAAAGAATTTGCGGAACGTTTAGGGATTTCTGAAATGAAACTCGGTAAATTAGTGAATGGTGAGGAATCAATTAGTAATGATATTGCTGAGAATTTAGCTAAACTCACTAATATTTCGATGCAAACTTGGCTCAACCTTCAAAATTCTTATGATGTAAAAATGGCAGAGTTTCTAGAGCAATCATGGTATAATGTCAAATATGAATAACACCAACCAACGAGCCCTTTGTCAGCAACTATGGGCTAGAAACAAATATCTCGTTTTGAGCCATTCCAGTAATATTTACAATGAGATTCGCCAATACTTGAAGAATGAAGAGGTGGAGCTGAGTCAGGTTCAAGAGATGATTGATCGTGCCTGTCAAATCCCAGAACACAGGGGTCAGGTTTGCAATGCCTTTCAGCATATTTGGGGCTATTTCAAGAAGAAAGCGACAGATGCTGAGCGCAAGGACTATCTGCTCTTGCTGGATCGCTACCGCTTTGGTCAGGCTTCTAAGGAAGACTTGATTGCTAAGACTCGAGACTTGCTTAATCGCTATCCCAATACCTACTTGCAACATTCGACTTTACTGAAAGGAGACACCCATGAGACTTTGGCATGAGGCTTTGATTTCACAACTTCCCCGTCCTCAACTTTTGGGGCAACATCGAGAGTGTTGCGCCCTTCGTGGTAATGGTTGGGGCAGAAAGCATGCGACGGTGGACTATGTCTTTACTCACTCGCCTTATCACCTCTATGCCTATCATCGATTGATCATGGAGGAGATGGCTAACCGTGGATATAATGTCAGCCCAGAGTGGTTGGACAAGAACTACCGTGGGAAAATCTGCTCCGCTTATGAGGATTTGTCTGAGGAGAAGCTGACCACTCCCATCTATAGTGAGCATGATGCAGGATACTATGAGGAATGTCTGGCTAATCTTCGAGAGAAAGGCATTGAGCTGGAGTAAGAGTCAGGCTTAGCTCCACATTATAACTCTTCTCGTCATTTTTTCGAATAATAAAAATGAGACCTTTAGAATGATTCTAAGGTCTCCTTTTTATGAATATTAGGATTTACTTTTAATAGCTTTTAAGTTATAATTAAATTGAAAAGAGGTTGCTTGGTGCATACAATTTACTTCTATAAGGACAAAAAATGGAAATGAGCCAGTCTTAGATTATATGAGAGAATTAGCTAGAAAGAAGAGTAAGGACAGTCGCATCAAACTCAATAAACTAAATGACTATATCGAGTTGCTTAGTCAGCATGGGACTAGAGCTGGTGAACCCTATATCAAACATTTGGAAGATGAGATTTGGGAACTAAGACCTCTGAGGGATAGGATATTATTTGTGGCTTGGCTTGATGGGAGTTTTGTTCTCTTACATCATTTTCTCAAAAAGACTCAGAAAACTCCGAGGAGAGAAATTGAAAAAGCCAAGCGTGAACTGAAGGACTTAAAAGAAAGAGGTTTAAGTGATGAAAAATAGCGCCATTGGGAGTAATTGGAAAGATATCCGATCTGAACTCTTTACCAAGGAGGAAATCTTTGAAAGTGATATGCGAGTGGCTATCATGAGTGAGTTGATAGAAGCTAGACATGAGCAAGGTATCAGTCAGAAAAAACTAGAAGAACTCAGTGGAGTGAGCCAGCCTGTTATAGCTAGGATGGAGACAGGAAAGACCAGTCCTCAGTTGGATACGGTCTTAAAAGTCTTAGCCAGTTTAGGAAAGACACTAGCAGTCGTACCACTTGAACAGGAAAAAAGTTGATTAAACTGACCTATAGTCTTTTCTAATAACAAGCCATAGTCACTTATGAGAATCATCAATAGCTCGTTTGAGCATTCTAACTAAAATACAGCAATAAAACAAGCAATACAAAGGATTTGAGACGTTGGTCTCAAGTCTTTTTCTTTTGTTCGAAAAAGTGATATAGTTTCAAACTATATCAAAGCCTAATTATTTACAATTATACAGACAGTTTCTTTTCTGTTAAGATAGTTTCAACAACAAATTTTGGAGGACACATCATGTCAACTACGATCATCGGTTTCCCTCGTTTGGGTGAATTCCGCGAATTAAAATTTACAACTGAAAAATACTTTAGAAAAGAAATCTCAGAAGAAGAACTCTTAGCAGCGGCAAAAGAATTGCGCGCAAAACACTGGAACATTGTCAAAGAAAAAGGTATCACTGAAATCCCATCAAATGACTTTTCTCACTATGACAACTTCCTAGATGCAGCTTTCCTTTTCAACGTGGTACCTGCATCCGTTCAAAACTTGGACTTGTCTGACCTTGAGCGCTACTTTGCTTTGGGACGTGGTTACCAAGGAGAAAAAGGGGATGTTCGTGCCCTTCCGATGAAGAAATGGTTCAACACCAACTACCACTACATCGTGCCTAAATTTGAAAAAGACACTCAAGTAAAATTGGCAGGTCACAAGATCTTTGATGAGTTCCAAGAAGCAAAAGAACTTGGATTGAACACTCGTCCTGTTCTTGTAGGTCCATTCACTTTCCTTCAGTTATCAGACTTTGAAGAAGACGTGAAAGCAGAAGACTTCGTAGACAGCTTAGTGGCTGCATACCAAGAAGTTTTTGCTAAATTGGCGGAGCTTGGTGCGACTCGCATCCAACTCGACGAAGCGGCTCTTGTCAAAGATTTGACAGCTGAAGAAAAAGTTCTCTTCTTGAACCTCTACAACAAGCTTTTGGCTGACAAGAAAGGTCTTGAAGTCTTGCTTCAAACTTACTTTGGTGACGTTCGTGACGTCTACTCTGATCTTGTGAACTTGCCAGTAGATGCCATTGGTTTGGACTTCGTTGAAGGTAAGAAAACTCTTGAACTCGTTAAAGGTGGTTTCCCAGCTGACAAGACTCTCTATGCAGGTATCGTCAATGGTAAAAACATCTGGCGCAACAACTACGAAAAGAGCTTGGCTGTTCTTGAGCAAATCCCAGCTGAAAACATTGTTTTGACAAGCTCATGCTCACTTCTTCATGTGCCATTTACAACAGCTAACGAAGAATTTGAACCAGCTATCTTGAACCACTTTGCCTTTGCAGTTGAAAAATTGGATGAGATTCGTGATTTGGATGCTATCCGCAATGGTCAAGGTGCAGAAGCTCTTGCAGCTAACAAAGAACTCTTTGCGACTGAACGTGTGGGTGAAAATGCAGAACTTCGTGCGCGTATCGCTGGTTTGACAGATGCTGACTACACTCGTTTGCCAGCTTTTGCAGAACGTGAAGCTATCCAAGAAGAAGCCTTTAAACTTCCAGCTCTTCCAACAACAACCATCGGTTCATTCCCTCAAACTAAGGAAGTCCGTGCCAAACGTTTGGCCTTCCGTAAGGGTGAATTATCACAAGAAGAGTACGATGCCTTTCTTGCTGAAACTATCGACGAATGGATCAAATGGCAAGAAGAAGTTGGATTCGACGTGCTTGTACACGGTGAGTTTGAGCGTAACGACATGGTTGAGTACTTCGGTCAAAACTTGTCCGGTTACCTCTTCTCTAAGAATGGTTGGGTACAATCATACGGTATGCGTGGGGTGAAACCACCAATCATCTGGGGTGACGTCACTCGTCTCAACCCAATCACTGTCAAATGGTCTAGCTACGCACAAAGCCGTACTGACAAACCTGTTAAAGGGATGTTGACTGGACCTGTTACCATCCTTAACTGGTCATTCCCACGTGAAGATATCTCTATCAAGGATTCTACTCTTCAAATCGCTCTTGCTATCAAGGATGAAGTGCTTGACCTTGAAGCTGCAGGTGTGAAAATCATCCAAATCGACGAGGCTGCTCTTCGTGAGAAATTGCCACTCCGTCGTAGCGACTGGTATGAAGACTACCTTGACTGGGCAATTCCTGCCTTCCGCTTGGTACACTCAACAGTAGCGCCAGATACACAAATCCACACTCACATGTGTTACTCAGAATTTACAGATATCATCCCAGCTATCGACAACATGGACGCGGACGTTATTTCCTTTGAAGCAAGCCGTTCAAACCTTGAAATCTTGGACGAACTCAAAGCGAAAAACTTCCAAACAGAAGTGGGACCTGGGGTTTACGATATCCACTCACCTCGTGTGCCAAATGAAGGTGAAATTGACCACACAATCGATGCTATTCTTGCTAAAGTACCAAGCAAGAAAGTTTGGATCAACCCTGACTGTGGTTTGAAAACACGTGGTATTCCAGAAACAAAAGAAAGCTTGATCCGCCTTGTCGAAGCAGCAAAAGCTGCGCGTGAGAAATTATAAGATAAGATTTCGCTCGTGACCCTGACTGATCAAGGAACTGCTTGGCCCTAGCTGGCTCAGCAATCATGAAATCAAAAAGAAAAGGATAATGACTATGTCACGCCAAACACCGTCACTTTCATTTGAAGTGTTCCCTCCAAACCCAGCTGTGGGTAATGATAAAATTATTTCAGCCTTGCAGGATATGCGGGAGCTGACACCTCACTTTATCAGTGTGACTGCCAGCAATAATAAATTTAATATCAAGGAAACAACGGTTCGTTTGGCTGACTTTATCCAGAATGACTTGGCGATTCCAACCATTGCCCACTTGCCAGCTATCTATCTGACCAAGGAAAAGGTTGCTGAAACCATTGCAGACTTGGATAAGGTTGGGGTACAGAAAATCTTGGCCTTGCGTGGGGATATTATCCCTGATGTGGAGCCACAAAAGGATTTCCGCTACGCAACGGATTTGATCGAGTTCATCAAGGAACAAGCTCCTCACTTTGATATTGTTGGTGCTTGCTACCCAGAGGGGCACCCTGACTCTCCAAACCAAATCTCGGATATTCAAAATCTCAAGAAGAAAGTGGATGCAGGCTGTTCCAGCCTCGTAACGCAACTTTTCTTTGACAATGAGCGTTTCTACGATTTCCAAGACAAGTGTACCTTGGCAGGGATTGATGTTCCCATTCATGCAGGTATCATGCCCATTTTGAACCGTAATCAAGCGCTTCGTCTCTTGAAGACTTGTGAGAATATCCATCTTCCACGTAAATTTAAGGCCATCTTAGACAAGTATGAGCATGACCCTGAGTCGCTCAGAGCAGCAGGACTTGCCTATGCCGTGGATCAGATCGTGGACTTGGTAACTCAGGATGTCGCAGGTGTACATCTCTACACCATGAACAATGCAGAAACAGCAAAATACATCCACCAAGCAACCCACGCCTTGTTTAATCATCAGTCTTTAGGGTAATCGATTCTTTAACCACTGAGACGACAGCTTGTCATTCACTTGCTTTTAAATGAAAAATGACAGTTGTGAAAGCCAAAGAATTCGCTAAATAGAATAAACAATAAACCATTCCTCTTTTCATGGGGGAATGGTTCCTTTTTAATAGAAAAGCCCGCACTTTTTAAGAAAAATATGATAAAATAGACTCTGTACGTACTTGATACAAAGATGAGGGTATTTAGGTTGTAGAAATTTGTTTAAAGTGGATTATTTTTTAAACAAAATATGATAATAGGTGTCTCAAAAAACACGAACGGAGTGAGTATTTAAAAGATATTTCACGCTATAGTGGTATCCTAGAGAATAACTCTGTTATTTTCTAGGACGGAATTTTTTAGACTTCAGGCTAAAAAATAAGGGATGAAATTCCGAAGGAAGTTGCTCCCGTCCGCACTATTCCAGTGAAATATCAAAAAAACTACTTAATTGAATTTTGGTCTCATTTCTTAGGAAAAAAGATAAGCTTCCTAGCACTCATCGAGTGCGGCGTCACCTTCCTATTTTTCTACAGAAATGTTCGGCAAGCCGAACCGTCCAAAATATCTTGATCTTTGTAGGCAAGGCGTATAATTTCATCAATCCAAAGGGGATTAAAATGACAAAACAAGTGTTTCAAACGACTTTTGCGGGTCGTGAGTTAATCGTAGAGACTGGTCAGGTTGCTAAGCAAGCAAATGGCTCTGTTGTCGTGCGTTACGGTGAGTCAACTGTACTGACTGCAGCCGTGATGTCTAAGAAGATGGCAACTGGGGATTTCTTCCCACTCCAAGTCAACTACGAAGAAAAAATGTATGCGGCTGGGAAGTTTCCTGGTGGCTTTATGAAACGTGAAGGACGTCCCTCAACAGATGCGACTTTGACAGCGCGTTTGATTGACCGTCCAATCCGTCCGATGTTTGCGGAAGGTTTCCGTAACGAAGTGCAAGTGATCAACACCGTCCTTTCTTATGATGAAAATGCCTCTGCACCAATGGCGGCAATGTTTGGATCATCCTTGGCACTTTCTATCTCAGACATTCCGTTTGACGGACCAATTGCTGGGGTGCAAGTGGGCTATGTAGATGGTCAAATCATCATCAACCCTACGCAAGAACAAGCAGAGCAATCTCTCCTTGAATTGACAGTAGCTGGTACCAAACACGCCATCAACATGGTAGAGTCTGGTGCCAAAGAATTGTCAGAAGAAATCATGTTGGAAGCCCTTCTCAAAGGGCACGAAGCAGTCAAAGAATTGATTGCCTTCCAAGAAGAAATCGTTGCGGCAGTCGGTAAAGAAAAAGCAGAAGTGGAATTGCTTCATGTAGACGCTGACTTGCAGGCTGAAATCATCGCAGCCTACAACAGTGACCTCCAAAAAGCTGTCCAAGTAGAAGAAAAATTGGCTCGAGAAGCTGCGACTCAAGCAGTTAAAGACCAAGTGACTGCGGTGTATGAAGAAAAATATGCAGACCACGAAGAATTTGACCGTATTATGCGTGATGTGGCTGAAATCTTGGAACAAATGGAACACGCTGAAGTGCGCCGTTTGATTACAGAAGACAAGGTGCGTCCTGACGGGCGTAAGGTCGATGAAATCCGTCCTTTGGATGCGGTTGTTGACTTCCTTCCTCGTGTGCACGGTTCAGGTCTCTTCACTCGCGGACAAACTCAGGCTCTTTCAGTTTTGACTTTGGCTCCAATGGGTGAAACTCAAATCATCGATGGTTTGGATCCAGAGTACAAGAAACGCTTTATGCACCACTATAACTTCCCTCAATACTCTGTAGGGGAAACTGGTCGTTACGGTGCGCCTGGTCGTCGTGAAATTGGTCATGGGGCTCTCGGTGAACGTGCTCTTGCTCAAGTCTTGCCAAGTTTGGAAGAATTTCCATACGCGATCCGCTTGGTAGCAGAAGTCTTAGAATCAAACGGTTCTTCTTCTCAAGCTTCTATCTGTGCGGGAACGCTTGCCCTTATGGCTGGTGGTGTGCCAATCAAGGCGCCAGTAGCTGGTATTGCCATGGGTCTCATCTCAGATGGAAATAACTATACAGTATTGACAGATATCCAAGGTTTGGAAGACCACTTTGGAGACATGGACTTTAAGGTTGCCGGTACTCGTGACGGGATTACAGCCCTTCAAATGGATATCAAGATCCAAGGAATTACTGCAGAAATCTTGACTGAAGCTTTGGCTCAAGCCAAGAAAGCGCGTTTTGAAATCCTTGATGTGATTGAAGCAACTATTCCAGAAGTTCGTCCAGAATTGGCTCCAACTGCTCCGAAAATTGATACTATCAAGATTGATGTGGACAAAATCAAGATTGTCATCGGTAAAGGTGGAGAAACCATCGACAAGATTATCGCTGAAACAGGCGTTAAGATTGATATTGACGAAGAAGGTAATGTATCCATCTACTCTAGCGACCAAGATGCCATTAACCGAACCAAAGAAATCATCGCTGGCTTGGTTCGTGAAGCCAAAGTGGATGAAGTTTACCATGCTAAGGTTGTTCGTATCGAGAAATTTGGTGCCTTTGTCAACCTCTTTGATAAGACAGATGCACTTGTGCACATTTCTGAAATGGCTTGGACTCGTACCAACCGTGTCGAGGACTTGGTAGCTATCGGTGATGAAGTCGACGTTAAGGTTATCAAGATTGATGAAAAAGGCCGTATCGATGCCTCTATGAAGGCTCTTCTTCCTCGTCCTCCAAAACCTGATCATGATGAAAAAGGCGAAAAGTCTGAGCGACCTCACCGTCCACGTCATCACAAGGACCACAAACCTAAGAAAGAATTTACAGAAACACCAAAAGATTCAGAATAAGAAAAGGAGAAATGTATGGGATGGTGGCGCGAAACCATTGATATTGTAAAAGAAAATGATCCAGCGGCACGCAACAGTTTGGAAGTTTTGCTGACTTATCCAGGTGTCAAGGCCTTAGCGGCTCACCGTCTCTCGCATTTTCTCTGGAAGCACGGCTTCAAACTCCTGGCTCGGATGCACAGTCAGTTTTGGCGCTTTTGGACTCAGATTGAGATTCATCCAGGAGCTCAGATTGATTCAGGTGTTTTTATCGACCATGGCTCAGGTCTGGTGATTGGAGAGACGGCGATTGTTGAAAAAGGCGTTCTTCTCTATCACGGAGTGACTCTTGGTGGAACAGGGAAGGATGTTGGCAAACGCCATCCGACTGTTCGAAAAGGGGCGCTGATTTCGGCCCACGCTCAGGTGATTGGCCCTATTGAAATTGGAGAGAAAGCCAAAGTTGGGGCGGGTGCAGTGGTTGTGGCAGATGTTCCGAGCGATGTGACAGTTGTCGGAATCCCAGCTAAGATCGTCCGAGTTCATGGACAGAAAGATGAGCCGACGATCCACGAAGTTGAAGAAAAACGAGAGTACTATCTAGACAAGCTAGAGCATGCCCGTGAAGCCAGTCACCATTCATCAAGTCTGTAGGATAGGGTAGCAAAGTTATCGAGGTGAAGTATGACAGGAGGTAAGAACTATGTCAGATTTATCAGATGCAATTTTGAACCAGGCAGTTCTTGAGTTGCAAGAACGCTTGGATGGTCTTGTTAAGGAGCGCTTTATTAAACTGCCACCTAGCCACCAGCGTGAATGGGCTCATTATATCAGTGAAGCCAAAAAAGATGAGACCAAACTGCGCCGTCTAAATAAAATGAAGGCGGATTTGCTGAAGCCTTAAAGAAAGAGAAGTTATGCTATTAGAGGAATTTGAAGATGTAGCAGCAGTTATTGAGCCAACTGAAAAGCCAGTCCATGACAAGGGAGAGGTATGCGAAACCATCATTCTGTCCTTTAATGGCGAAATTCTGAAACGTTTGATTGAGTCAGAAGATGTCTATCCGGGAGGCTATTTGAAAAGCATAAACGGCCATCATCCATGGTATATTTATGGCCAAGGACCTAGCAAGCTAGCAGTTATGTTGGCTCCAATTGGGGCTCCCATGATAGTCGGCCAGCTGGAGGAGTTGGCGGCCAGAGGCTTCAAAAATTTTATCATTTTAGGTTCCTGTGGCGTTTTGGACCGCTCAATTGAGGCGGATAAAATTATCCTACCTGCGGCAGCATTGCGAGATGAAGGAACTAGCTATCACTATGCCCCACCGGGTGATGAAGTCGCCTATGACGAGTCTCTGCTGATCGAGCTGGAAGCCATCTTTGACAAGCACAATATCGAACATATCCGCACCAAGTCTTGGACGACTGATGCCTTTTATCGAGAAACGCCTGATAAGGTCAAGCGTCGCTTGGCTGCTGGTGCACAAGTGGTGGACATGGAAGCTTCAGCTATCATGGCTTGGAGTCAATTTCGCAAGAGTAAAGTCTATCAGTTCTTCTACACAGCTGACTATGTGGATCATCATAACCGAGCCTGGGATGCCCGCCATGAAGAGCGGACAGCTGATGCCATGACTTTTTTCACTATCGCTTTGATAATAGCCAAGGAACTAGAAAGGTAACTACAAGAATGGCAGTATATTTTTACGGCTGTATCACCATGGATGGCTACTTGGCAGACAGTCAGCACAGGATAGACTGGCTGCATCAGCTTGGTTCTGTAGAGGATACAGGCTATGATGACTTTTACAGGCAAATGGATATCACCATCATGGGCAAGCGGACCTTTGAGGAAATCCAAGATTTGCAAGATGTAGAAAGTTTTTATCAAGCTACGGAAAACTATGTCTTTACGCATGATAGGCACCTGCCTGTCAGCAATTACCAGCCAGTAGCTGGGGATGTGGTGGACTTTGTTCGCCAGATTGACAAAGGCAAAAATGTCTTTGTGATTGGTGGTAATTCCTTAGTAGGACCGCTCTTGGATGCGGATCTTTTCGACCACCTCATTATTCAGATAGCACCCCTTATCCTAGGAAAGGGGGTTCCCCTCTTTACCCAAGAGGAAGGGCAGCGCTTTTACCAACTGGATAGCCTCAGACAATTTGGCCCATTTGCAGAGCTGGTTTTCAGCCGAAAAAGTCAGAAATAGAGAAGGGAGTGGACTGCATGATTAAAATTTACGACACCATGTCTCGTGATTTGCGAGAATTTGTCCCAATCGAAGAAGGAAAGGTTCGCATGTATGTCTGTGGGCCAACGGTATACAACTATATCCACGTTGGGAATGCCCGTTCGACGGTGGCTTTTGATACCATTCGTCGTTATTTCGAATACCGTGGCTACGAAGTTGCCTATATTTCCAACTTTACAGATGTAGACGATAAGATTATCAACCGTGCCAAGGAAGAAGGTATCACGCCTCTGGAGGTTGCGGACAAGTACATCGCTGCCTTTCGTGAGGATGTGACGGTCTTGGGCGTGAAACCTGCGACTCGCCATCCGCGTGTAGTGGAGTTTATGGCGGACATCATTCGTTTTGTCGCTGACTTGATTGAAAAAGGCTTTGCCTACGAGAGTCAAGGAGATGTTTACTTCCGCGTAGAAAAATCTCACAACTATGCTAAGTTAGCCAATAAAACCTTGGAAGATTTGGAGCTGGGTGCTTCAGGTCGTACCGATGAAGAAACGGCTCGCAAGGAAAATCCTGTAGACTTTGCCCTTTGGAAAGCTGCAAAATCAGGTGAGATTTCTTGGGACAGTCCTTGGGGACCTGGTCGTCCGGGTTGGCATATCGAGTGTTCGGTCATGTCGACAGAGATTTTGGGCGATACCATTGATATCCACGGTGGTGGAGCTGATCTGGAGTTTCCGCATCATACCAATGAAATTGCCCAATCAGAAGCTAAAACAGGCAAGACTTTTGCCAACTACTGGATGCACAATGGCTTTGTCAATATCGACAATGTCAAGATGTCTAAGTCCTTGGGCAACTTTATAACCGTACACGATGCCCTTAAAACTCTTGATGGGCAAGTGTTGCGTTTCTTCTTTGCCACTCAGCATTACCGTAAACCTATCAACTTTACGGAAAAAGCAGTGCGTGATGCCGAGACCAATCTTAAGTATCTAAAAAACACTTATGAGCAACCATTTTCTGGGACTGTAGATGCTCAAGAGTTACAGGCTTTTAAAGATAAGTTTGTTGCCGCTATGGATGAGGATTTCAACTCCGCAAATGGTATTACAGTTGTCTTTGAAATGGCCAAATGGATCAACTCAGGAAACTATGATGCAAGTGTTAAGGAAGCTCTTGCGGCTATGTTGGAGGTCTTTGGGATTGTCTTTGTCGAGGAAGTTTTGGATGCAGACATTGAAGCCTTAATCCAAAAACGTCAAGAAGCGCGTGCTAATCGTGACTTTGCGACAGCAGACCAAATCCGTGATCAATTAGCGGCTCAAGGAATTAAGCTCCTTGACACCAAGGATGGAGTGAGGTGGACTCGTGATTGATGTCAATCTCATTAACGGGATTGCGCTAGCTTTTGAGGGAGATGCAGTTTACTCCATGTATATCCGTCGCCATCTCATCCTTAAAGGAATGACCAAACCCAATAAACTCCACCAAGAGGCGACTAAGTATGTGTCAGCCAAGGCTCAGGCTCGCTTGATTGCCCTCATGTTGGAAGAGCAAGTCCTGACGGAAAAAGAAGAAGAAATCTACAAACGTGGTCGCAATACCAATAGCCACACAAAGGCTAAAAATACTGATGTGGTGACCTACCGCATGTCTACAGGTTTTGAAGCAGTGATGGGCTATCTCCATCTGACTGAAAATGTGGAGCGTCTAGAGACCTTGATTTCTTGGTGCATCCAAAAAGTGGAGGGCTAGAATATGATTGCAAAGGAATTACAAGACTGGTTCCCTGAGGCTCAGATTTCAGATCAGCCGATTGAGAGACCAGGCTATCTTACTCTCCCTTTAGCTTCTCAGCAGTGGATTTTACTGGAGGAAGCTGGGCTCAGCGAGCGTGAAAAGCAGCTGGTTGCCCTTTTGACCCAGCAAGAGCAGGCTCGTTCGCTCAATCCTTGGTATCCCTATCTGATTGAGGGGAAGGGGCAGGCACCGCAAGCATTTAAAAAAATTCAGCTGGTTTATTGTCATCTTTCCTATTTCCAACAGGAAAATCTAGCCTCTTGGCTAGACATGATGCGGACTCTTTTTCCCAACTTCCAAACAGTGCTACAAGTGGGGGCTCAGGATTATGTATTTGTGCTTCAACAAGATAAGTACACCTCTGTTCGCTCAATCTTATCTGATACGATTGAAGCGGTTGAGTATGACTTTGGCCTTCGTCTGTCGATCATGTTAGGCCAGGTTTGGCCTCAGACAGGCCCTCAAGCCCTATCAGACTTGATCAAAGCGGAGCGAGATTTGTTTAAGACTTGGTGGCGTCAGGGGCATCAAGGTGTACATACCTTTTCACAGCTCTATCTTTGGAGTATGGGAGAAAGGATTGTGGACCTGAGAGTCATTAAAGACTGCCTGCACCAGATGATTTTGGACCAGGACCAGATTCAGGAAATTATCCTTTCTCTCTGGGAAAACAGTGCCGTCCTAACTAAAACGGCCCAGCAACTCTATCTGCACCGCAACTCTCTCCAATACAAGATTGATAGATGGGAAGAATTGACAGGGCTTCAGTTGAAGGAGTTAACGGATCTTACCTTGTGTTATCAGTTGATTTTACCAGATATTCTTTAAAGTTTTGTGCAAGTTGCACAGAACTTTTTTATTTTTTTGGTCACCTTGCCATAGAAATGTAAAGCGTTTTCATTTATAATAAAACTATCAAAAAATAAAAGGAGTTCACCTTCCATGGTAGAATTAAATCTTAAAAACATTTACAAAAAATATCCAAACAGCGAACACTACTCAGTTGAAGACTTCAACTTGGACATCAAAGACAAAGAATTTATCGTTTTCGTAGGTCCTTCAGGATGTGGTAAATCAACAACTCTTCGTATGATTGCTGGTCTTGAAGACATTACAGAAGGTACTGCATCTATCGATGGCGTGGTTGTCAACGACGTAGCACCAAAAGACCGTGACATTGCCATGGTATTCCAAAACTACGCTCTTTACCCACACATGACTGTATATGACAACATGGCTTTTGGTTTGAAATTGCGTAAGTACAGCAAAGAAGACATCGACAAACGTGTGCAAGAAGCAGCAGCAATCCTTGGCTTGAAAGAGTTCTTGGATCGTAAACCAGCTGACCTTTCAGGTGGTCAACGTCAACGTGTTGCCATGGGTCGTGCGATCGTCCGTGATGCAAAAGTGTTCTTGATGGACGAACCTTTGTCAAACTTGGATGCCAAACTTCGTGTATCTATGCGTGCTGAAATTGCGAAGATTCACCGTCGTATCGGAGCTACAACTATCTACGTAACCCACGACCAAACAGAAGCGATGACTCTTGCAGACCGTATCGTTATCATGTCAGCAACTAAGAACCCAGCTGGTACAGGTACTATCGGACGTGTTGAACAAATCGGTACTCCTCAAGAAGTTTACAAAAACCCAGTTAACAAGTTCGTTGCAGGATTTATCGGAAGCCCAGCTATGAACTTCATCAATGTGAAATTGGTTGGTAGCGAAATTGTTTCTGACGGTTTCCGCTTGAAAGTGCCAGAAGGTGCTTTGAAAGTTCTTCGTGACAAAGGCTACGAAGGAAAAGAATTGATCTTCGGTATCCGTCCAGAAGATGTGAATGCAGAACCTGCTTTCCTTGAAACATTCCCAGAGTCAGTTGTCAAAGCTACTATCTCCGTATCAGAATTGCTTGGTTCAGAATCTCACCTTTACTGCCAAGTTGGTAAAGACGAATTTGTTGCAAAAGTGGATGCTCGTGACTACTTGCAAACAGGTGCGACAGTTGAACTTGGATTTGACTTGAACAAAGCACACTTCTTCGACGTAGAAACTGAAAAAACAGTCTACTAAGCAAATGAAATGTCAAAACACTGCTAGAGAAATCTGGCAGTGTTTTTTTAATGATTGGTGTTGGCATAAAAACAGGCTTTTCTAGTTTTCATATCCTTAAAAAAGTGATAAAATGGTAGGAAGAATTGGAGAGTATAGATGCCGAAAGAAGTGAATTTGACGGGCGATCAGGTAGTCGCTTTAACGAGAGAATATTTAACAAAGGAAGACGTTGCTTTTGTACAAAAAGCATTGATTTACGCAGTTGACTGTCATAGTGGGCAGTTTCGGAAATCAGGTGAGCCCTATATTATTCATCCCATTCAGGTGGCAGGGATTTTAGCTAAACTCAAGCTAGATGCCGTGACGGTTGCCTGCGGTTTTTTGCATGATGTGGTTGAGGATACAGATGCGACACTGGATGATTTGGAGAGAGAGTTCGGTCATGATGTTCGGATTATCGTTGATGGGGTGACCAAGCTTGGTAAGGTTGAGTACAAATCACTCGAGGAACAATTGGCTGAAAATCACCGCAAGATGCTTATGGCCATGTCAGAGGATATCCGTGTTATCTTGGTTAAATTATCGGACCGTTTGCACAATATGCGGACTCTCAAACACCTTCGAAAGGATAAGCAAGAGCGTATCTCCAGAGAAACCATGGAAATTTATGCACCACTTGCTCATCGTCTAGGGATTTCCAGTGTCAAGTGGGAGTTGGAAGATCTATCTTTCCGTTATCTCAATCCAACTGAGTTTTACAAGATCACCCACATGATGAAGGAAAAACGCAGAGAACGTGAGGCTTTGGTCGATGAAGTTGTAACCAAGTTGGAAGAGTACGCTACAGAAAGAAATCTCAAAGGAAAAATCTATGGTCGTCCTAAGCATATCTATTCGATCTACCGCAAGATGCAGGATAAGAAGAAACGCTTTGAGGAAATTTATGACCTGATTGCCATTCGCTGTATCTTAGATACCCAGAGTGATGTCTATGCTATGCTGGGTTATGTGCATGAACTTTGGAAACCTATGCCAGGCCGCTTCAAAGACTATATCGCCAATCGTAAGGCCAATGGTTACCAGTCTATCCATACAACTGTTTATGGGCCAAAAGGGCCGATTGAGTTCCAGATTCGGACCAAGGAAATGCACGAAGTGGCTGAGTACGGGGTTGCGGCTCACTGGGCTTATAAGAAAGGCATTAAAGGGCAGGTCAACAGCAAGGAATCTGCTATTGGGATGAACTGGATCAAGGAGATGATGGAGCTCCAAGACCAGGCTGATGATGCCAAGGAATTTGTGGACTCTGTTAAAGAAAACTATCTGGCGGAGGAGATTTACGTCTTTACTCCAGATGGTGCGGTTCGCTCCCTTCCAAAAGATTCAGGACCGATTGACTTTGCCTATGAAATCCATACCAAAGTCGGTGAAAAAGCGACTGGTGCCAAGGTCAATGGCCGTATGGTTCCACTGACAACCAAGCTCAAGACAGGGGATCAGGTTGAAATTATCACCAATCCCAACTCCTTTGGTCCGAGTCGTGACTGGCTCAACATGGTCAAGACCAGCAAGGCGCGCAACAAGATTCGTCAGTTCTTTAAAAATCAAGACAAGGAATTATCCGTTAACAAGGGCCGTGAAATGTTGATGGCACAGTTCCAAGAAAACGGCTATGTAGCCAATAAGTTTATGGACAAGCGTCACATGGACGAGGTCCTTCAAAAGACCAGCTATAAGACGGAGGAAGCTCTCTATGCAGCCATTGGTTTTGGAGAAATTGGCGCTATTACCGTCTTTAACCGTTTGACAGAAAAGGAACGTCGTGAGGAAGAACGCGCTAAGGCCAAGGCGGAAGCAGAAGAGCTTGTCAAAGGTGGCGAAGTTAAGGTCGAGAACAAAGAAACCCTCAAGGTTAAGCATGAGGGTGGCGTGGTCATTGAAGGTGCTTCAGGTCTCCTAGTTCGGATTGCCAAGTGTTGCAATCCAGTGCCGGGTGACGACATTGTCGGCTACATTACTAAGGGACGCGGTGTAGCTATTCACCGTGTGGACTGTATGAACCTTCGCGCCCAAGAAAACTACGAACAACGTCTCCTTGATGTGGAATGGGAAGACCAATACTCAAGCAAGGAATACATCGCTCACATCGATATCTACGGCCTCAACCGTACAGGTCTCTTAAATGATGTTCTGCAAGTTCTTTCCAACACCACTAAGAATATCTCAACCGTTAATGCCCAACCAACCAAGGATATGAAATTTGCCAATATCCATGTATCCTTTGGAATCTCAAATCTCTCAACTCTAACGACAGTAGTGGATAAAATTAAAAGTGTGCCAGAGGTTTACTCTGTCAAACGGACCAACGGATAATTGAATAGAAGGGCGCTTATGAAAATCATCGTTCAACGGGTTAAAAAAGCCCAAGTGAGTATCGAAGGTCAGGTTCAGGGAAAAATCAATCAGGGTCTCTTATTGTTGGTCGGTGTAGGCCCAGAGGACCAAGAGGAAGATTTGGATTATGCTGTGAGAAAACTGGTCAACATGCGGATTTTTTCAGATGCAGAAGGCAAGATGAACCAGTCTGTAAAGGATATCAAGGGAGAAATCCTTTCTATTTCTCAGTTTACCCTCTTTGCGGACACTAAGAAAGGTAATCGTCCAGCCTTTACAGGTGCCGCCAAGCCGGATATGGCAGCTGCCTTCTATGAGGCTTTCAACCAAAAGCTAGCTCAGGAAGTCCCTGTTCAGACAGGTATTTTTGGAGCGGATATGCAGGTGGAGCTGGTCAATGATGGGCCAGTTACCATCATTCTTGATACTAAAAATAGATAAGAAAACCAAGCCAGTCGGCTTGGTTTTTATTTATAGACACTCCCATAAAGAGGTATGTTTGTTGTAAAAGTCGGGATAGTTTTCTCTTAGGTGGCTAGCCGTCAGATAATATAAAGTAGAATGACAACCAGTGACGATTGGCATAAGAGATGAAAATCGCTGAGAACTAGTGAAGGCTAAAAGGACAAATAATAGAAAATCGCTAATGAGCACCCCTAAATAGTAGAAGCGAAACTTTTTATTGATTTGAGGATAAATCTCAGAGAACTGTTTTTTGAGTCGGAAGACTAAGCGAGACAGCAGTAGTCCCTGAGCAAGGATGAAAATAAAACCAGACAGCAGGAGCCAGTCTACAGAGAGATCGGTTTTGGAGATAAAAATTGCTAATAGTAGCAAATCACTGACTGCAATGGCTGCGAAGTGTAGTCTAAAGAGTTTTTTCATAGGATGACCTCCCTCTTTTATCTACCTTCATTCTACACCAAATGAATGGGAGTTACAAGCAAAATAATAAAAAATCCCTGAAAGGAACTTCTTTCAGGAATAAGGGGTTAGTTGATTTTTTCGACATAGAGTTGTTTGGCGATATCCATACTAACTTGGAGGTCTTCGTCTTTGTTGACCAGAGTAAAGCTATTGGAAAAGCCATCAAACTGCTTGACTTGGAGTTGGTCACCGATATGAATTGCGTGCTTTTCTAGATATTTGAGTAGTTCAAAGCTATCATGAACGCGAGTCAGGAGGTAGGTTCCTGCTTCTTGCACGGCTGCTAGTGGCAGGTTATTGATTTCAACCAAGAGTTCTCCCTCGGCTGGTATGGTTCCACCGTGGGGGCAGGTTTGAGGGAAACCCAGCAGTTTATCCAGTCTCTTTACAAATAGGTCAGAGACAGTGTGTTCTAGGACCTCAGCTTCTTCGTGGATTTGATCGCTAGTATAGTCTAGATGGTGAACTAGAAAGACTTCTATCAAACGGTGTTTACGATAGAGCTCAGAGACCAGTTTGAGGCCAATATCTGTTAATAGATAGCCATTCTCCTTATCCTTGAGGAGGAGATTTTCACTTTTCATGCGTTTGATCATCTCTGTTACAGCAGGTGGAGAGACCTGCATACGGGCAGCAATTTCTTTGTTGGTGATTTTTTGCATGTCCGTACCGATTTCATAAATACATTTTAAATAATCTTCTTTATTTGGAGTCATTCGTTTCCTCTTGTTCATTCTCTCCATCTAGTATACCAAAAAAAGCTAGATTTCTCTAGCTTTCTGTCATAATGCTTGTGATTTTAGTCTAGTTCTTTAACTGCAGCAATAGCAGCTTCAAAGTCTGGTTCCGTGTTAATGTTATCAACGTATTCTACGTAACGGATGACATTGTCAGTATCGAGAACAAAGACGGCACGTGCAAGGAGATGCCATTCGTTGATCAAGAGGGCATAATCACGTCCGAAAGAATGGTCAAAGTAGTCTGAAAGCATGATAGCATTGTCAAGACCTTCAGCCCCGCACCAGCGTCCTTGGGCAAATGGTAGGTCCATAGAAACGGTAAGAACGACGGTATTATCAAGGTTAGCAAGTTCTTGGTTGAAGCGACGTGTTTGCGTTGAGCAGATACCGGTATCGATAGAAGGGACAACACTCAAGACTTTTTTCTTTCCATCAAAGTCAGCTAGCGTTTTTTTAGAGAGATCGGTTGTCGTAAGAGAAAAGTCAAGTGCCTTGTCTCCGACTTGCAGTTGTTTACCTGTAAAGGTTACAGGATTTCCGAGAAAAGTGGTCATAAACTACTCCATTCTTTTTTCTTTCATTTTACCGAGAATTGTCAGATTTTTCCAATGATTTGACCGGAAAGTGTAAAAAAACGCCAATTCGGTGAGAATGACGTTTTTAATGGATTATTTTGACAAACCTTCAGCAATCTTGTCAAGGTTGTATTTCATCATGTTGTAGTAGCTGTCACCTTCTTTACCTTCTTCAGCGATTGAGTCAGTAAAGATTTGTGCGTAAATTGGAATATTTGTGTCTTGTGAAACAGTCTTCATTGGACGGTCATCGACACTTGATTCAACAAAGAGGGATGGAACTTTTGTTTGGCGAAGCTTTTCAACCAAGGTCTTGATTTGTTCCGGTGTTCCTTCTTCTTCTGTGTTGATTTCCCAGATGTAGGCACTTGGAACTCCGTAAGCTTTAGAGAAGTATTTGAAGCATCCTTCGCTGGTTACAATGAGTTTTTTCTCAGCAGGGATATTGTTAAATTTCTCTTTGGCTTCCTTGTCCAGTTTGTCTAGCTTTTCAGTATAGTCTTTGAGATTTTTTTCGTAGAATTCCTTGTTGCTAGGGTCTTTTGCAATCAACTGTTTAGCGATATTTTTAGCAAAGATAATTCCATTTTCAAGGTTGAGCCAAGCGTGTGGGTCTTCTTTGCCTTTCTCGTTTTGACCTTCAAGGTAGATGATATCTACGCCGTCACTAACTGCATAGTAGTCTTTGTTTTCAGTTTTCTTGGCATTTTCGACCAATTTGGTAAACCAAGCATTGCCACCTGTTTCAAGGTTGATACCGTTATAGAAAATGAGGTCAGCCTCAGAAGTTTTCTTTACGTCTTCAGGAAGTGGTTCGTACTCGTGTGGGTCTTGACCAACAGGAACGATACTATGAAGATCAATCTTGTCACCAGCGATATTTTTAGTAATATCAGCAATGATAGAGTTAGTCGCTACAACCTTTAGTTTTTGGTTTGTAGATGCTGTATCTTTTTTCCCACTAGCACAGGCAGCTAATCCAATGATAGAAAGAAAAAGAACGAGCAATGTACCTAATTTTTTCATTAGATTCCTCCAGAAGGGTTTCCCCTTATTTATTGATTTTTTTATTTTTTAGTTTCAAGTATCGTTGCTTTGGAGAGATAAAGAAACTGATTAAAAAGAAGCTGGCAGATGTGAGCACGATGCTGGATCCTGCTGCGAGGTTGAAGCTATAGCCGATAAAGAGTCCCAAAACAGAAGCGGTTGCCCCTAGGGTTGATGAAAGAAAAATCATGCTCTTTAGGCTATTAGCATAAAGGTAAGCCGTCGCAGCTGGGGTGATCAACATGGCCACGATAAGAATCGTTCCAACACTTTGCATGGCAGTGACTGACACAAGGGTCAAGAGCACCATGAGTAGATAGTGATAGAAATTAACAGGCATTCCCATGGCTTTAGCCAAAAGCTCGTCAAAGGATGTAATCAATAGTTGTTTAAAGAAAATCCCGATAATCAAGAGAATCAATGCCCCCACACCAATGGTGATCCACATGTCCGTATCTTGGACAGCGAGGATATTCCCAAAAAGGATATGGAAGAGGTCTGTCGAACTCTTGGCAACACTAATCAAGATGACACCTAAGGCTAAGAAAGATGAAAAGGTAATACCAATGGCAGTGTCACTCTTGATGATAGAGTTCCCCTTGATGTAGGTAATGATGATGGAAGCCATCAAGCCAAAGATGATCGCTCCAATAAAGAAATCAATTCCCAGGATAAAGGAAAGGGCTACGCCGGGCAAAACTGCGTGAGAGATGGCATCCCCCATGAGAGACATTCCACGTAAGATGATAAAACATCCCACGGCTCCAGCAACCACCCCGATGACTATAGCTGTTATCAGGGCATTTTGTAGGAAATGGAAATGTTGCAATCCATCGATAAATTCTACTATCATAGGTCACCTCCATTAAAGAAGAGCTTACTACCATAAGCTTTTTTGAGATTGACTTCGGTAAAGGTTTCTTCAGTTGAACCAATAGCAACCAATTCTCGATTGAGAAGCATAACTTGGTCGAAATAATGAGGGACTTTGCTGAGGTCATGATGGACGATGAGAACTGTTTTACCAGCTTTTTTAAGGTCTCTCAGTGTATTCATGATAATCTCTTCACTGATCGAGTCAATCCCGACAAAAGGCTCATCTAAAAAGATGTAGTCAGCTTCCTGCACTAAGCAGCGGGCAATCAAAACACGTTGGAATTGTCCTCCAGAGAGCTGACTGATTTGGCGATCAGCATAGTCTGAGAGTCCAACGATTTCAAGTGCATCCGCCACTTTTTTCCAGTGGCTGGCCTTTAAAGTGTGGAAGAGCGGGATAGATGGATAGAGTCCCAGTGAGACACATTCCTTGACCTTGATAGGGAAATTGTAGTCGATATGGATTTTTTGCTCGACATAGGCAACTCGATGTAAAGATTTCTTGACTTCTTTGTCATCGAGAAAGGCCTGACCTTCGTGTGGGATAATTCCCAACATACTTTTTAATAAAGTTGATTTTCCAGCACCGTTTGGACCAATAATTCCGGTAATAGTTGGTCCGTGGAGCACTAGTGAAATATCCTTTAGTGCCAACGTTTCTTTGTAGGAGACACTGAGGTTTTCGATACGTATCATACAGTTATTTTCCTCCTGTCTTTTAATATACATTAAAAAAAAAATTAAGTCAAGTTAATTTTTAAAAAATTTAAAATAATAACTGAAAAATGAAGAAAAAAGAGAGACCATTTTTAATTGCATTCCCAAGTGTTTTTTGCTAAGCTAAGAATAAGTGAAAAAATGAAAGCGAGAACAAGATGACACGTTATCAAGACGATTTTTATGATGCAATCAATGGAGAATGGGAAAAAACAGCTGTTATTCCAGCTGATAAATCTCGAACAGGTGGCTTTATTGACCTTGATGAGGAAATTGAAGAGTTAATGCTGGCAACTACGGACAAGTGGTTGGAAGGCGAAGATGTTCCAGAGGACGCTATCCTCGCAAATTTTGTTAAGTACCATCATATGGTACGTGATTTTGATAAGAGGGATGCAGATGGAATCAAGCCTGTCCTTCCTCTGCTCAAGGAATACCAAGATTTGGAGAGCTTTGCAGATTTTACCAGCAAACTGGCAGAGTTTGAACTAGCAGGTAAACCAAACTTCCTTCCATTTGGAGTATCACCAGACTTTATGGATGCCAGAACCAATGTTCTCTGGGCAAGTGCACCAGGAACTATCTTGCCAGATACAACCTACTATGCTGAAGACCATCCTCAACGTGAGGAGCTCTTGACGCTTTGGAAGGAAAGTAGCGCAAATCTTCTCAAAGCCTATGATTTTTCAGATGAGGAAATCGAAGACTTACTAGAGAAGAGATTGGAATTGGACCGTCGTATCGCAGCAGTGGTTCTTTCAAACGAAGAAAGTTCAGAATATGCCAAACTCTACCATCCATACGCTTATGAAGATTTCAAGAAATTTGCCCCTGCCCTACCTTTGGATGATTTCTTCCAAGCAGTTCTTGGACAAACTCCAGATAAGGTTATCGTAGATGAGGAACGTTTCTGGCAAGCAGCAGACCAATTTTATAGTGAAGAAGCGTGGCCTTTGCTTAAGGCAACCTTGATTTTGGCTGTGGTCAATCTTTCAACCAGCTATCTCACAGACGAGATTCGTGTCCTATCAGGTGCCTATGGACGTGCCCTTTCAGGTGTTCCAGAAGCTCAGGACAAGGTCAAGGCAGCCTATCACTTGGCCCAAGGTCCCTTTAAGCAAGCCCTTGGTCTCTGGTATGCGCATGAAAAATTCTCTCCGGAAGCTAAGGCAGACGTAGAGAAAAAAGTGGCGACTATGATCGATGTTTATAAGGAACGTTTGGCTAAGAATGACTGGCTCACTCCTGAAACGCGAGACAAGGCCATTGTCAAACTCAATGTCATCAAGCCTTATATCGGTTATCCAGAGGAATTACCAGAACGCTACAAGGACAAGGTAGTGGATGAAACTGCCAGTCTCTTTGAGAATGCCCTAGCCTTTGCGCGTGTGGAAATCAAGCACAGCTGGAGCAAGTGGAACCAGCCAGTTGACTACAAGGAGTGGGGTATGCCTGCTCACATGGTTAATGCCTACTACAATCCTCAGAAGAACTTGATTGTCTTCCCAGCTGCTATTTTACAGGCTCCATTCTATGACTTGCATCAGTCGTCTTCTGCCAACTACGGTGGTATTGGAGCGGTTATTGCCCATGAGATTTCTCATGCCTTTGATACAAATGGTGCTTCCTTTGATGAAAATGGTAGTCTCAAAGACTGGTGGACTGAGAATGACTATGCTGCCTTCAAAGAAAAGACTCAGAAGGTTATCGATCAATTTGATGACCAAGAATCTTACGGAGCAACGATCAACGGAAAACTAACTGTATCAGAAAATGTTGCTGACTTGGGAGGAATTGCTGCAGCCCTTGAAGCAGCCAAGAGAGAACCAGACTTCTCAGCTGAAGAATTCTTCCACAACTTTGCTCGTATCTGGCGTATGAAAGGCCGTCCTGAGTTGATGAAACTCATGGCCAGTGTCGATGTGCACGCGCCTGCCAAACTCCGTGTTAATGTCCAAGTACCAAACTCCGTGTTAATGTCCAAGTACCAAACTTCGATGACTTCTTTACAACATACGATGTCAAAGAAGGCGATGGTATGTGGCGTTCACCAGAGGACCGTGTGATTATTTGGTAAGACAAAAACCAAGGAAATTTTCCTTGGTTTTTTGCTTGCTAGAAAAAGGGATTAAAAGTCTTTTCGTGAGCGATAGTCGTAGCTGGACCATGCCCAGGATAGACATCGTAGTTAGGAAGAGTAAAGAGTTGCGTCTGAATGCTATGGAGGAGTTGTTCCGTGCTACCGGTAGGAAGATCGGTCCGTCCGATGGTTTCTCGGAATAGAGCATCTCCCGTCAAGACTAGATGAGCATCAGGAAAGACCAGAGAAACACCGCCAATAGAGTGGCCTGGGGTCGGTAGAACTGTAAAACGAAATTCCTCAAGCTGGTATTCCTCATGAAAGACAAAGGTGTGCTCTGCTGGTTTTGCGACCACATCTGCCAGATCATCATGACGAGGGAGACCAGAGAGATTATCGACTGGAGTGTAAAGCCAGCTAGCTTCGCTCTC
Source organism: Streptococcus sp. FSL W8-0197 (assembly GCF_037963785.1). Classification (GTDB taxonomy): domain Bacteria; phylum Bacillota; class Bacilli; order Lactobacillales; family Streptococcaceae; genus Streptococcus; species Streptococcus oralis_CQ. The sequence goes on along the minus strand of NZ_CP150168.1, from coordinate 1,555,741 downwards.
TGCTACATAAACTGGAGGATTTCCAAAAGTTTCACGAACCAAGTCCAGACTCATAATATGGTCGTAGTGGGTGTGGGTCAGGAGAATCGCACAGACGGGTTTGTTTATTTTCTCAATAGTCTTGCGAATAGCTTCCCAATGGCTACCTGGGTCAACCACAATCAGGTGTTGATCTCCTTCCAGATAATAAGTGTTTTCATAGGCAACGGGATTCACGGTTTTATGGATTTTCATACTGGCTCCAATCTCAAAGAATGTACTAAACTAAGTATAGCACAGAAGAGGGAAATAAAGTGAAAAGAAAGTCCCTCTTTTGTGTTAGAGGGACAATGATCTTATTTAAACTTGAAACCTTCGTAAATGAGTTTTGCTTTGGGATTCTTTTTCTTGATTTGCTTGGCAAGGGCCTTCATCATAGGAAGAGGTCCACACATATAGACTGTAGTCTGGTCAGGGATTTCTTCTTGATCCAAAGTCAGGTATCCTTTTTCATTGCTATCGACCAGCTGCAGGTCAAAGTTAGCATTTTGACGGGCGTAGTCACGAAGTAGGTCTAGGTAGACAGCATTTTCCTCTCCACGGAAACTATAGTAGAAGCGGACGCTCTTGTCTAGGATAGGATGCTCCCGGATATAAGAGATGAAAGGTGTCATTCCAATTCCACCTGCGATCCAGATTTGCTGCTTTGGACCATGTTCCATAGTCATATGTCCATAGGCGCGATCAACTGCAACCTTGCTACCAACTTGAAGATTGTCATAGATATTCTTGGTGTGGTCACCAGAGTTTTTTATCGTAAAATAAAGAGTTCGTCCTTGCCCTCCTGAGATGGAGAAAGGGTGTGGGGCAGTCTCAAAACCTTTTTGGAAAATTTTTAGAAAGGCAAATTGTCCATATTCGTAGGTGAAAGGATGACTGAGCTCTATTTCAATTTCAGTCGTATCGTGGTTGAGGCGTTTGATTCCTACGATTTTTCCAAGATAGGTGAAACCGACCTTTTGATAAAGGAAAATAATATAAAAACCTGCAAGCAAGCCTAAAAGAGCATAGATTCCAAAGATAAGACCTAGGAAACTAAAGGAGAGGAGGCGATTTCCCATGATCATCAAAACATGAAAAAGGCCAAAGATATAGGCTAGATAAACCAATCGATGAATCCATCTCCAAGCTTCATACTGGATGTACTGTCCCAGATAGGCAACCAGAATGATACTGATAAAGATATAGATAGCGATATTTCCAAACTGTGCGGCCAAATGCGAACCCCAGAGACCGCCCATGCTAAAGTTGTGTAGGGTTAGTAGGAGAATGGATAGAAAAGCCGTGAATTTATGAGCTAGATACATCTTTTCAAGTCCGTTGAACCAAGCCTCAAGCAAGGGTAAACGGCTAGCTAGTATAAAAGTAAGTGAGAGGGTAGTGAGAGCTAAACCAGGGATTAGAAACTGACTAGCACCTGAACTGAGCCAAGCTAGGATAGTCAGAAGCATACTAAGTCCGATAAATAAAATACCTTTTAATGATTTCATAGTAGAAGTCCTTTCATGGATTTATCTTATATTAGATGTAATAAGATTTGTTACATTTTAACAAAAAAAGAATCTCTAGTCAAGGTTTAGATTCTAGGCCTCTAAGTCAAATCTTCATGATAATCTATAAATAATGGCTAAGAAATATACTGTTAAATTGGTGCACTTCTTATAGAAAATTTTTTGTTATAACAATGTAAGACTTGGGAAAATTTAACTTCTACAAGACTCTAAAAAATAAATTGATACATCAAAGTGTATTTTATTTAATTATAAGATAAATGGTTCCTGGAATTTACACGCTGTAAACCTGCATGAATATTGGTTTTTTAAAGTATTTACCATTAAATTATTTTTGTATTTTTCTAAAATAAAATTATATAAATTGTTGAAAAAGATAGGGAAAAGTGTTAGTATGAATATGCATATTGAATACGAGGATATAATCCTTTTAGAATAATGAAATTTAAGGACCATTTTTTGAGTAGGGAAGAAATTTCGTTTTTTCTATATTTCAATATCGATATAATAAAAATAGGAAGGTTGTCTATCTTATGAAGAGTAAGCAACAGGATTTTAGAACGGAGAAGTACATTCGTTATGGCATTCGGAAGTACAGCTTTGGGGCAGCATCGGTGGCAATTGCGGCCGGTTTGATGATGTTCCTAGGTAATGGTGCGGTATCGGCAGCGGAAGTACAAGGTGCAGATGCAACAGTGGCAACGACAACACCAGTAGCAACAAAGGAGTCGGAGTCAACTATAACGGCGGAGAAATCTGAAGCTAAGGCGTCAGAAAAAGTAGTAGAGACTAAAAAAGTTGATAAGACTGCTCTGACTAAAAAAGTAGTTGAGTTAGAAGCGAAGATTGCATCTGCAAAGAAAGCTGATGCAACAGCGATAGCTACTGCAAATGAAGTATTGACTGCGGCAAAGGCAGTTCTTGCAAACGAAACTGCAAAACAGGCTGATATCGATGCAGAGCATGCTAAAGTTGAAGCTTTGATTACAGTTGTAGTTGAGTCAGACGAAGCTGGGAAACAAGTTGAGGAAACAGCAGCAACTACAGCAGTCAAACCAGTGGCGACCACTGCTACAGAAAAAGCAGAAGAAACAAAAGAAGCAGAAGAAACTGTCAAACCAGTCCAAGAAGCTAAAAAAGTCTTAGAACAAGTTACCTCTGAAGCTGAGGTAACCAATGTTTTAGCAACTGAAGCAGTCCGGAAAAATAAGCTTGATGCTGAAAACAAAGCGGCAATTGAGGCGGCGATAGCTAATAATAAAGAAGTTATTGCGGAAGCTAAAAAAGTGTTAGCTACGGATAGCGTTACAGCTAAACAAGGCAATGAACAATTGTCACGTTTGAACGAGTCAATTCTTGCAGTATATAATGAGCTAAAAAAAGCAGGAATCGGAAAAGATGGAAACTTTGGAGTCGCTTTGGCTGCTCAAGATTTCTATGCTGAAGAGGGTTCTAACACAACTCATGCATCGGAAACAAATGCTGCAAATCATACTGGTAAAGATACCTATACAATTCCAGTACAAGAAATTAAATTAATTACGGGTACTGATGCTACAGGGTTAGAGATAGAAGTCTATTCTAATCAGCGGGTTGGTAATGATACAAATGCTGGAAATGGGATGCATACAGAACAGGGTGGAAAAACTGGTCATAACAACAAAGGACGTGTAGACTATCCATTAACCCCTGATGCTGCTAAAAAGTTAGCTGAAGAAGCACCACTTTGGAGAAATAAACTCCGTGCGGATGGGTCAAGAATTTCAAACGCTGCAACATCGATTTACTCTGCTAACGGTGGTTATGAATACCTAGCTACAGAAATTTATGGCTATGGGTATGAACAAGGAGTTGACAGAGTTTATATTAAAGGTTTGAAAGATCGTATTGCAGTTACAGAAAAAGCTAAGCAAGCTGGTTGGAGTCTTACCTCTGTAACACCAACTAACCTTGTACCAGGTGTTACTTATGATGAGGCGACAGATACCATTCAAGGTAAAGTAGTTGCTGGTATTGAAAATGGAGTGTATGACTTACGATTCAATATTACTGCAACGAATACAGATGGGCGGACTGTCACCTTCCAAATTCAGAATCTACGTGCTGGTTGGGTAGGTTGGCAAGATAGCACACCTCCTACAATTCAGTCAGATTCAGCTCGTTATGATAGAACTGTTGGTGATGATGCGAATATCAATCTTCGTTTTCATGATTCTTCGGGAGCTAGTGCGATACCTGCCAATTCAGCAGGAAACTATGACTATACAACTGCTGAAGGTAAAGTAGTTAAAGTTCGTCAAAATTCTTCTAAAGCAGTCACAGGTGTCTCAGGCTACAACACTATAGGAGCAGAATTAGATGATTCTAAAGTGTTGATTCCTGGCACCAACTATACTGTAACAAACAGTACTGCTGAAGAGCAAAAAGCTGCTGGAACCAACATGGGTAATGCTGTCATTGGAGGTAAGGTGACAGAGGCAGGTATCTATACCGTTTCAGTATTTGCTAAAGATTATGATAAGTTATCTAATAATACGACATGGAATCAGTCAGGTCAAGAGGCTCACGGTTCTATTACTGTAGTTGTTAAGCCTAAAGTTGAAGTTCAAAACGTTGAAACCTATTCAACAACAGTTCCTGTTAAAATCTCGAAAGGTGCTACAAGTGCTAAGGTTACAATGCCAGATGGAACTGTAACAAACTTGAAAGCCGTTAATGGTAAATGGCTTGTAGATAGTGGTTCAACCAATACAGCGGTTACTGAAAATCAAGAACTAGGTGCTGTAGATTCAAATACCGTCTTTAATATTCCAGTCACGTCAGAAGCAACTGCAAAAGTTGGTGTTGATAATATCAAAGTAGAAGCATCAGCTGAAAATGTTAAGGGAACTTTCTTACGTGAGCGAGTTGAATTGAATGGAACTGATGGGCAAAAACATACTGCGACTTTTAATAAGGCTACTGGACACTGGGAGTTACCTGGCGACTATGCCGAAGTGAAAACAGCAAATGGAGATGGGACTACAACTTGGACGAAACGCCAAGTATACACTGAAGCGAAACTAGATGGCGGTATGAAATTCTTCATTTACGAATATACTCGTCAATTTGATAAAGATGGAAATGTAACAAGTGTAACTACTCCTGATCGTCCAATGACGGAATATGTTTCTCAAAATACTAACCAAGCTGGCGATGGTATGTCAGTAACTATTACTTTTGACAAACATTCAAACACATGGACATCATCAGATGGAACAGAAGTTACTGCTAAAAAGTTGGGTGATGATTCATGGGAAGTTCATACTAAATCAGGATTTGGTGGAATCATTAGAGGAACAATCGCAACTAACTCAGATGTTGCGACTGTTGTCAATACGAAACCAACTGCAAGCTCACAAGATTATACTTCTACTAAAGGAACTGCGGTAGATCTCCGTAATGAAGCAAAAGCTGCAGTGACAATCTCTGATGCAGAAGATACTAAGTACGGAAAAACAACTTACATTACTCGTATTACAGTAACATCTCCTTCAGGAGTTCAGAAGGTTTATGACACTAAACAAGATGCAAACAACTATAATCTTGCTAGTGGTTATACACTGAGTGAAGTGGGAGTCTATACAGTAACAGTTGAAGTTATTGATAGTAATGGCAATTACACAACAGATGCTACAATAGGTGGAACTGAATCTGGTGTGGATCATGGGGCTGGCTCATCAACAGCTACAACAACTTACCACATCACAGTAACAGACACGATTGAAGGTCATAATGTAACATCCACAGATGTTCAAGGAGCGACTCAAACAGGTACTCCAACCTTTACATCTGTTGGTGATGGCTCACCTGTGGCACCAAGTGCTACTTCACCTGCTAAGTTGGTAGATCCTACCACTGGTAAGTTAGTTGACCAAGTAACAATTGATGGTCAAGGAACATACACAATTAATAATGAAACTGGTGTTGTGACATTTGTTCCGTTGAAAACATTCACAGGTACAGCAACCCCAGTGACTGTATCATTAACAGCAACTCTTGGTCAAGATAAAGATGGACAACCTATTACCGCTACAGCGACAGCAACATATACTCCAACTGTTACACCAGTTACTCCAACAGCAACTCCTGCAGAATCAACTGGTATCCAAGGCGCTACTCAAACAGGAACGGTAGCATTCAAAGAAGGACACTCTGTTGCTCCAATCAAGCCGAACTCAGCTGTTCTTCTTGATAAGAATGGTACTCCGGTAGCACCTGGAGCTTCAGTAGATGCTTTGGATGAGAATGGTAACAAAGTAGGAGAATATACAATTGACCCAACTTCAAATACTGTAACATTCAGTCCAACCGATAAGACTTACAAAGGTAAAGTCCAACCTGCAACAGTTCAGGCTGAAGATGAGAATGGTACAAAAGTTAAGACAACTTATACTCCACATATTGTAGGTGTTACTCCAACAGCAGAACCTGCTAAGTCAGTTGATGTCCAAGGAGCAACTCAAGAAAGTACAGTAACATTCAATGGTGGTACGACTACACTGGATGGTAAACAGGTGACTGTAGATATTGACCCAGTTACTTTCACTCTTTTAGATGAAACCGGAACTCCAGCAACATCTGTTCCAGCTAAAGACCCTAGTGGAAATGTTATTGGTACATATACTCTGAAAACAGTTGGTGAACAAGCCGTTGCAGTCTTTACCCCAACTGATAAGACTTATAGTGGTGAAGTTCAACCTGTGCGTGTACAGGCTAAAGATAAAAATGGTATTTCGGTTGAAACAACTTACACACCATTGATTACGCCAGTTACACCAACAGCAACTCCAGCAACTTCTGAAAATATTCAAGGAGCAACACAAACAGGCACTCCTACATTTGTTCAAGGTGATGCAATTGCACCAATTAAACAGGGTTCAGTAAAACTTCTTGATAAAGAAGGAAATGAAGTTCCTGCAGGTCAGACAACTCCAGCTTATGCTGAAGATGGGACTACTGAAATTGGTACATTCTCTATTGATTCAGCAACTGGAAAGGTAACCTTTAGTCCAACGGATAAATTGTATTCTGGTAAGGTTACTCCAGCAACTGTGCAAGCAGAAGATGAAAATGGAACTAAAGTGACGACAACTTACACGCCACAAATTATCCCAGTAAATCCTATTGGAGTTCCTGCGACTTCTGAAGATGTTCAAGGTGCAACTCAAACAGGAAAACCAGAATTCCAAGGTGGAACTGCAGTTGTCAATGGAAAAGAAGTTACTGTTGAGATGAATGACACTGTTCCAGCTAAATTGATTGATTCTAAAACTGGAAATGTTGTGGATTCTATCACTATTCCGGGTGAAGGTACTTATACTGTAGCACCGGACGGAACAGTAACCTTTGTTCCTGAAAAAACCTTTACAGGTCAAGCATCAGGCGTTGAAGTTTTACGTGAAGACAAGAATGGAACCCCCGTTACAGCAAGCTACACTCCAGTTGTTAAGGCAGCAATTCCAACAGCTACTGATGCTGTTACAGAAGACATTCAAGGTGCAACTCAAAAAGGAGTGCCTACATTCCTAGGTGGTAGGGTTACTGTTAATGGAGTGGAAAAAATTGTTCCTATTGATGAAACCAAGGGTCTTGAACTTATTGATCCAAAAACAGGAAAACCAACAGATCAACCAATTGTCATTCCAGGCGAAGGAACTTATACTGTAAATAATGGTATGGTAGAATTTAAGCCAGAACCACAATTTACCGGAAAAGGAACAGGTGTAGAAGTTCAACGTGTAGATGAGAATGGAACTCCTGTAAAAGCTAAATACACTCCAGTTGTTAAACCAGCAACTCCAACAAGTTCGGATGTTATTACAACAGATGTTCAGGGTGCAACTCAATCAGGAACACCAACATTTGAAGGTGGAAAAGTCAAAGTTAATGGTATTGAGAAAACTGTTGAAATTGATGAAACAGTCAAACCAACGTTTGATGATGGTACAAAAGAGAAGACAATTCCAGGTGAAGGTACATATACTATTGATGAAACTGGAAAAGTAACCTTTACTCCCGAGAAGACATTTACAGGTCAAGCAACAGGTGTGACTGTTAAGCGTGTTGATAAGAATGGAACCCCAATTACAGCTAAGTATACCCCAGTTGTTATCCCGGTTACACCTACTTCAAAAGATTCTGAATCAGAAGGTCCGAAAGGACAACCTCAATCAGGAACACCAACATTTGAAGGCGGAAAAGTAACAATCAATGGTAAAGAAATTCCGGTAGAAATTGATGAAACAGTTAAGCCTACCTTTGACGATGGTACAACAGAGAAGAAGGTACCAGGTGAGGGTACATATACTATTGATGAAGCTGGAAAAGTTACTTTCACACCAGAGCCAGAATTTGTAGGTCGAGCAACTGGAGTAACAGTTAAACGTGTTGATAAGAATGGAACCCCAATTACAGCTAAATACATCCCTACTGTACGTCCGAATACTTCATTTGTTGATACTAAAGGAAATATCCTAGCACCAAGTGAAGATGGTTCGCAACCTAAGAAAGATATTCCAGGATATAAAATTGTTGAAACTAAGGTTGATGAAAAAGGCAATGTGGTCCACGTTTATGAGAAGGTTAAGACCAGTCACAAGGATAAGGAAGGCAATGAAATTCCAGGCCACCCAACCGAAGACGGTGAACAACCTAAGAAGGATATTCCAGGCTACCGCTTCGTAGAGACTAAGAAACTTCCAAACGGTGACACAGAACACGTTTATGAGAAGGTTAAGACCAGTCACAAGGATAAGGAAGGGAACGAAATTCCAGGTTATCCAACCGAAGATGGTGAACAACCTAAGAAGGATATTCCAGGTTACCGCTTCGTAGAGACTAAGAAACTTCCAAACGGCGACACAGAGCACGTTTATGAGAAGGTTAAGACTAGTCACAAGGATAAGGAAGGGAATGAAATTCCAGGTTATCCAACCGAAGACGGCCAACAACCTAAGAAAGATATTCCAGGTTACCGCTTCGTAGAGACTAAGAAACTTCCAAACGGTGACACAGAACACGTTTATGAGAAGGTTAAGACCAGTCACAAGGATAAGGAAGGCAATGAAATTCCAGGTTATCCAACCGAAGACGGCCAACAACCTAAGAAAGATATTCCAGGTTACCGCTTCGTAGAGACTAAGAAACTTCCAAACGGCGACACAGAGCACGTTTATGAGAAGGTTAAGACTAGTCACAAGGATAAGGAAGGGAATGAAATTCCAGGTTATCCAACCGAAGACGGCCAACAACCTAAGAAAGATATTCCAGGTTACCGCTTCGTAGAGACTAAGAAACTTCCAAACGGCGACACAGAGCACGTTTATGAGAAGGTTAAGACTAGTCACAAGGATAAGGAAGGGAATGAAATTCCAGGTTATCCAACCGAAGACGGCCAACAACCTAAGAAAGATATTCCAGGTTACCGCTTCGTAGAGACTAAGAAACTTCCAAACGGTGACACAGAACACGTTTATGAGAAGGTTAAGACCAGTCACAAGGATAAGGAAGGCAATGAAATTCCAGGCCATCCAACCGAAGAGGGTGAACAACCTAAGAAAGATATTCCAGGCTACCGCTTCGTAGAGACTAAGAAACTTCCAAACGGCGACACAGAACACGTTTATGAGAAGGTTAAGACCAATCATAAGGATAAGGAAGGCAATGACATTCCAGGTTATCCAACCGAAGACGGTGAACAACCTAAGAAAGATATTCCAGGCTACCGCTTCGTAGAGACTAAGAAACTTCCAAACGGTGACACAGAACACGTTTATGAGAAGGTTAAGACTAGTCATAAGGATAAGGAAGGCAATGACATTCCAGGTTATCCAACCGAAGACGGTGAACAACCTAAGAAAGATATTCCAGGCTACCGCTTCGTAGAGACTAAGAAACTTCCAAACGGCGACACAGAACATGTCTACGAAAAAGTTGTTACTGCCCCTCAACAAAAACCGACTGAGCAATCTCCAACTACTAAAGCAACCAAAGAATTACCTAATACTGGTACGGAAGATCATGCAGCTTTGGCAACTCTAGGAGTATTTGGTTTGATGAGCGGATTTGGACTTGTGTCTCGCAAGAAAAAGGAAGACTAATTCTATACTCGAGATTCTAACTAGTATCCATTAGTTTCTGAAACAAAAAAACCAACTAATCGTTAGATTAGTTGGTTTTTGTCTATTCTCGATTTTTCCAAGCTTGGTAACGGGTATCAATCAAGAGTTGGGTTAAGCGTCCCATGGTCTCTCTTTCTTCGGGAGTGAGGGATTGGGCTTGGATAAAGAGATGGTGAATGTGTTCAATGACCTTGAAGGAAGAAAGATCGTTGATAGAAGAGATGCCTGCATCGAGAATGATTCCAAAAAAGAGGTCGAAGTAGAGCTGCAGTTCAGTATCAGGGACCGTCTCAACCCATTCCTTGAAAGTAGTGTCGACTTGTTGGCTGTCACTATTGGTCTCGTCCAGTTGGACAAAGTGTTTGTCTTCAACCTGCCAACTAAAGGTGTCGTGCTGAGCAAGGCCACCTAAGGCGTTGCTTCGAACGACGATTTTTTTATCCGGAATTTCCAGCATCATCCCGATGATAGACCCTTGTGGGATAAATACTTTCGTTCTTTCCATCATGTTTTGATAGCCAGGTGTTTCGGTTAGTTCCTTGTGAAGCCCAGGGGCATCAAAAGTATAGACAGCGACAATGTTTTTCTGCAAGTTTGGATCAAGTTGACTGGCAGCATAGACAGCTAGATTGCCTCCTTTTGAGTGTCCTGCTAGGATAACCTTTTGCTTAGGATGTTGAGCAAAAAAATTCTCTAAATACTGGAGGGCATGTTTTTGAGCAGGGATTTCCTTCATATAGGTCATATGAAAATCTTCTTTCCAACCGATGATACTATCATCCGTTCCACGAAAGACAAGCAAATAGGTATCGAGACTGATACGATAAGTCATGGCTGCGAACTGTTTTTGCAATTCAGGATCGATATCGTTGATAAAGTCTGAGAGCTTGCAATTTTTAAAGCGTTTGTGTTGAGCGAGCCGATCTAACAATTGAAGACGGTTCTTATTGGTCAGCATAGTCGTGTCTCTAGGGATTTGAGATGCAAGATCTATGAGGCGCTTTGGTTCTTGGGTGACTACATCATCAAAAGCAAGGTAGGTTAATTCAGTCAAGGCAAGAACATCTAACTCGTTCACGGGGAGGTCATAAAAGGAATCGTATGCTACATCATTTAAGTAGTCAAAAATATTGGCCATAAAAGCTCCTTTCTCTATGTTTATCCTACCACATTTACCTAGAATTAGCTAGTAGGGTTTGATTGAAATACATAGAAGATAGATTGCTCCTATTTCAAACCTCTAAACGAGCTTACTTGTATGTTTTTGCTATCAATCCAATTTTCCTTTAAAAAATTCTTCATCTCATTTACATCATCAGGCTGACCTGTGATGAGATAGCTGGCTTGATTGCCGTATTCATCAATAGCATGTTTTAAAAATTCTTGACTTTGAGAAAGTTCCTCGCTAGTTTTATAAGTAAAATTAGGTGTTTTTTGAGCCAGTTCTTTCATCTCATTATCGAAAATAGTAACTCCTTTGTCAAAATGGTTGAGAATAATCGGACATTTACCAGCCCATTCTTTGATAAGGGGGCGTAGAGCAGAAATGCCGACATCAGATGCAAAGCAAACTAGTGGCTTATTCGTATCTTTAACAGTCAAAGAGGAATCCAGCCAACTCATCTCAATCTCACTGCCAGCCGGTAAATGTGTCAAGGTGTTCTTAAAGTTGCTTCCACTATTATGAGTCAAAATGAGAATTTCATCTTCATCAGGTGTGGAGGCAATGGTTAGCCATCGACTGGTTTGCTCTCCCTTAGCTTCATATTTACTAGCAGTAGACGAGGTATCAGGGAGTGCAAACTTAGCATAAGCCCCAACTTTCCAGATTTGATGACTCGGTTTTGTGATATGAATTAAATATAGATCTCCGCTGGGGTTTTCGATGGATTTTATCGATAATGTCTGGCTTCGTCCAAGATAAGCGATGGCACCCCAAGTTATAATACATAGCGCTCCAAGTGTTGATAGAATGATAATAAACATTTTTTTACCTCTTTTCATTTTTTATAACTCCTGTTCTTAATTTTATGAATGAACTATAAAATTATTCATTCATATCTTTTCAAAAAAATAAAGAAATCCATTCTTTATTTTAGAACTCCTTTAATGAAGTTGGTCGCAAGTATTTCAACAGTTTTGCCAATATCTGGAAAATCTTTTTCCGTGATATGCATATCCATATAGTAAAAAAGATTATAAACCTGTAAAATATCTTGAATCTTTTCTGGCGAGTACCCTTCAGACTGCATACGATTTGTAAAAGTTTTAACTAGAAACCGATGAAAAGGATTTGCGACTTTGCCTTCTTCCGAGGAATAGTAGCTGTGCAACTCATCTGCGATGGCAGGATTGTACCATTCTGCAAGGATTTTATTGGAAGAAACGAGAGTTCTGGACTGAGCAAATAGTTGACCAATGAGGTCAATCATGTCAATTTCCCAATCCAGTTCTTCGATCATAGCTTGGCGAACACGGTTGTTTTCATCTATATAGATGTCTAGAAAAATGGCTTCTTTACTCTCGTAATAGTTATAAAAAGAACCAACTGCAACACCAGCTTGCCTAGCAATTTCTGAAATACCTGTTGCCTTGTAACCTTTTTTCGAAAAAACTTCATAGGCTGCTGTCTTTAAAGATTGTTTTTTGTCCAATAGGATTTAACCTCCTTTGCTTCATGAATGAATAAATCTATTCGTTCATTCATATTCTAACAAATCATGGCTAGCTTGTCAATAAGAAGGCTAGATCTGTTAAATAAGTTAAAGAAACGCTAACAAAATGAGCACAAAAAGGAAAATATAGGATAAGGCTGGAACTATAATTAAAAATAAGGTATGATATCAGTGAGAATGTTCTCTATTTAGCATCTGTTTTCTGATCTGAATTTGGGAAATAGGCTGCTAAACAGTATGAGATACTGATCCGTAAATCTGATATGAAGGGTTTTGATACTTTGAGAAATAACAAAGGAGGAGCGCATGCACAAGATTTTACTAGTAGAAGATGACCAAGTTATTCGGCAACAAGTGGGGAAACTGCTCTCTGAGTGGGGTTTTGAGGTCGTTTTGGTAGAAGATTTTATGGAAGTATTGAGCCTTTTTGTTCAGTCAGAACCTCATTTGGTCCTCATGGATATTGGTCTGCCTCTTTTTAATGGTTACCACTGGTGTCAGGAGATTCGCAAGATTTCCAAGGTACCCATCATGTTTTTGTCTTCGAGAGATCAGGCTATGGATATCGTCATGGCAATCAATATGGGAGCGGATGACTTTGTAACTAAGCCTTTTGACCAGCAGGTCCTCCTTGCCAAAGTTCAGGGTCTGTTGCGCCGTTCCTATGAGTTTGGGCGGGATGAAAGTTTGCTAGAGTATGCAGGTGTGATCCTCAATACCAAGTCTATGGACCTGCACTATCAGGGGGAAGTTCTGAGTTTGACCAAGAATGAATTTCAAATTTTGCGAGTCTTGTTTGAACATGCTGGCAATATCGTGGCGCGTGATGACCTGATGCGGGAACTCTGGAATAGCGACTTTTTCATCGATGACAATACCTTGTCTGTCAATGTTGCTCGCCTGCGTAAAAAGTTGGAGGAACAAGGATTGGCAGGCTTTATCGAAACCAAGAAAGGGATAGGATACGGACTGAAACATGCTTGATTGGAAATCATTTTTTCTAGCCTATCTGCGTTCTCGCAGTCGCATCTTTGTCTATATTTTTTCATTAGGCTTTCTCGTCCTTCTCTTTCAGTTTTTATTTGCTAGTCTAGGAACTTATTTTCTTTATTTCTTTCTGCTCAGTAGTTTTTTGACCTTCTTATTTTGGGCTTGGGATATATTTGCAGAAGCTCAGGTTTACCGGCAGGAAATACTCTATGCTGAGAGAGACCCCAAGTCTCCTCTGGAATGTGCGCTAGTAGAAAAGCTCGAAGAGCGTGAATCTGAATTGTATCAAAAGAAGTCGGAAGCGCAGAGCAAGCTGACGGATTTGCTGGACTACTACACCTTGTGGGTTCATCAGATCAAGACCCCCATTGCAGCGAGTCGTCTCTTGGTAGCAGAAGTCTCTGATCGGGAGGTCAAGCAGCAACTGGAACAGGAAATCTTTAAGATTGACTCCTATACCAATCTGGTGTTGCAGTATCTTCGTTTGGAAAGTTTCCACGATGACTTGGTATTTGAAAAGGTTCAAGTGGAGGATTTGGTGAAGGAAGTGGTTCGCAAGTATGCCCTTTTCTTTATCCAAAAAGGACTGACGCTCAATCTCCATGACCTTGACAAAATCATCGTGACCGATAAGAAGTGGCTGTTGATCGTCATTGAACAAATCCTCTCAAACAGTCTCAAGTACACCAAGGAAGGTGGGTTAGAGATCTATATGGAAGGTCAGGAGCTCTGTATCAAGGATACGGGAATCGGGATTAAAAACAGTGATGTTCTCCGAGTCTTTGAACGTGGGTTTTCAGGCTACAATGGTCGTTTGACTCAGCAGTCATCTGGCCTTGGTCTTTACTTATCTAAGAAAATTTCTGAAGAACTGGGCCACCAGATTCGCATCGAGTCTGAGGTTGGAAAAGGAACAACAGTACGCATCAAGTTTTCCAATAGGAATCTGATGATTGAGTGAGCATAGTTGATGATGACCTTATCCATCTGTGGAATTTTTGTTCTAGTCTATATCTCTATTTTCATGATAATGTCTAGAAGTTACCGTAAGATTGTCCAGATGTAAAAAATGTTACACTAGGAAACGACTAGAATATAGTCAAAAAATAAAAGAGGCAAAAATGAAAGAAAGTTATTTTGACGGAGGAATCCTAGATTATATTGGATACTCTATCTTAGTAGCCATAATTTTCAGGCTTACCTTGGGGATCGCAACATCTTGGGCGGTTTGCATGATGCAAAATTGAAAACCAAACACACGGTAGTGGATGAGCAACGTCTATACTTTGACGGGACTGGAGCACAACTGTTCGGCAACTAGATCAAGGGGTTTCTTCTAACCATCATCACGTTTGGGATCTATGGCTTCTGATTGAAAATAAAAATGAAGCAATGGATTGTCGAACACACCAATCTTGTTTAAAGATTAAAACGGCATCTTCTTTCAGAGGAGATACCATTTTTTTTCTTTTTCGTATAAGGAAACAAAAGTTTCTTCCTTCTCTATCTGTTCAATTGATATATTTCTTCAGAGAAAGACTGTAAAATTTTTGATATAATGTTAAGGATAGACTGACGGATGCTTAAAAGATAATTTTCAAAAAAATAACAGGTGAGAATTAAAAATATGTAAGATTGAAAAGAAGTCTCTCTGCCATCATCCAAGCAGAAACAAGATTATATGAAATAAAAGGAGTAACCAATGACCGGAAATTATTCAACACGTGAATACCGTGAGAAATTATATGATGATCTTCATGTTCGATTAAGAGATATAGTGATTTTGATGTGTGCGATTTTTATTGCCTCTATAGGTCTAAATATGAATTCAACAGCTGTCATTATTGGAGCCATGTTGATTTCCCCTCTTATGACATCGATTGTTGGACTAGGATTCGGTTTAGCTATTTTTGATACGCGTTTAATCAAGCAATCTTTAGAGGTTTTATTTACTCAAGTATTGGTCAGCTTGCTTGTTTCGACTCTGTATTTCTGGATTTCTCCCTTATCTTATGCAAGTAGCGAATTGATTGCACGAACCTCTCCAACCATTTGGGATGTTCTCATTGCTATTGCTGGTGGGATAGCAGGCGTAATTGGTTCAAGGAAAAAAGAAGCAAACAATATCGTGCCAGGAGTAGCTATTGCAACAGCTCTGATGCCACCTATCTGTACTGCAGGTTATGGTTTAGCTAATGGAAATGTACGATTTTTATTCGGGGCTCTCTATCTTTTCTTGATCAACTGTGTCTTCATCATGTTAACAAATATTGTTGGAACAAGAATTTTGATGAGGAAATCTCCCTTAAGTTCATTTAAAGAGCTAAACATTAAAATGAAAATTGGCTTGATATCCTTGATTGTATTATTGGTTCTTCCAGCCAGTTATTCAGCAGTCACTCTGACGATAGATCAAGCGCGAAAAGAAGGGATCAAACAGTTTGTAGGAAAAGAGTTCTCTAATCATACGGTCATTAATCAAGTCTACAAGTCTAGGGACAATGAATTGGTCTTGACAGTTGTTGGAGATCCGATTTCAGAAGAAGAATTAGAAACGCTCCATCAAAAACAAGCCTCTTACGGTATTCAATCTGTTCAATTAAAAGTCAATCAAGTCCATAATTCGACAAAATTAGATAGTGAGATGACCAAGGAATTTTATGAAAACATTAACAAGTATATCGATCAAAAACTCTCTGAAAAAGATTCACAAAAAGATCTCGTAAAAGAAAATGAAGCAGACAAGGATTGAGGATATTGAACTTTTCTAACTCGAGGAAGCAAATCTTGGGAGGATATCCTATATCCAACAGTTAGTGGATAGAAAGGATTGTTGATGAGGATACCATTTGTGGTGGTTTGACCAATCACGACTAGCTCAGGTTAAATAAAATATAAAAAAGCAATAACTATTTCAGTTGTTGCTTTTTCTTACTGAAAAATGTTTCTCAGACAGTGATCGTTTTATTTTTCCACACGTGATTTGTTGGCGATATCAGCAAGGATAGCTTGGACAAAGTCATCAACTGAGACAGTTTGTGTTTCCTTTTGTCCATAGCGACGAACATTGACTGTTCCGTCTTCCATTTCCTTATCCCCAACGATCAATTGGTAAGGAATCTTGCTAGTTTGAGAAGCACGGATCTTGAACTGCATTTTTTCGTTGCGCTCATCTACATCTGCACGGACACCGCGGTCACGGAGTTTCTTAGCCACTTCCCATGCGTAGTCTACGTGTTTTTCGTTAGAAACTGGGATGAGAGTTACTTGGTGTGGTGCAAGCCATGTTGGGAAGGCACCTTTGTAGTTCTCAATCAAGATAGCTGTGAAGCGTTCCATGGTTGAAATAACCCCACGGTGAATCATAACTGGACGGTGTTCTTCACCGTCAGCCCCGATGTATTTGAGGTCGAAGCGTTCTGGAAGCAAGAAGTCAAGCTGGATAGTCGAAAGGGTTTCTTCTTTTCCGAGAGCTGTCTTAACTTGGATATCCAATTTTGGTCCGTAGAAGGCTGCTTCACCTTCAGCTTCAAAGTAGTCAACACCCATTTCATCAAGTGCTGCACGAAGCATGGTTTGGGCATTTTCCCACATCTCATCGTTGTCAAAGTACTTGTGAGTATCTTGAGGGTCACGAAGAGAGAGACGGAAGCGGTATTCAGTCAAGTTGAAGTCTTCATAAACATCGATAATCAACTGAAGGGCACGTTGGAATTCTTCTTGGATTTGTTCTGGAGTAACAAAGAGGTGACCGTCGTTGAGTGACATCTCACGCACACGTTGAAGACCTGTGAGGGCACCAGATTTCTCGTAGCGGTGCATCATACCGATTTCAGCGATACGGATTGGCAATTCACGGTAAGAGTGAACATGGTGTTTGAAGACTTGGATGTGGTGTGGGCAGTTCATTGGACGAAGGACAAATTCTTCCCCGTCACCCATGTCCATGGTTGGGAACATGTCCTCTTGGTAATGATCCCAGTGACCAGAAGTCTTGTAAAGCTCAACAGAAGCAAGTGGTGGAGTGTAAACGTGTTGGTAGCCAGAAGCCAACTCTTTGTCGACGATGTAGCGTTCCAATTCACGACGGATAGTCGCACCGTTTGGCAACCAGAATGGCAAACCTTGACCAACTTCTTGTGAAATCATGAAGAGGTCAAGCTCTTTACCAAGTTTACGGTGGTCACGTTCTTTGGCTTCTTCACGCATTTGAAGGTAGTTCTTCAAGTCTTTCTTGTCAAACCAAGCTGTACCGTAGATACGTTGCATCATCGCGTTGTCGCTATTTCCACGCCAGTAAGCACCTGCTACATGGAGAAGGTGGAAGATTTGGATACGGCCTGTTGATGGGACGTGAGGTCCACGGCAAAGGTCCACGTATTCACCCTGACGGTAGATAGTCAAACCACCCTCGTCCTCAGAGTGTTCTTCGATTAATTCCAACTTGTAAGGATCGTTCTTGAAGATTTCACGTGCTTCGTCTTTAGTGACTTCTTCACGGATTGATGGGAAGTTTTCTTTGACGATCTTCTTCATTTCTTCTTCGATACGAGGAAGGTCTTCGTTGGAGATTTGACCAGCTGTGTTGTCCGTATCGTAGTAAAAACCGTCTTCAATAGCTGGACCAACTCCCAAGTGAATATCTGGGAAGAGGCGACGAGCTGCTTGGGCAAACAAGTGGGCAGCTGAGTGACGCAAGATCGGAAGGGCATCTTCGTGATCAGGTGTCACGATTTCGATGCTTCCATCTTCAGTGATAGCACGAGTCGTGTCAATGAGTTTGCCGTTGAATTTACCAGCCAAGGCTTTTTTAGCTAAGGAATTGCTGATAGATTGGGCAATTTCAAAAGTAGTAACGCCAGATTCGAATTCACGAACAGCGCCATCTGGGAAAGTAATCTTAATCATGGTTTTCTCCTTAAATATTTATTCTATTTTTGTTGGACAATTTTAAGAGCCGAGCAACTTCTTCCGCAGTCTGATTCTCTGATTGACTACCATCTGTTACGAGGCTAGGATAGCTTAATTTCACCGCTTCCTTACGAACCATTTGAGCAAAAAGAATGTCTCGTTGCATCCAGTTTTCAAAAGCTTGATCAGGGTTGGTTGTACCCTCTAAGACATAAGGAACCCATTCTCTCTGTATATAATGCTTTTTTTGAAAATCAGCTGTCGGAGTCAAGCATAGATAGGATGATACTTGACATTCAAGCTCCTTTACCAAGTGAGGCAAAAGTCCTGCTCCCTCCACCAAGAGAGGTCTGTTTTGATTTTTTATCAAGTAAGATTTTACATAAGGAAAAATCTCTTCATAAAAGCACCATTCTTCATCTGCCATCTCTTCTGGCTTTCTCATCCAGATTTGTTCTGGATTTCTATCCTTCCTAAGAAGGCAAATTGGCTGTGAGTCTGCACTTGCTTGACTCATCATCTCTTCTACCAAATCATCCAGTTTGATATGAAGTAGTTGATACTGTCTAGCAAGAAGTGAGGCAATTGTTGACTTTCCACTACAAGGCGATCCGCCAATCATATAAAGCATCGTTCTTCCTCCTTCTGACAAAACAAAAAACGACATCCATAAAAGGACGTCGCAACGTGGTTCCACCTTCATTCATGTTCCCCAAAAAAGAGGGACACCTCAGATTGGCTCTAACGTGGCCACCGTTCTATGTTTTCATAAAAGTCAGTAGAGTAGTATCAGTTTAGGCTTTCTATGCGTTTCCAGCAACCACGCACTCTCTAGTAGAAAGGGGCTAAGTGACTTGTCTCTATGCATTATTATAGCATGATTGCGAGAATTTTCAAGGCTTTTATCCTATTTTTTTACTTTTCTGCTTGTTTATAAGATGACTAAGACCTCTACCTGAAATCATACCAAGTAGGGCGAAGATTTCATAGGCTAGGAAGTAAAGCAGGATGAATTCACCAAAGGTGATGATGGTAAAGCAATAGAGCAGACCAATACCGAGTAGCCACCAAAGTGAGAAATGAAATCGATAGCTATAAAGTAGCGATACGATAAAGGTTACCAGAGGTGAAAAGAGGATGATGTTGTAAATGTACAGTCCCTTCAGTGTATATGGGTCAGAGATGCATAGAGAGAGGAGTTCATAAAGTGGCCAGTAAAAAAAGAAAATGACAAGGTAGTATGGAATATACTTAAGATAATTCCGCATGGCAATAGTCCTCCAATCTGGAAAAATTGAGAGATATTGTAGACCACATAATCCTAAATGAAGGGGAAATCTCTACTTATATTATAGCACGATTTAGAAGCTCTTACAATTCAATCCAGTGATCAGTGATAGTAATCTTTTCGAGTGTTTTCTGCTATAATACTAACAGAAGAAGTAAGAGGAAATGAGGAGAAAGAATGACCAAAATAGCAGTTCTTTCAGACATACATGGAAATACGACAGCTTTGGAAGCTGTTCTGGCTGATGCAAGAGCGGCAGAGGTAGATGAGTACTGGCTTTTAGGGGATATTCTGATGCCAGGGACAGGACGTAGAAGGATCTTGGACCTCTTAGCTAGCTTGCCTATTACAGTAAGAGTTCTGGGAAATTGGGAGAATAGTCTCTGGCGAGGTCTGCATCGCAAGTTAGATCCTACAATAGCGAGTCATCGTTATCTCCTGCGTCAAAGTCAGTACATCTTAGAGGAGGTCAGCCCTGAAGAAATCGAAGACCTCAATAATCAACCCATGCAAGTTCATCGTCAGTTTGGTGATTTGATGGTGGGAATCACACACCATCTCCCTGATAAAAACTGGGGTAGAGAGTTGATTCATACGGGAAAACAAGAAGATTTTGATAGATTGGTGACGGAGCCACATGCTTCTATTGCAGTGTATGGCCATATCCACCAACAGTTTCTTCGTTTTGGAAGTGAGGGACAGTTGATTCTTAATCCAGGTTCCATTGGACAACCTTTCTTTCTAGACGCGAAGTTGCGTAAGGACCTGCGGGCCCAGTATATGATCTTAGAGTTTGATGAGGCAGGTTTGTCTGATGTTGATTTTCGTCGTGTGGATTATGATGTAGAAGCTGAATTGCAGTTGGCTAAGGATTTGAAGCTTCCCTATTTCCAAATCTACTATGAAAGTTTGGTAAAGGGAATTCACCATACTCATAATCACGAACTGTTAGGTCAGATTAGTGAACAAGAAGGTTATGATCAGGATGTTGAACTCTGGATGGAAAGAGACAAGAAAGATTGGTTTTAAGAGGACTTCTAGCTAGAAATAAGATAGTCTAGGAACTGTTGTTTTCCGATAAGTCGAACTGGATACGAATTGACGGCTTCTCAAATTTATGTTAGAATAACGAAATATAAATAATTTGAATATCATACTAATTGATATTCAAAATAAGAGGAGACAGATAATGAAACCAGAAGAGTTACACGCTATTGCCTCGGAGTTGGGCTTGCAATTTGACGAAGATTCGCGTAGTATTTATGGCACGCAGTCAGGCTATTTATTATTCCTGCAAGAAACTGACGTGAAAAATCAGTTTCGACTTTGTGTCAGTGTGAGTTTGAATGGCAATCCTGCGGATTCAGAAGAAAATGAATTGGTTTGGGATGAGTTTAAGAGTGAATCTCTTCCAAACTTGTCGACCTTGTCTATCAACCAGTACCTTGTTTCTTTTGTCGTAAAAGGTGCCATGCGCAAATCAAAAACAATTGAAAAGTTACAGACGCTCATAACAGACCTCGTAGCATTCCTTGAAACCCATCATTTCGTCCAAGTGTGTGCCTACAGCGGTCAGGAGGGGCCCGTTGGTCTCTATCAATTAGGTGATTCAATTTTCCTTATCAACGAGGAAAGCTATCAATTGCTGAAGAGCAATCTTCAGATTGAGGTAGATTCTTATCAAAATCAAAAGGAAAATGTTCTTCTTGGAGCAGTTGGTGCCTTGCTTGGAGCCTTGATTGGTGGAGCAGTTGCTCTATTTATCGCTCGTCTAGGGTATGTAGCTATGGTAGCGGGTATTGTTCTGGGGATTTGTACCATTAAAGGATATGAAATCCTTGGAAGAAAGGTATCTCGAAAGGGGATTGTAATTTCCTCTATTTGGATGGTGATTACTGTCTTTCTAGTGAATCAAATTGATTTGGCAATGGAAGTTGTTGCCAAACTAGGGGTTGAGTTTGCCTTTGCTTTCCGAGTGGTGAATCAATTAATCTTTAGCGGTGATTTCCCAGATAACTATTTTTATAATCTAGCTATGTTAGCTGTGTTTACCTTAGTTGGTGCTGGGGTGTCTATCAGCTCGGTTTGGTCAAGTCATAAAACAAAAGGGATTGTCCGTAAAATTGCATAAAAAAATAAGTCTTTGTATGTCCTCCGCTGTTCTGGGTACCAAGAGGGATACAGGACTTTTTGCATGGAGAAGGTAATCATTTGTTAATATTTGACAGGATAAGCAAAAAAGGTATAATGTTTATACGGGAAAAGATGAATAAAATATCAATGAAAGGAGAAGAAGATGCAAATTTCAAGCCGATTTACAATTGCGACTCATATGATGATTATTATTGCAATGCAGGATACAGACAGCAAGGTAACCAGTGATTTTCTTGCGGCTAGTGTCGGAGTCAATCCAGTCATTATCCGTAAGACTTTATCGCAACTCAAAAAAGCTGGATTGATTTCAGTTGCTCGTGGTACGGGAGGAACTGAGATAATAAAAGACCTTCAAGAGATCAGTTTGTTGGATGTCTACCAAGCTGTGGAGTGTTTAGGAAAATCTGGTAAGCTCTTTAGTTTCCATGACAATCCAAATCCTAATTGCCCAATTGGTGCGAATATCCATGCAGTTTTAGACCAAAAGCTGTTCGATGTTCAAGCAGCTATGGAAAACCAACTGCGTCAGACAAGTCTGGCTCAGGTTGTAGCCGATGCTCAGAATAAACTGTCTAAGTAAGAGGACTAAGGTTCTCTTTTTCTATTGCCATAATTATGGTACAATGTAGTCATTAAAGGAGGAGACTATGTACTTTATCACAGGATTTTTTGTCCTACTTTTTCTCGTTTCGTTTTTAAGGGACAATCGTAGTCTCTGGAATCCAGCTCTCTTGCTTTTGTCTCTGCTTTTTTCTTATATGTCTATTGCCAATCTTTTTTACGAAGCTGGGCAGAAAGAAGTGCACATGGTTTTCTTTGCAGGGATTTTTCTCCTGCTGCCTCTTTTAGTTTTTCTAAGTGGTTTTTTCCTTATTTATAATGGATTTGTGTTATTGAAAAAAGAAGGAAAATCCAAGGCAAATTATTTGTCTCTAGGATTAGGCTGCGTGATTCTATTCTTTTTTGTGATCATGGCGATTCGAGTGAGCGATACCAAGGGCTTGTTTTACACCAATCATCTAGTGAATATTATCTTTTTCTTTTTGATTTATTCGTATTTGATTTTTGGTTTTGCCTTTGCAGGATTTCTGCTTTATTCCATTCTGTATCTTTTCATTCCTAAGAAAAAATATTATGATTTTATCATCATTCACGGAGCAGGCTTGTTGAATGGAGAAAAAGTCACTCCCTTACTGAAGAGTCGCATTGACAAGGCAGTAGAAGCTTATCACCAGTCTCTCAATCCCAATGTTAAAATCATCGCAAGTGGTGGTCAAGGTGGGGATGAGAAGATTTCCGAGGCTCAGGCAATTTGTAATTATTTGCTGGAAGAGACGGATGTTCCGAGAGAAGCGATTCTCCTAGAGGAAGACTCAACGACGACCTATGAGAATCTTCTCTTCTCAAAAGAAATGGGAGAGAAGCTGGTGGCCAGTCCACGTTTTCTCTTTGTGACCAATGATTACCATGTTTTTCGTACCAGTACCTATGCTCGCCGTATTGGGATGAAGGGAGATGGTCTTGGTTGCCGTACAGCCGCCTACTATATCCCATCAGCCTTTATTAGAGAATATATTGCTCTATGTGTGAAGATGAGATGGCTTTTTATCGCTTTCTATGTTTTGTTGATTTTAGCTCTGATTTTCTCTTATAGAGGTGTTCTATGGTAATATGTAAAATTCATATTGTAATTCTTGTTAGAATCTCTAAAAAATCTTGTAGTAACTCTAAGGGAAAAATTGTCACTAGTAATGAAAGAGCAGGGTAAGTGATTGTGAGTGCGGTTTTAGGAACGGTTTCATGATTGCTCGTCAATCAATTGAACAATTTCTAACCTAGTTGCAGATTTTCAGAGAGAGTCAAAAATAGGCAACTGAATATGAGTAGACTAGAATTTTACAGTCAACGACAAATAAAAATGTGAACAGCAACAGAGGTTCACATTTTCTTTTTGGTCTATGGCAAAATGGCTTTTAGTTCCTTCAGGATAGTTTGTAAGGTTACGATCGCTTGTTCTCCTTGTTGTGGTTGGTAGAGTAGTTGGAAATACTTGCGAATAGTTTCTTCAAATTGCTTAGGGAGGAGTGTACAATTGGTCTTTGCGTACTCCAACATTCGTTTTTCACCAGGATGGGTTTGCTCATTGAGCGCAAATAACAAGTCAAAGTAGGAAGCAAAAAACTCACTCGTACGATGATTCATACTGAGAAGATCTTGGCGTTTGATAGCTTTTTCTATTTGGTGAGAGAAGGCAGGCATGGCTTGTTCTAGCAAAAGGAGTTGCCTTTCGATGATATGCTTTTTGAGTTCCTGTGGATAGGGAATCTGGTAGGCTCTTTGGAGCGAAGCATAGTTTCCATTCGGATCGTATAGAATCTTGCTGTGGAGTAGATTATGCCACATGCAAGTTGTATAAGCATTTTGAGCTTTGTGTTGAAAAACGGTTGAGTTCAATTCTTGTTCAAACGACTCCAGCGAACGATAAATCAACTCGATTTGGATACCGTTGTTTAGTACACAGTCGTCCTCTAACTCCCAAAACTGATTTCCAATTTCCATATGGGAGCAGTATTTACTCAAAATTTTTAGGCGAGTCGCCTCGTCAATAGAAGCGTTGAGATAGACATAAACGTCATAGTCAGAATTTTGATCGTAGTCTTGTCCTGCACGTGAACCACCAAGAGCGATAGCTTCTACTTGTTCCAGTTGAGAGAATTCTTTGTAAAGGTCTTGAATCATTGTTTTTCTCCTTGCTTTATGGTTTTAAAGTCATTTTACCAAAAAGTAAAACGTTTGCATAGCATTGAGTTGCCCTTTTTCATTTATAGCAAAAAATGTGAACCCTTGTTTTGAGTTCACATTTCTTTCTTTATTCTGCTGCTTGTTGCCAACGTTTTGCCAGCTTATGAGACAAGCTAGAAATAGCAAAGTTAAAGATAAAGTAAATCAAGGCAATCAGGATATAAAGACTGAAGACCTGCTCTGGTTCGAAATAGCGTCCCATGAGAATTTGGCTAGCGCCAAAGAGTTCTTGTAGAGCGATAACAGAGTAGAGAAGGCTAGTATCCTTAATCACAGTTACAAACTGAGAAATGATGGCTGGCAGCATTTTACGGATCGCTTGTGGGAGAATGATGTAGTAGAGGATTTGCGCAGAGGTGAATCCTTGCGACATTCCTGCTTCGTACTGCCCCTTGTCTACGGCATTGAGGCCACCTCGGATAATCTCAGCTAGGGCTGCTGATGTAAAGAGGGTGAAGGCGGTAATGCCAGCTGGCGTCGACTTCATCTTGAAAACCAAAAAGATAGTGAAAATCCAGAGAAGGTTGGGAACATTACGCACAAATTCGATGTAAATGCTGGAGATGATCCGTAAGACAGGATTTTTCCCATTTCTCATGACGGCTAGTACTGTTCCGATAAGGGTCGAGAGGACGATAGCAATCAGAGAAATGTAGAGGGTCAAGCCGAATCCTTTAAAGATAAAGACTAGGTTATCTGGGGTCAAAACTTCTAAAATAGATTCCATAGTAACCTCCTAAAGTGAATAGGCTTTTTTATTGGCTTGCTCCATCTTGCGACCAAACTGGGCGACAGGGAAGCAAAGGGCAAAGTAGAGTAGAGCAGCACCTAGAAAGGCTGGAATGTAGTTTCCGTTGAGAGCTGACCAAGACTTGGTCACAAACATCAAGTCCACTCCAGAGATGATAGCAACAGTTGAAGTATTCTTGATAAGGTTGACGATTTGATTGGTCAAAGGAGGGAGGATGATACGGATGGCCTGAGGCAAGATAATCAAGCGCATGGCACTGATATAGGTGAAACCTTGTGATAAGGCGGCTTCCATCTGACCACTAGGAATAGACTGAATCCCTGAACGAATAACCTCAGCGATATAGGCACCGTGATAGAGTCCGACGCAGAGAACAGCTGTCCAATAAATCGGAATCATGATGGTATGGTCACTGATAAGAGGTAGACCATAAAAAACGATGACAAACTGCACCAAGAGGGGAGTATTTTGGTAAAATTCGACAAAGATACGAGCCAAAATACGTAAGAATGGGCGTTTGCTGGTTGACATGGCTCCAAAGAAGATGCCCAAAACCATGGCGAGGATAAAGGATCCAATTGCTAGGGCAAGGGTGAAGAGGAAACCATTGAAAAATTGTCCGAAGTCCTGAAAATAGGCTGTCCAAGATGATAAATCTGTCATGGGGTGTCCTCCTTAATCTGCGGTATGGCTAGATGGTTTGAGCTTGTAACGGTCATAAAGTTTCTGCAAACTACCGTCCTTGCTCCATTTAGTGACCAACTGATCGAAATAATCGTTGAGTTCAGTGTTTGACTTCTTGGTGACGATACCGTAGTCAGATGGCTTGAAACTATCATCTAGCAATTCTGTGCGTTTGCTGATGTAGCCAGACAGGATAGAGCGGTCAACGGAAAAGGCATCAATACGGTGAGCATGAAGAGAAGTAATCAATTCTGGGTAGGAACCAAGTTCGACGAATTTAAAGGTCAAGCCTTTCTTTTTACCCAGTTCGGTAATCAAGCGTTGGGTAATGGAACCTTGGGCAACTCCTATGGTTTTGCCGTTTAGATCCTCAATGCTTTTGATGTTGGCAGATTTGTTGACCAAAAAGCCAGAAGCATCCGTATAGTAGGGACTGGTGAAGTTGTATAGTTTTTTACGCTCGTCTGTGATAGTGAAGGTCGCGATATCCATGTCGACCTGTTCATTGTCTAGAAGGGGACCACGGGTTTGGGCGGTAACAGGCACATAGCGAACCTTGACCTTGAGTTCATCCGCAATCATCTTGGCAAGGTCAGTTTCGATACCAGAATAAGACCCAGTCTTGGGATCCTTGTAGCCAAAATTGGGAACGTCTTGTTTCACACCGACAACCAGCTCGCCTCTCTTTTGAATATCTGCGACACTGGTGTCTGCTTGAACCGGCTTAGCTAGGGTAAGGCTGAAAAGGCTAATCAATAATGCGGATAAAAAGAGTTTCTTTTTCATAGGCGCCTCCTTATTTGACTTTGTCACTTTCGTGGTTGATAATTTTGCTGAGGAACTGTTGGGCACGAGGTTCGCTTGGATTGTCGAAAAAACCGTCGACATCTGTCGTATCTACTAAAACTTCCCCGTCAGCCATAAAGATAATGCGGTCTGCAACCTCTCGGGCAAAGCCCATTTCGTGGGTAACGATGATCATGTTCATCCCGTCATGAGCTAATTTTTGCATAACTGCTAGAACATCCCCAATGGTTTCAGGGTCGAGGGCAGATGTTGGTTCATCAAAGAGGAGGAGTTCGGGATGCATAGCGAGTCCGCGTGCGATGGCGATTCGTTGTTTTTGTCCACCAGACAGCATGGCTGGATAGGAATCTTTCTTGTCCCACATATTTACAAATTCCAGATATTTTTGGGCTGTTTTTTCAGCTTCTTTTTTATCAATTTCTAGAACTTTTACGGGCGCAAGTGTCACGTTTTCTAACACTGTTTTGTGTGGATAAAGATTAAAATGTTGAAAAACCATGCCGACTTCCTTACGAAGAGGAACTAAATCTTTCTGACTAGCACCTGCTACTTGGTGTCCATTGACCAGGAGACTTCCTTTGTCAACAGCCTCTAAACCATTAATCGTACGGATAAGAGTAGACTTCCCAGAACCAGAAGGTCCAAGCAGGACAACAACTTGTCCTTTTTCAAAACGGAGATTGATGTCGCGGAGTGCGTGATAGTCTCCGTAATATTTTTCGACGTTTTTAAATTCTACTAAAGCCATGAGAGATCTCCTTTGTGTTAGATTTTATAACATGATTCTACAACAAAAGAATGTTCTTGTCAAATCATATCTGAAAAAATTCACTAAAATGTTACAAAAAAGCAATCTGGATAGAGAAAATGCCTAAATCATGTTATAATGAAACGATAGAATTCTTAGAAAGAGTGGATGTCTTTTTGATAACTCCTACTTATGAATGGCAGTTTGCCCCGCAGGTTGAAGATGCGGATTTTACAAAGATAGCCAAGAAGGCTGGGCTGGGTCCTGAGGTGGCTCGGTTATTATTTGAAAGAGGGATTCAGGATGAAGAAAGTCTAAAGAAGTTTTTAGAACCTTCTTTAGAGGACTTACATGACCCCTATCTGCTCCATGATATGGACAAGGCAGTGGAACGGATTCGTCAGGCCATTGAAGAAGGGGAAAACATTCTCATCTATGGAGACTACGATGCGGATGGTATGACTTCAGCTTCGATTGTGAAGGAAAGTTTAGAACAGCTTGGCGCCGAGTGCCGTGTTTACCTGCCTAATCGTTTTACCGATGGGTATGGCCCCAATGCCAGTGTCTATAAATATTTTATCGAGCAAGAGGGTATTTCCTTGATTGTGACAGTGGATAATGGGGTTGCGGGTCACGAAGCCATTGAATTGGCCCAGTCTATGGGAGTGGATGTCATTGTGACCGACCACCATTCCATGCCGGAAACCCTTCCTGATGCCTTTGCCATTGTTCACCCTGAGCATCCAGATGCGGACTATCCCTTCAAACAGTTGGCTGGTTGTGGAGTGGCTTTCAAGCTAGCTTGCGCTCTTTTAGAAGAAGTGCAAGTGGAATTGCTTGATTTGGTCGCTATCGGTACCATTGCCGATATGGTGAGTTTGACGGATGAGAATCGCATTTTGGTCCAATATGGTCTGGAGATGCTGGGGCATACTCAGCGTATTGGTCTACAAGAAATGCTGGATATGGCTGGGATTGCTGCTAACGAAGTAACAGAAGAAACGATTGGCTTTCAGATTGCCCCTCGTTTAAATGCTTTGGGGCGTTTGGATGATCCTAATCCAGCTATTGATTTGTTGACTGGATTTGACGATGAGGAAGCGCATGAGATTGCCCTCATGATTCACCAGAAAAACGAAGAGCGCAAGGAAATCGTTCAGTCAATTTATGAAGAAGCTAAGACCATGGTTGATCCTGAGAAAAAGGTCCAGGTTTTGGCCAAGGAAGGCTGGAATCCTGGCGTTCTGGGTATCGTTGCTGGTCGTTTGTTGGAAGAACTAGGGCAGACAGTCATCGTTCTTAATATAGAAGAAGGTCGCGCCAAGGGTAGTGCTCGTAGTGTGGAAGCGGTCGATATTTTTGAAGCTCTGGATCCCCATCGAGACCTCTTTATCGCCTTTGGCGGCCATGCTGGTGCAGCTGGAATGACGCTGGAAGTTGAGAAACTTTCAGATTTATCTCAGGTTTTAGAAGACTATGTCCGTGAAAAAGGTGCAGATGCTGGTGGCAAGAATAAGTTAAATCTAGATGAAGAGTTGGATTTGGAGACTCTTAGTTTAGAAACGGTTAAAAGCTTTGAACGCTTGGCACCCTTTGGGATGGATAATCAGAAACCTGTCTTTTATATCAAGGATTTTCATGTCGAAAGTGCCCGTACTATGGGAGTAGGCAATGCCCACCTCAAACTAAAAATTTCCAAGGGTGAGGCGAGCTTTGAAGTGGTGGCCTTTGGACAAGGTAGATGGGCAACAGAGTTTGCTCAAACCAAAAACTTAGAATTGGCAGTCACCCTGTCTGTCAATCAATGGAATGGCCAAACTGCTCTCCAGTTGATGATGGTGGATGCGCGTGTGGAAGGTGTTCAACTCTTTAACATTCGTGGGAAGAATGCAGTCTTGCCAGAAGGGGTTCCAGTCTTGGATTTCTCTGCAGAGGTGCCAGATTTAGCGACCAGTGAAGCGGTTGTTGTAAAAACCATTCCTGAGGATATTACCTTGCTGAAGGCCATTTTTCAGGAACAACATTTCTCTGCTGTCTATTTCAAAAATGACATTGACAAGGCCTACTATCTGACAGGTTATGGGACTAGAGAACAGTTTGCAAAATTGTACAAGACCATTTACCAATTCCCAGAGTTTGATATTCGCTACAAGCTTAAGGATTTGGCGACTTATCTCAATATCCAACAAATCTTACTTGTCAAGATGATCCAAGTCTTTGAAGAGCTAGGTTTTGTGACAATCAAAGATGGTGTTATGACAGTCAATAAAGAAGCGTCGAAAAGGGAAATCGCTGACAGTCAGATATACCAAAATCTCAAACAAACTGTAAAAAATCAAGAAATCATGGCGCTGGGTACCGTGCAAGAAATATATGACTTTTTGATGGAGAAATAGATGGAAAGAGGCTGTGATGACTTATCTCGGTCTCTTTTGTCGGATAAATGCTTGCTGTGGGAGTGGCTGATTAGATAGTCTTTTGGATGGTTTGCTGATGTAAAGATTGGGGAAATGATTCATTTTTTTATTCTCTTCTATCACTTTATACGATGTCTGCTTTTAAACCTTATGTAGTAAAAGTATAAATATTTGTAACAGGACTAAAATATAACTCTAAACGAACTGACATGTAAATCAAGTATGATTTTCTTATCAAGAAAATATAAGGGGAATCTGGTTATGAAAAAAACAGTTACGAAACTGACTCTTGGTTTGACTTCTACCGCTATTTTGGCTACGGTTGGGGCTCAAACTGTTCATGCGAATTCTTACGTTGTTCAAGATGGTGATTCATTTTATGCCATTGCAACTGCAAACGGCATGGATCCGCATGAGTTGGCAGCTTTGAATGGAAAAACCATCTTTGACACTATCCACCCAGGGGATGTATTGGAAGTGAGTGGTTCCGCTCAGGCTAACTCTACCTACAGTGCTCCAGCTAGCACTGCGAACGTGGTATCAGATACAGAAGATGTTGTCGAAAAGACTCCAACAAACTATGGAAACTCTTATCCTGTTGGTCAGTGTACATGGGGCGTGAAAGAATTGGCGCCTTGGGCTAGCAACTGGTGGGGAAATGCCAACACGTGGGCAATCTACGCGAGCGCTCAAGGTTATAAGACAGGAAGTGTTCCAGTAGTAGGAGCAATCGCCGTTTGGGATGGTGGTGAATATGGACACGTTGCTTATGTAACAGATGTTCAAAGTGAAAACTCCATCCAGATATTGGAAGCAAACTACAGACGTCAAAAGCAGATTGCGAATTATCGTGGCTTCTTTAATCCTCATGAATTTTTAGGTAACGTCACTTATATCTATCCAAACTAAAGATGATAAAAAGATTTAGAATTTCTAAGTCTTTTTTCTTTTTGAAGAAATTTCCTATCGTTAACCTCCATCTTAGTGGCTAATTGCTGAAAATTTTTTAGATTTTGAAGCGAACAGGAAATTCTCGCTTTTAGATGCAGATAAATCATGTCTTTGTAGAAAATAGTTCTCAAGTCGAGAGGTAAAAGCAAGTTTTTTGAACTAAAAGAGAAATTTAGAGTTCGAGAAAGGTATCTGAAATCAAATTGATTCAGAAAATCCATATTTTTGATGGTGCAATCCTTCCATTATCTTCGATGAAGCCTCCAAAAGAGAAGTCAAAGTTAAAGGATTCGATTCACAGTAGTGACTAATCTCTAGTTAAAAACCTATCTTCGTTTTGAAAATAATCAAAAAAATGGTATAATGGTAGGAAAAGATTCGGCTGGAAGTTTTAGAACTTTTAGAATAAGAGGGTAAATTCACCCTATAATCAAGATAAATGAAGTTTCGGAGGAAAAATGAGTAATATTAGTTTAACAACACTAGGTGGTGTACGAGAAAATGGGAAAAATATGTACATCGCTGAAATCGATGGTTCTATTTTTGTTTTGGATGCGGGGCTTAAATACCCTGAAAATGAACAACTAGGTGTTGATGTCGTCATTCCAAATATGGACTACCTTTTTGAAAATAGCGATCGTATCGCTGGGGTCTTCTTGACTCACGGACATGCGGATGCCATTGGTGCCCTGCCTTATCTTTTGGCAGAGGCTAAGGTGCCTGTGTTTGGTTCTGAGTTGACCATTGAGTTGGCCAAACTCTTTGTCAAAGGAAATGATACGGTTAAGAAATTCAATGACTTCCATGTGATTGATGAAGATACAGAGATCGACTTTGGAGGGACTGTGGTTTCCTTCTTCCGTACAACTCACTCTATCCCAGAAAGTTTGGGAATAGTCCTGAAAACAGCTGAAGGTAGCATTGTTTACACAGGTGACTTCAAGTTTGACCAGACAGCTAGTGAATCCTATGCGACGGATTTTGCTCGTTTGGCTGAAATCGGTCGTGATGGTGTCTTGGCGCTCCTCAGTGATTCAGCCAATGCAGACAGCAATATCCAGGTGGCGAGCGAGAGTGAAGTTGGAGAGGAAATTACCCAGACCATTGCAGACTGGGAAGGTCGTATCATCGTTGCCGCAGTTGCCAGCAACCTTTCTCGTATCCAGCAGGTTTTTGATGCTGCAGCAGATACAGGTCGCAGAGTTGTTTTGACTGGATTTGATATTGAAAATATCGTCCGCACTGCGATTCGTCTCAAAAAATTATCTCTAGCCAATGAAAGTCTTTTGATCAAACCCAAAGAAATGTCTCGTTTTGAAGACCATGAGTTGATTATCCTTGAGACTGGTCGTATGGGTGAGCCTATTAATGGACTTCGTAAGATGTCCATTGGACGCCACCGCTATGTGGAAATCAAAGATGGAGACTTGGTTTATATCGTAACGACTCCATCTATCGCCAAAGAAGCCGTCATGGCGCGTGTGGAAAATATGATCTACCAAGCTGGTGGTGTGGTGAAACTCATTACCCAAAGCTTGCGGGTGTCCGGACACGGGAATGCGCGTGATTTGCAGTTGATGATCAATCTTTTGCAACCAAATTACCTCTTCCCTATCCAAGGGGAGTATCGTGAGTTGGATGCGCATGCCAAGGCTGCCATGGCAGTTGGAATGTTGCCAGAGCATATCTTCATCCCTAAAAAGGGAACGACCATGTCTTATGAACATGGGGACTTTGTTCCAGCTGGGGCAGTTTCTGCAGGTGATGTCTTGATTGATGGAAATGCCATCGGGGATGTTGGAAATGTCGTCCTTCGTGACCGTAAGGTCTTGTCAGAGGATGGGATCTTTATCGTGGCGATCACTGTCAACCGTCGTGAGAAGAAAATTGTGGCCAAGGCCCGTGTTCATACGCGTGGATTTGTTTATCTCAAGAAGAGCCGCGATATTCTCCGTGAAAGTTCAGAATTGATTAACCAAACGGTAGAAGAGTATCTTCAAGGTGATGACTTTGACTGGGCAGATCTCAAAGGCAAGGTTCGTGACAATCTGACCAAGTACCTCTTTGATCAAACCAAGCGTCGCCCAGCAATCTTGCCAGTCGTGATGGAAGCAAAATAATAAGCAGCATACCTACAGAAAAAGTCGAAATTCGGCTTTTTCTTATAGAATAGTAAAAGGAGACAACCATGGCAGTTATGAATATTGAGTATTACTCAAAAGTTTTGGATATGGAATGGGGCGTTACCGTACTCTATCCAGATGCTAGTCGGGTGACTGAACCAGATTGCACAGATATTCCTGTTCTTTACCTTTTGCACGGAATGTCAGGAAACCAAAATAGCTGGCTCAAACGTACCAATGTCGAACGCTTGTTGCGTGGAATCAATCTTATTGTCATCATGCCCAATACTAGCAATGGCTGGTACACAGATACTCAGTATGGCTATAACTACTATACTGCTCTAGCAGAAGAGTTACCTCAGGTCATGAAACGTTTCTTCCCCAATATGACCAGCAAGCGAGAAAAGACCTTTATAGCTGGTCTCTCCATGGGAGGATATGGTTCCTTCAAACTCGCTCTATCGAGAAATCGTTTTTCTCATGCGGCTAGTTTTTCTGGTGCGCTCAGTTTTCACGAATTTTCTCCTGAAAGTCAGGATCTTGGATCGCTTGCCTACTGGCGAGGAGTTTTTGGAGAGATTAAAGACTGGACAGCTAGTCCTCATTCGCTTGAAAGCGTGGCTGCAAAATCCGATAAAAAGACCAAACTATGGGCTTGGTGTGGGGAACAAGACTATCTTTACTCTG
Source organism: Streptococcus sp. FSL W8-0197 (assembly GCF_037963785.1). Classification (GTDB taxonomy): domain Bacteria; phylum Bacillota; class Bacilli; order Lactobacillales; family Streptococcaceae; genus Streptococcus; species Streptococcus oralis_CQ. The sequence goes on along the minus strand of NZ_CP150168.1, from coordinate 1,522,041 downwards.
CCAATAACCTCGCAGTGAAAAACCTCAAAAAACTAGGTTTTGAGGTGACCTATAGTCATAGTCCAGGTAAGCACGAGTGGTACTACTGGGAAAAACAATTGGAGCGTTTTTTAGCTACTCTACCAATTGACTTTGTCTTGGAAGAACGTTTATCTTAGTTTTAGGTTTCTTTCAGCTTTCTTCAGTAAAATAGAGAATCTATCTTGATCAAGGAGAATGTGATTTCAAGATAGGTTCTTATTTTTATGAAAGGTGGGGCGTCATGTTCTGGATTATTCGATTATTGTTCCGATTTCTGTTGGGAATTTGGCGTTTCTTCTGGCGTCTGGTTTGGACTGTAGTTATTCTACTGCTCATTGCCTTTGGAGTGGTTTGGTATCTGTCTGGTGATTTTCATTCTGCGGTCAATCAGGTTGAAAAAATGAGCAAGATTGGTCAAGGTGGCTGGAATCAATGGAAGGAGACGGGAACGCTGGAAGTCTTGTCTCAGACAGACAGTCACCAACATGCAGAAGGCAAGTGGGCTCAGGCCTCAGCTCGCATCTATATTGAGCCTCAAATGGATGAGACCTTCCAAGGTGCCTATGCAGAAGCCATAAAAAACTGGAATCAAACGGGAGCCTTTACCTTTGAGGTGGTTGCGGATCCTAGCCAGGCAGATATTGTGGCAAGTGAGATGAATGATGGATCGACCGCTGTAGCAGGTCAAGCCGAGAGTCAAACCAATTTGTTAACCAAACAATTTATATCTGTAACGGTTCGCCTGAATCACTATTATCTATCCAATCCAAACTATGGTTATTCTTATGAACGGATCGTGCACACGGCGGAGCACGAGCTGGGGCATGCCATCGGATTGGATCATACCAACGAAACTTCTGTTATGCAGCCTGCCGGCTCTTACTATGGGATTCAGCCCCAGGATGTGACAGCTGTTCAAGAACTCTATACCAGTAGCGACTAGATGAAGTCGGTGCAATCTGAAAAGAAATCAAAGCTCCTCCATCAAGTGATCGGTGGGGCTTTTTGTTCGTCCTGTCACGGCCTTTTTGCTATAATGGAACTATGAATAACTTGATCAAATCAAAACTAGAGCTCCTGCCAACCAGCCCTGGTTGTTATATTCACAAGGATAAAAATGGCACCATTATCTATGTAGGAAAGGCTAAAAATCTACGCAATCGCGTGCGCTCCTATTTCCGTGGGAGTCACGATACCAAGACGGAGGCACTGGTGTCTGAAATTGTAGATTTTGAATTTATCGTCACTGAGTCCAATATTGAGGCACTTCTTCTAGAAATCAACCTCATCAAGGAAAATCAGCCCAAGTACAATATCATGCTCAAGGATGATAAGTCCTATCCCTTCATCAAAATCACCAATGAGCGCTATCCTCGTTTAATTATCACCCGTCAGGTCAAGAAAGACGGAGGACTCTATTTTGGTCCCTATCCGGATGTGGGCGCAGCCAATGAAATCAAGCGACTATTGGACCGGATTTTTCCTTTTCGGAAATGTACCAACCCACCCTCTAAAGTCTGTTTTTATTACCATATTGGCCAATGTATGGCTCACACCATCTGTAAAAAAGATGAGGCTTATTTCCATTCCATGGCTCAGGAGGTTTCTGATTTCCTAAAAGGGCAGGATGATAAAATCATTGATGACCTCAAGGGGAAGATGGCATCCGCAGCTCAAAGTATGGAGTTTGAACGTGCGGCGGAATACCGTGACCTGATTCAGGCCATTGGAACGCTTCGGACCAAGCAACGGGTCATGGCGAAAGATTTGCAAAATCGGGACGTCTTTGGTTACTATGTGGATAAGGGCTGGATGTGTGTTCAGGTTTTCTTTGTTCGTCAAGGCAAGCTCATTGAGCGGGATGTCAATCTCTTCCCCTACTACAATGATCCGGATGAGGACTTCTTGACCTATGTGGGACAATTCTATCAAGAAAAATCTCACCTGGTTCCCAATGAGGTGCTGATTCCGCAGGATATCGATGAAGAAGCCGTTAAGGCTTTGGTGGATACCAAGATTTTCAAGCCCCAACGTGGAGAGAAAAAACAACTGGTCAATCTAGCCATCAAAAATGCCCGTGTTAGTCTGGAGCAGAAGTTCAATCTGCTAGAAAAATCAGTCGAAAAGACCCAAGGAGCTATTGAAAATCTGGGACGCTTGCTCCAAATCCCGACCCCAGTCCGTATCGAGTCCTTTGATAACTCTAATATCATGGGAACCAGTCCTGTTTCAGCTATGGTGGTCTTTGTCAATGGCAAACCGAGTAAAAAAGACTACCGAAAGTACAAGATAAAAACGGTTGTTGGCCCAGATGACTATGCTAGTATGCGAGAGGTTATTCGCAGACGTTATGGCCGAGTTCAACGTGATGGTTTAACCCCGCCAGATTTGATTGTGATTGATGGGGGACAAGGTCAAGTCAATATCGCAAAGCAAGTCATCCAAGAAGAGCTAGGTTTGGATATCCCAATTGCAGGTCTGCAAAAGAATGACAAGCACCAAACCCATGAACTGCTCTTTGGAGATCCACTGGAAGTGGTGGAGTTGTCTCGCAATTCTCAAGAATTCTTTCTCCTCCAACGCATCCAGGATGAGGTGCACCGCTTTGCTATCACCTTCCACCGCCAACTGCGCTCAAAAAATTCCTTTTCTTCACAACTGGATGGGATTGACGGTCTGGGACCTAAACGCAAACAGAATCTCATGAAGCATTTTAAATCTCTCACTAAAATCAAGGAAGCTAGTGTGGATGAAATTGTCGAAGTGGGTGTGCCAAGAGCAGTCGCAGAAGATGTGAAAAGAAAGTTGAACCCTCAGGAAGAAGTGGAATTGGCTCAAGTGGCGGAAGAAAGAGTGGACTACCAAACAAAAGGAGATTATGATGAACCATAAAATCGCAATTTTATCAGATATTCATGGAAATGTGACTGCCTTAGAAGCAGTGATTGCAGATGCTAAAGCACAAGGAGTCAGTGAATACTGGCTCATGGGAGACATTTTCCTCCCTGGTCCAGGTGCAAATGACTTGGTCGCTCTGTTAAAGGAACTTTCTATCACTACAAGTGTTCGAGGCAATTGGGATGATTGTGTCCTTGAGGCTTTAGATGGGCAATATGGCTTGGAAGACCCACAGGAAGTCCAGCTCTTGCGTATGACGCAGTATTTGATGGAGCGAATGGATCCTGCAACGATTGACTGGCTACGAAGCTTACCTATGCTAGAAAAGAGAGAAGTTGACGGACTGCGCTTTTCTCTTTCTCATAATTTGCCAAATAAGAACTATGGTGGTGACTTGCTAGTTGAGAATGATACAGAGAAATTTGACCAACTCCTAGATGATGAAGTTGACGTGGCAGTCTATGGTCATGTTCACAAGCAGTTGCTTCGTTATGGCAGTCAAGGGCAACAAATCATCAATCCAGGGTCGATTGGCATGCCCTATTTTAATTGGGAGGCGTTAAAAAATCACCGTGCCCAGTATGCCGTGATAGAAGTGGAAGACGGGGAATTGGTAAATATTCTATTCCGAAAAGTTTCCTACGATTATGAAGCAGAGTTAGAATTGGCCAAATCCAAGGGGCTTCCTTTTATCGAAATGTATGAAGAACTACGCCGAGATGACAACTATCGGGGGCACAATCTAGAACTCTTAGCTAGTTTAATTGAAAAGCATGGGTATGTGGAGGATGTGAAGAAATTTTTGGAGGCTATAAAGTCAGAATATAAGGTAGACTAGTTTCTTAAAACCCCTGAAAATTAGTTGGAACTGGATGAGGAAAAATCTGATTTTAATGATAAGTTTAAATCCAGGGCTTCATCCGTGTTCCAATTTCTTTCTATGAAAAATCTCTGCAAGCTCTTTCAAAATATGGTAGAATGGATGCAGTAGAATTAGAAAAGGAAATCGATTATGAAATTTCTTGAATTAAATAAAAAACGTCATGCGACTAAGCATTTTAATGATAAACCAGTAGATCCCAAAGATGTGCGTACGGCTATCGAAATCGCAACCTTGGCCCCAAGTGCCCACAACAGCCAGCCATGGAAGTTTGTGGTTGTTCGTGAAAAAAATGCTGAACTGGCAAAATTGGCATATGGTTCGAACTTTGAGCAGATATCATCAGCGCCTGTAACCATTGCCTTGTTTACAGACACAGATTTGGCAAAACGTGCTCGTAAGATTGCCCGTGTTGGTGGTGCTAATAACTTTTCTGAAGAACAACTTCAATATTTTATGAAGAATCTGCCTGCTGAATTTGCGCGTTACAGTGAGCAACAGATCAGCGACTACCTAGCCCTCAATGCAGGTTTGGTTGCTATGAACTTGGTTTTGGCTCTTACAGACCAAGGAATTGGTTCTAACATTATTCTTGGATTTGACAAATCAAAAGCCAACGAAGTTTTGGACATTGAAGACCGATTCCGCCCAGAACTCTTGATTACAGTGGGTTACACAGACGAAAAATTGGAACCAAGCTACCGCTTGCCGGTGGATGAAATCATCGAGAAAAGATAGAAGGAAGAAAAAATGACAGCAATTGATTTTACAGCAGAAGTAGAAAAACGCAAAGAAGAGCTCTTGGCTGACTTGTTTAGCCTTTTGGAAATCAACTCAGAACGTGATGACAGCAAAGTAGATGCGCAGCATCCATTTGGACCTGGTCCAGTAAAAGCCTTGGAAAAATTCCTTGAAATCGCAGACCGCGATGGCTATCCAGCTAAAAATGTTGATAACTACGCAGGACATTTTGAGTTTGGTGAAGGAGAAGAAGTTCTCGGAATCTTTGCTCACATGGACGTGGTGCCAGCTGGTAGCGGTTGGGACACGGACCCTTATACACCAACTATCAAAGATGGTCGCCTTTATGCGCGTGGGGCTTCAGATGACAAGGGTCCAACAACAGCTTGTTACTATGGTTTGAAAATCATCAAAGAATTAGGTCTTCCAACTTCTAAGAAAGTTCGTTTCATCGTTGGAACAGATGAAGAATCAGGCTGGGCGGACATGGACTACTACTTTGAGCACGTAGGACTTGCGAAACCAGACTTCGGTTTCTCTCCAGACGCTGAATTCCCTATCATCAATGGTGAAAAAGGAAATATCACGGAATACCTCCATTTTGCAGGTGAAAATACAGGTGCAGCTCGCCTTCACAGCTTCACAGGTGGTTTGCGTGAAAACATGGTACCTGAATCAGCAACAGCAGTCGTTTCAGGAGACCTGGCTGACTTGCAAGCTAAACTAGATGCCTTTGTTGCAGAACACAAACTCAGAGGAGAACTCCAAGAAGAAAACGGTCAGTACAAGGTGACTGTGATTGGTAAATCAGCCCATGGTGCTATGCCTGCTTCAGGTGTCAATGGAGCTACTTACCTAGCACTCTTCCTCAGTCAGTTTGACTTTGCAGGACCTGCCAAAGACTACCTCGACATCGCTGGTAAGATTCTCTTGAACGACCATGAGGGTACAAATCTCAAGGTTGCTCATGTAGATGAAAAGATGGGTGCCCTTTCTATGAATGCCGGTGTCTTCCGCTTTGATGAAACAAGTGCTGACAATACCATTGCCCTTAACTTCCGTTATCCAAAAGGAACAAGCCCAGAGCAAATCAAGTCAATCCTTGAAAACTTGCCAGTGGCTTCAGTTAGTCTTTCTGAACACGGCCATACCCCTCACTATGTGCCAATGGAAGATCCGCTTGTGCAAACCTTGTTGAATGTCTATGAAAAACAAACTGGTCTTAAAGGCCACGAACAAGTCATTGGTGGTGGAACCTTTGGTCGCTTGCTGGAACGTGGGGTTGCCTACGGTGCTATGTTCCCGGACTCAATCGATACTATGCACCAAGCCAACGAATTTATCGCCTTGGACGATCTCTTCCGAGCAGCAGCAATCTATGCAGAAGCTATTTATGAATTGATCAAATAAAACGATAGAAGTCTGAGATTGTATGCTTGGACTTCTTTTTGGAGGGAAAACAGATGTCTCAAATCGAAAGAATCAAGCAAGCCATTATGGCGGATCCGCAGAATACCAGCTATACAGAACGCGGAATCGAACCTCTCTTTGCGGCGCCAAAAAATGCCCGCATCAATATTGTCGGTCAGGCACCGGGGCTTAAAACCCAAGAAGCTGGGATTTATTGGAAGGATAAGAGCGGCGATCGCTTGCGGGACTGGCTAGGTGTAGATGAAGACACCTTTTACAATTCAGGTTATTTTGCAGTTCTGCCAATGGATTTTTACTTCCCAGGACATGGCAAGTCAGGTGATCTTCCACCCCGTAAAGGCTTTGCCGAAAAATGGCATCCGCAACTTCTCAAGGAATGTCCAAATATTGAATTGACCCTTTTGATTGGACAATATGCCCAGGCCTATTATCTTCATGAGAAGGTTAGTGGCAAGGTAACAGAGCGGGTAAAACGCTACAAAGACTATCTACCAGAATTTTTCCCTCTGGTTCACCCCTCACCACGAAATCAAATCTGGATGGCTAAAAATCCTTGGTTTGAGTCAGAAGTAGTGCCAGAGTTGAAAAAAAGAATTAAAACTATTTTAAGTATAAAAATAGCATAAAAATCTAGTTATCCGCATAAAAACTGGACTTATCACACTTTATCAAGGTCAAAACCACTCAATTTACTACTAATTTACTACTTATGAATGAGCTTTGATACGACGATTTATCCTTGAAAAGTGAAGATATAAAGATACTTCCAATAAAATTTGAATATTTAATAGGTAGACACTTCAAAAAATGAGGTGTCTATTTTTTTACCCGATTTTGAAAGGAAGTGAACTTATGAAAACAAAAAATCAAGAATCAAAAGGTCGTTCCCCACTCTTTAAGACCATCAAACATTCATTCAGCCAATAAAAAAGAAAGGATAGGTAAAAATATGGAACTTAAATTTGTGATTCCCAACATGGAAAAAACATTCGGCAATTTAGAATTTGCTGGCGAGGATAAAGTCGTTCAGCGAAGAATCAACGGACGGCTAACTGTCTTATCAAGAAGCTATAATCTCTATTCTGATGTTCAAAGAGCAGATGATATTGTGGTGGTGCTTCCTGCTGAAGCTGGCGAAAAACATTTCGGCTTTGAGGAACGTGTGAAGTTAGTCAATCCACGTATTACCGCAGAGGGCTACAAAATCGGCACTCGTGGTTTTACAAATTACCTTTTACATGCTGACGACATGATAAAAGAATAAAGAAAGAGAGGAAAAATGATGAGATTAGCAAATGGCATTGTATTAGATAAAGACACGACTTTTGGAGAATTGAAATTCTCTGCTCTACGTCGTGAAGTGAGAATCCAAAATGAAGACGGGTCGGTTTCAGATGAAATCAAGGAACGTACCTATGACTTAAAATCCAAAGGACAAGGACGCATGATTCAAGTAAGTATTCCTGCCAGCTTGCCTTTGAAAGAGTTTGATTATAACGCACGGGTGGAACTTATCAATCCCATTGCGGACACCGTTGCTACTGCCACCTATCAAGGAGCAGATGTTGACTGGTATATCAAGGCAGACGATATTGTGCTGACAAAGGATTCTAGTTCATTCAAAGCTCAACCACAAGCAAAGAAAGAACCGACACAAGACAAATAGTCGCTAGGTAGAAAGGAGACTTTTTCGCATGAAACAGCGTGGTAAAAGGATTCGCCCATCTGGTAAAGATTTAGTCTTTCATTTTACGATAGCGTCACTCCTGCCTGTTTTCCTGCTGGTTGTCGGACTGTTTCATGTGAAGACAATCCAGCAGATCAACTGGCAGGATTTTAACCTATCACAAGCAGATAAGATTGACATTCCCTATTTAATTATCAGTTTCAGTGTCGCAATTCTTATCTGCTTGCTGGTAGCGTTTGTATTCAAACGGGTTCGCTATGATACGGTTAAACAACTTTACCACCGTCAAAAACTGGCAAAGATGATACTTGAAAACAAGTGGTATGAATCTGAACAGGTCAAAACAGAGGGTTTCTTTAAAGATAGTGCTGGTCGTACAAAGGAAAAGATAACCTACTTCCCTAAAATGTATTATCGACTTAAAAATGGCTTGATACAGATACGGGTGGAAATCACGCTGGGAAAATATCAAGACCAACTCTTACACTTGGAAAAGAAATTAGAGAGTGGCTTGTACTGTGAGCTGACGGATAAAGAGTTAAAGGATTCCTATGTGGAATATACTTTGCTCTATGACACCATAGCCAGTCGTATTTCTATTGATGAAGTAGAAGCTAAAGATGGTAAACTTCGCTTAATGAAAAACGTATGGTGGGAATATGATAAGCTCCCTCATATGTTGATTGCTGGTGGTACAGGTGGCGGTAAAACTTACTTTATACTGACACTGATTGAAGCCTTGCTTCATACAGATTCAAAACTGTATATTCTTGACCCGAAAAATGCTGACCTTGCGGACTTAGGTTCTGTGATGGCAAATGTCTACTATAGAAAAGAAGACTTGCTTTCTTGCATTGAAACATTCTATGAAGAAATGATGAAACGTAGTGAGGAAATGAAGCAGATGAAGAACTATAAGACTGGCAAAAATTATGCTTACTTAGGTCTCCCGGCACACTTCTTAATCTTTGATGAATACGTCGCTTTCATGGAAATGCTGGGAACAAAAGAAAACACCGCAGTTATGAATAAGCTGAAACAGATTGTCATGTTAGGTCGTCAAGCTGGCTTCTTTCTAATACTGGCTTGTCAACGTCCAGACGCAAAATATTTAGGCGACGGAATCCGTGATCAGTTTAATTTCAGAGTGGCTTTAGGTCGTATGTCTGAAATGGGCTATGGCATGATGTTTGGCAGTGACGTACAAAAGGATTTCTTCTTAAAGCGAATCAAAGGTCGTGGCTATGTTGATGTAGGAACAAGTGTCATATCAGAGTTTTATACTCCCCTTGTACCAAAAGGATATGATTTCTTGGAGGAAATTAAAAAGTTATCCAACAGCAGACAGTCCACGCAGGCGACGTGCGAAGCGGAAGTCGCAGGTGTGGACTGATCTTGCTGGCTGGTGTGGCAATAGCCACGCCAGCACTTAACCCCCCGTATCTAATTCCGAGAATACATTTGAAATAAAAAAGAATGCTGACAAATCAACATTCTCTTTATGTTCATTTTGATAAACATTATAAAATTTGTCTGTTTAGCTACCAAAAAGCTACCAACAAATTTGGAATTATTTTTAATATGATTTATACCAAAAGTCAAGTATCAAATTTTCTAGATGATATGATTCTATTTAGATAATGATAATTTTTCTACTAATCATCCTTTTAAAATAGCACTAACAACCTTCATTCGTTATCAGAAATACATCACTAATGCCATTAAGCTTCCCTATTCTAATGCCAAACTTGAAGCAACCAATAAACTCATCAAAGATATTAAACGTAATGCTTTTGGTTATAGGAGCTTTGACAACTTTAAAAAACGCATTTATCTCGCTTTAAACAGCAAAAAAGCGAGAACATCATTTGTTCTCGCTAGAGCTTAACTTTGCCACCCACTACTGTTGACAAAGAGCCTAAATTCCATGAGATAGGCGTTCATTAAAATTTTAATTTATCAAATTTAGCTTTGACATTGGACTTGAATTCTTCAATTTTGGCTTGACGTTCGGCCTTGCGCTCTGCTTTCATTTGTGCACGTGCTTGATTGTAGAGATCAGCTTGGACTTTGAGAGCAGCTTCGACTTCAGCCGTTACAGTTGCAACATCCCAGCGAACGATCTCAGTGTCATATTTAGTGAAATAACCATCAATGACTTCTTCGTTAGTTTCTTGAACAAGAGCGATAATTGCTGTTTCACCTGCCACTAACTTGCGTGACACGACATCAATCAATCCTGATTCGGTTGTATCAACCGTATCACCAACAACTAACCCATAAAGACCGCCTGCTGCGCTACCATAGAGTGCACCAAGTGGACCAGCAATAAGTCCAACAAAGCCACCAATAAGACCCCCTGTCAGTGTTGCATCAGTAGTTGAATCATCAAAGTCAAAACGCTCTTTTTCAACAATACGACCTCCTTGATTTTCAACAAGAGCAATTTGAGCAACTTTTGTATTTTCAGTTTGTCTAAAGGCTTTTAACTCAGCAAAAGCTTGATATGCTTGACTTTCAGTTTTAAAAATTGAAACAACTAGATTTTCCATAAGGTTGCACCTCTTTCTTTAGTATAATCTAAGTTTACGCTAATATTGGACCATTTTCAAGAAATAGCATGCGACAAATATTCAATTTTGTCGCAGATTGGTCTTGAAGTTTTGCCTTGCCTGCTGGTATAAGGTGGTCATATCTTTAGCTAGTTCATCAGATTTAATGGAATGATCTGTAAAATAGAGTTCTATCAGTCCGAGCATTCCTGTACTATAAAAATGAACAATATATTTATTTTTACTCAATACATCCTTGTCAAAATTATTTACAGTTTGTTTATGGATAACATTCCAGAAAATCGTAAGTATCAACTCAAAGTATTTACTCCCTTTTAGGTGGCGAATGTGTTGTTTGAGAGTGTCTAATTTAAAAAGAAAAAGTTCGAAACTCTCAAAACTACCATCAGATAGAAATATGCGGTCTAAATCGGTTGTCAGTTCTGATTTAAGGCCATAGTTTAGCAATTCAAAAACATCAGGGAAATAGCGATAAAAAGTGGCTCGATGAATCCCACTGATCTGGCAGATTTTTTTGACAGAAATATGATCGAAATCAACTTCAATAAGTAAGGATTTTAATCCTTCCCAAACAATGTCGGGAACAAAACGTTCCTCTGACTGCGACATTTGAATTCCTCCTTGTAGAACGGCTCACTTGCAAGACATACTTTGAATTTAAGTGCAATCCTGCGAACGGAATCGAAAAGATGAAACAAGCACTTCAGGTATTTGAAATTCTAGGAGAACATAATATAAAAGCACAGTACCAAGAGCACTATGACAAATATATTAATCAATAGCATAAAGATAGTTAATCTTTAACCACCAAAAAGATTGACTATCCTGCCTTTCGTTTCTATTTTCCCAGCGTTTAATAAATGCTTTAGCTTGCTTTTTTTACTCCCGGATATTATTCACTTTGTGCTCTCCAACTACCACATTATTTTGATTTATTTATGTAATAAATCCTTTAAAGTTTTAATAATTTTGTTTTTATCTGCTTCTGTCAATTCATATTCTCTCAATAAACTAACAATTTCTTCTAGTCCGTCATCACGTCCTTTTAAAATCTCAAGAGACGTACCAAAGATTTCAGCTAATTTTTCTACTGTTTCATCTTTCGGATTTCTCCCTCCATTTTCCCACCTAGCATATTGAGCTTGAGCTACACCTAACTTTTCAGCAACTTCTAATTGAGTAAGTCCTGCATCTAGTCGGGCTTTTTTTATATTGTCTTTTAACATTTTAAAATTCCTTTCGTTTTTCTATTGACTTATAACCAAAATGGTTGTATTATACTTATATAACCAAAATGGTTATATAAAAACAAAGCATACAAAATAAGTGATACTAGTTAACTTTATGAGTATGCAAAAACACCCCATAAAGCTCTGCAAAGCGTTCTGAGGCTTTCGTTTAAAACCAATACAATTATACCAAAATGGTAATAAAAAGTCCATAAAAAGCGAGATATGGCTAGATTGAGGATATTATGAAATCAACACAATTGGCATTTAAAAACAACAAAATTAACAATACTCATTCTTTTTATTCGCCTAGTTTAGAAGAATATATTCAAGTAAATGATGATGTATTTAACGATATTCGAGACGAAGAAATTGAACTTCGAGCACTTGAACTGCTCTCGAGTTTTCTAGACAAGTATTTTGGCTAGTTTAAAAACTAATAAATTAGAGATTGGGAGACAAGTGCAAGGGCGCGGGCCGAAGGCAGAGCGCCCGAAGCTCGAAGTTCTCCCAATCTCTAACATAAAAGCTGGCGTTTCTAACAGCCAGCAATCAGATACACTTAAGGCAACGCCCTAAGTAACGAGTCATCGGCAAAAATCAATAGTAGCAACGAATTACGCAGATTTTAAGCATAGAAAGGAGGCGTTACATTGAAAAATACCATTCAATCTCTACGAGAATATCAAAGTCAAGTAGATTTATCAAAACTAGAAAAATCTATTTATATCAGCATTGATAGATTAACAGTAATCTTTGATAGTGAGAACCAATCACTTAGACGAATATTTCGTGAATTACGAAAATCACTCGATAATATAATTCAAGAATTTAGTATTCAAGAAAATCTAAGAGAAGACTATTTTACTCTTTATAAAACGATAAACGAAGATAGTATAAATCTAATTTTCTTTCAACTATCGGATTATGGTGGTTATCAAGTCATACGCCTAGACTTCAACCCAAACTCACTAAAAGAATTTGAAGGGTTACAAGTGTGGAGGCAGATTATGAATTACGCTCGATTAAATCGATTAGAAATTAGACTGTCACGATTAGACCTTGCTTTTGATATCTTTAATAGGCCAGAAATAGTTTTTTTACAACATATCAAAGGAGGGGTTAGTCATAAAATATTCTACGGTAGAGGGGGAAATATAGAAAGTAAATACTGGGGTGCAAGTGGTAGCAACGTTCAAGTACGTTTGTACGATAAGAATATAGAGGTAGTAAGTCACAAAAGAGCTGATAAATTAGATATAGAAAGCAAACCCTTTTGGTGGCGGTTAGAGTTCCAACTACGAACAAAGGCTATAAACGAGGAAACCATTTCAGAGATTTCTAAACGATTGGAGAATTTTAGCTTTTTTAGTCTTTCAAGTGTTCCAGATGATAGCAAAGCATTTGCTTATATCTTTCTCCATGAACCAGCACTCTTACCCGAATTATTCCCCTATCTGAAACCTAACACTATAAGAGTAAAAAAGACTAGACTTAGAAAACACCTAAAAGCATTTGATAGTAGCTCATTTTCTTTAGAACTTCAAGATGCACTTAAAGAACAAACCCCACGATTAAATAATGAACTAAAGCAATTAATAGGAGAATTCCTAGAGCTTACTAGTAAAGGAGAAATTGACTTATGAACGATAAATTAACTATGACAGTACAAGAAATTATGGACTTAGGCTTTTCAAAATGGACTGCTTATAATATTTTACGACAAGCAAAACATATTATGGTCGAGCGTGGTTTCGATTTCTATAACAATAAAGGACTTGGGACTGTTCCCGTATCAGTTGTGGCAGAAATACTTGGATTGGAGGAACTCCATGTCAAAAACTAGATATACCGGTGTTACGAAAGATGATAAAACTGGGAAATATACTTATTATTTTAAAGCTGGAGTTGACCTAGCTACTGGTAAACCATATCAAGAACGCAGACGTGGCTTTCAAACTGCAAAAGAAGCCTTTGAAGCACGAACAAGGGCATTGAACAAGGTACAACAAAAAGGAAGTATTAAGCATACTCAATGGACTTTTAAGCAGTTTATGGAAGAAGTTTTTATGCCAAATTATTACGCTACAACAAGTCCGGATCTCGAACACAGGCGTCAAGTTATATTCGATGAATTTATTCAATACTTTGGTAAGAAAAAACCTCGAGAAATTACTACTTATGATGTGATTAATTATAGAAACGGTTTATTAGAGAGATATTCAAATTCATATGCAAGAAACAAGATGACATTGCTTAATCAAGTTTTGAAAACTGCAAAAAAATATGGGTTGATTTTTCATGAGATTCCCACAAGTAATATCAGTCCAATTCCAATCATAAAAAAACATATAGATTTTTGGACAAAAGACGAGTTCCAAAAAGTAATACAATCACTTGATAAAAAGAGTTATTTTGAGCACTTTGTTTATACACTTTTTTGGCTATATTATTTTACGGGAATGCGTGTAAATGAAGCAACTGCTCTTTATTGGGAAGATGTAGACTTTGAAAAGAAAACTCTAGCAATCAATCACAACTTACAGTACATCAACCGTGAGAATTGGGTACGACGTAACAAACTAAAAACTGAAAGTTCCAGACGAACCATTGGCCTTGATGATAATACTCTAAACGTACTTAAGGAATGGAAAGAACGACAAGCAAAAGTTGACAAGATACCATTCATTCTATCACTTGATGGAAATCCATATCGTAAACGTAGTATTAGAGACCAGATTCTAAAATATTCTAAACGTGCAGGAGTTAAATACATTCAACCAAAAGGTTTAAGACACTCCCATGCGTCATTACTTATTAATGAATATAATGTAAATGCTCTATATATTCAAAGACGATTAGGTCATTCTGATGTCAAAACTACACTTAGCATTTATAGTCATTTATACCCAAACGCTGATTCCGAATTAACAGATAAACTCAATCTGATATCAAGTGATTTTATCGACTAAATCTCTTTGGCTACCATATTAGCTACCAAAAAAAGGAAATACACCTCAAAAGCCTCATTTTAAAGGGCTTTTTTTCATATTTTCCCACTATTTCTAACAGGGGGGTACAAATCGACAGGAAACAGTCAAAAAAACATTAGAAAATCCTTTGGTTACAAGGGATTTACAAAATTTCAGCGTATGTCAAATGGGCTTTAAAAGTTGACATACGCCTTTTTGATTGGAGGGATTTTTACTGAATGAACAAACTTGGTTACAGCATTTAAAAGAAAAACGCTTGGCTTATGGACTATCTCAAAACCGTTTAGCTGTTGCGACTGGTATTACAAGGCAGTATCTAAGCGATATTGAAACAGGAAAAGTCAAGCCATCAGAGGATTTACAGCAGTCCCTTTGGGAAGCTCTGGAACGCTTCAATCCCGACGCTCCCCTTGAAATGCTGTTTGATTATGTAAGGATTCGCTTTCCGACAACAGACGTACAGCAGGTGGTCGAAAACATCTTACAACTGAAACTGTCCTATTTTCTTCATGAGGACTATGGTTTCTATTCTTATTCAGAGCATTATGCTTTAGGCGACATATTCGTCCTTTGCTCCCATGAACTGGACAAAGGAGTTCTGGTGGAATTGAAAGGTCGTGGGTGCAGACAATTTGAAAGCTATCTTCTGGCACAACAAAGAAGCTGGTATGAGTTCTTTATGGACGTTTTGGTGGCTGGCGGTGTGATGAAACGCCTTGACCTTGCCATTAACGATAAGACAGGGATTTTGAATATCCCTGTACTCACTGAAAAGTGCCAACAGGAAGAATGTATCTCCGTCTTCCGCAGTTTTAAAAGCTATCGCAGTGGCGAACTGGTACGCAAAGAGGAAAAGGAATGTATGGGAAACACCCTCTATATCGGTTCATTACAAAGTGAAGTTTATTTCTGTATCTATGAAAAGGACTACGAGCAGTACAAGAAAAATGATATTCCCATTGAAGACGCAGAAGTAAAAAACCGTTTTGAGATTCGATTGAAAAATGAGCGTGCCTATTATGCAGTCCGTGATTTACTCGTCTATGACAATCCAGAGCATACCGCCTTTAAAATTATCAATCGGTATATCCGTTTTGTAGATAAAGACGATTCCAAACCTCGTTCTGATTGGAAACTGAATGAAGAATGGGCTTGGTTTATTGGGAACAATCGTGAACGATTAAAACTAACCACAAAACCAGAGCCTTACTCCTTCCAAAGGACGCTGAACTGGCTATCTCATCAAGTTGCCCCGACCTTAAAGGTTGCGATTAAACTTGATGAAATCAACCAGACGCAGGTTGTAAAAGACATTCTCGACCATGCGAAACTGACAGACCGACACAAGCAGATTTTGAAGCAACAGTCAGTAAAAGAACAGGACGTGATAACAACAAAAAAATAACTCAAATACAAATTCATTGAATATAGAGAGGAGAACATTTTTATGAATTTTGGACAAAACCTTTATAACTGGTTTCTATCAAACGCTCAATCACTGGTGCTTTTAGCAATCGTTGTGATTGGCTTGTATCTTGGCTTCAAGCGTGAGTTTAGCAAACTGATTGGCTTTTTAATTATTGCGATTATTGCGGTTGGCTTAGTCTTCAACGCTGCTGGAGTAAAAGACATTTTACTAGAGCTATTCAATCGCATTATTGGTGCTTAAATAAAACCGTTCTTTTGTGGAATATAAGTGGTTTTCTTATGTTCCGCAAAGGAATGGTACACCAAACGAAGTGCGGTAGGGATTTTTGAATCTCTACAAAGAAAGGACGTGAATATATGGACGATATGCAAGTCTATATTGCGAATTTAGGCAAATACAATGAGGGCGAATTGGTCGGTGCGTGGTTTACCTTTCCCATTGACTTTGAGGAAGTCAAAGAGAAAATCGGCTTGAATGATGAATATGAGGAATACGCCATTCATGACTACGAGTTACCCTTTACGGTTGACGAATACACTTCCATTGGCGAACTCAATCGACTATGGGAAATGGTATCGGAATTACCCGAAGAATTACAATCGGAGCTATCTGCTCTGCTCACTCATTTTTCAAGCATTGAAGAACTAAGCGAACATCAAGAGGATATTATCATTCATTCCGATTGTGATGATATGTATGACGTGGCACGCTACTACATTGAAGAAACGGGTGCTTTAGGCGAAGTACCAGCTAGTCTTCAAAACTATATTGATTATCAAGCCTATGGTCGGGATTTAGACCTTTCAGGAACGTTTATCTCAACCAATCATGGGATTTTTGAAATCGTCTATTAAATCTGTCGGTACATTACTACTGGCAGATTTTCTATTTTACGGGGTGGCTCAATCAGCTACCCCTATTTTTTATGAAAGGATTGATTACATGAAGAAAATACGAAGCTATACCAGTATCTGGTCTGTGGAAAAGGTACTGTATTCTATCAATGATTTTAGACTTCCGTTTCCCATAACCTTTACGCAAATGACATGGTTTGTTGTGTCACTCTTTGCAGTGATGATACTTGGCAACTTGCCCCCTCTTTCCATGATAGAGGGAGCATTTCTCAAATACTTTGGGATTCCTGTGGCTTTCACATGGTTTATGTCTACAAAAACTTTTGATGGTAAAAAGCCTTATGGATTTTTGAAGTCTGTCATTGCTTATGCACTGCGACCAAAGCTGACCTATGCAGGAAAAAAAGTAACGCTTGGCAGAAACCAGCCACAAGAAGCCATTACAGCAGTTAGGAGTGAATTTTATGGCATATCCAATTAAATACATTGAAAACAATCTCGTCTGGAATAAAGACGGGGAATGTTATGCTTACTATGAGCTTGTTCCTTACAATTACTCATTTCTAAGTCCAGAACAGAAAATACAAGTGCATGATTCTTTCAGACAGCTTATCGCACAAAATCGTGATGGCAAAATTCATGCTTTACAAATCAGTACAGAATCCAGCATACGTTCTGCACAAGAGCGTTCCAAAAATGAAGTCACTGGCAAGCTCAAAGCGGTTGCCTATGACAAAATCGACCAACAGACAGACGCTTTAATATCCATGATTGGCGAAAATCAAGTGAACTACCGTTTCTTTATCGGCTTTAAGTTGCTTCTCAACGATCAGGAGTTTTCTATGAAAAGTCTTACCGTTGAAGCAAAAAATGCTTTGTCTGATTTTGTCTATGATGTGAACCATAAGCTGATGGGCGATTTTGTTAGTATGAGTAATGATGAAATCCTGCGTTTTCAGAAGATGGAAAAGCTCTTAGAAAATAAAATCTCTCGTCGTTTCAAAATCCGCAGGTTAGATAAGGACGACTTCGGCTATCTGATTGAACACCTTTACGGACAGACAGGCACTGCCTATGAAGAGTATGAGTACCATCTATCAAAGAAAAAGCTGGATAATGAAACGCTGATTAAATACTATGACTTGATTAAGCCTACTCGCTGTTTGGTGGAAGAAAAACAGCGATATTTGAAAATCCAGCAGGAAGATGAAACCGTCTATGTAGCTTACTTTACCATTAACAGCATTGTCGGAGAACTGGACTTCCCGTCCTCTGAAATCTTCTACTACCAGCAACAGCAATTTACATTCCCGATTGATACGTCAATGAATGTGGAAATTGTAGCGAATCGTAAAGCCCTATCTACTGTCCGCAATAAAAAGAAAGAACTGAAAGACTTGGATAACCACGCTTGGCAAAGTGATAATGAAACCAGCTCCAATGTGGCGGAAGCTCTGGAAAGTGTGAATGAGCTGGAAACCAATTTAGACCAAAGCAAGGAATCTATGTACAAGCTGTCTTATGTGGTAAGGGTATCAGCAAATGATCTTGACGAACTCAAACGTCGTTGTAATGAAGTGAAAGATTTTTATGACGATTTAAGCGTAAAACTGGTACGACCATTTGGGGATATGCTCGGCTTACATGAAGAATTTTTACCTGCCAGCAAGCGTTATATGAATGATTATATTCAATACGTGACCTCTGATTTCCTCGCTGGTTTAGGTTTTGGTGCTACTCAAATGCTGGGGGAAAATGAGGGGATTTATGTTGGCTACAGCTTAGATACTGGACGCAATGTCTATCTGAAACCTGCTCTTGCCAGTCAAGGGGTTAAGGGTTCAGTAACCAATGCGTTAGCGTCGGCTTTTGTTGGTTCGCTGGGTGGTGGTAAATCCTTTGCGAATAACCTTATCGTCTATTATGCGGTGCTTTATGGGGCACAAGCAGTGATTGTAGACCCAAAAGCAGAACGTGGCAGATGGAAAGAAACCTTGCCAGAGATTTCCCATGAAATCAATATCGTCACTCTGACTTCTGATGAGAAAAACAAAGGCTTACTTGACCCTTATGTGATTATGAAAAATCCCAAAGATTCTGAATCACTGGCTATTGATATTCTGACATTCCTTACGGGGATTTCCTCTCGTGATGGGGAACGCTTCCCAATCCTTAGAAAAGCCATTCGTGCAGTAACCAATAGTGAAGTACGAGGGTTGATGAAAGTGATTGAGGAATTACGGGTTGAGAATACGCCACTAAGTACCAGTATAGCCGACCATATCGAAAGTTTTACAGACTATGACTTTGCACATTTATTATTCAGTAATGGTTATGTGGAGCAGTCTATCAGCTTAGAAAAACAACTGAACATTATACAGGTTGCGGACTTGGTACTTCCCGACAAGGAAACTTCCTTTGAGGAATATACCACTATGGAGCTTTTATCCGTTGCTATGCTGATTGTCATTAGTACCTTTGCTTTAGACTTTATCCATACAGACCGAAGCATTTTCAAGATTGTAGATTTAGACGAAGCATGGAGCTTTTTACAGGTAGCACAAGGAAAAACACTATCTATGAAGCTGGTTCGGGCTGGTCGTGCTATGAACGCTGGGGTATATTTCGTGACCCAAAATACAGACGACCTCTTAGATGAAAAACTGAAAAATAACCTCGGCTTAAAATTTGCATTTCGTTCCACTGACCTTAACGAGATTAAAAAGACCTTAGCCTTTTTTGGTGTAGACCCAGAGGACGAAAACAATCAGAAGCGATTGCGTGATTTGGAAAACGGGCAATGCCTTATCAGTGATTTATATGGTCGTGTCGGTGTGATACAGTTCCACCCTGTATTTGAAGAACTGCTCCATGCCTTTGATACCAGACCACCTGTGCGAAAAGAGGTGTAAATGTGAAACCATCAATAGTAAACAGAATAAAATCAAACTGGACGCTGAAACGTCTAGGTAAAGTGGCAATGACAGTGGCTTTCACACTTGTGATTGCCATTTTTCTTTTAGCCATGCTGGGAACGGTGGTTCAAGCTGCGGGCTTGGTAGATGATACGGTCAATGTGGCAAATGAATACAGCCGATACCCACTTGAAAACTATCAACTGGATTTTTATGTGGATAATAGCTGGGGCTGGCTTCCGTGGAACTGGTCGGACGGGATTGGAAAACAGGTCATGTATGGACTATATGCCATTACCAATTTTATTTGGACAATCAGTTTGTATGTTTCCAATGCGACAGGTTACTTAGTACAGGAAGCCTATTCCTTAGACTTCATTTCCGCTACAGCAGATTCCATTGGTAAGAATATGCAGACCTTAGCTGGTGTGAGTGCAAACGGATTTTCAACAGAGGGTTTCTATGTTGGATTCCTCTTACTCTTGATTTTGGTTCTTGGGGTTTATGTTGCCTATACGGGACTGATAAAGAGAGAAACCACAAAGGCAATTCATGCCATTATGAATTTTGTGCTGGTGTTTATCCTATCGGCTTCCTTTATTGCCTACGCTCCCGACTACATTAAAAAAATCAATGACTTTTCATCAGACATCAGTAATGCCAGTTTATCACTTGGCACGAAGATTGTCATGCCCCATTCCGATAGTCAAGGCAAGGACAGCGTGGACTTAATCAGAGATAGCCTGTTTTCCATACAGGTTCAGCAACCGTGGCTACTGCTTCAATACAACAGTTCAGACATTGAAAGTATCGGTATTGACCGTGTGGAAAGCCTGCTCTCCACCAGCCCAGATTCCAACAATGGCGAAGACAGAGAAAAAATTGTTGCGGAAGAAATTGAAGACAGAAGCAATACCAATCTAACCATTACAAAGACCATTAACCGTTTAGGTACAGTCTTCTTCCTATTTGTCTTCAATATTGGGATTTCCATATTTGTATTCCTATTAACAGGAATCATGATTTTCTCGCAGGTACTTTTTATCATCTATGCTATGTTTCTGCCTGTGAGCTTTATTTTAAGCATGATTCCATCATTTGATGGTATGTCAAAACGAGCCATAACAAAGCTCTTTAATACCATTTTGACACGAGCTGGAATCACATTGATTATTACGACAGCATTTAGTATTTCAACCATGCTCTATACCTTATCGGCTGGTTATCCGTTCTTTTTGATTGCTTTTCTACAGATTGTGACCTTTGCAGGAATCTACTTCAAGCTGGGCGATTTAATGAGTATGTTTTCTCTACAGAGTAACGATTCTCAAAGTGTGGGAAGTCGTGTGATGAGAAAACCTCGTATGCTTATGCACGCTCACATGCACCGTCTACAGCGGAAACTTGGACGTTCCATGACTACTCTAGGGGCTGGGTCTGCCATTGTTACAGGTAAAAAAGGACAGTCGGGTTCGGGGAGTTCTGCAAGGACACAAGCAGATCACTCCCGACCAGACGGAAAGGAAAAATCAACACTTGGAAAACGTATCGGTCAAACCATCGGTACAGTAGCTGATACCAAAGACAGAATGGTAGACACTGCTAGTGGTTTGAAAGAACAGGTTAAAGATTTGCCGACCAATGCAAGATATGCAGTATATCAAGGAAAATCCAAAGTAAAAGAGAATGTCCGTGATTTAACCAGTAGTATTTCTCAAACCAAAGCGGACAGAGCCAGTGGACGCAAGGAACAGCAGGAACAAAGGCGAAAAACCATTGCGAAGCGTCGCTCTGAAATGGAACAGGTCAAACAGAAAAAACAGCCTGCTTCTTCTGTTCATGAAAGACCGACTACAAGACAAGAACAATATCATGATGAACAGACCTCAAAACAGTCTAATATTCAGACTTCATATAAGGAATCTCAACAAGCCAAACAAGAGCGTCCAGCAGTTAAGTCCGATTTTTCAAGTCCAAAAGTGGAACGCCAAGGCAATACCGTTCAAGAAAAAACCGTTCAAAAGCCAGCAACTTCAACCACTACAGCAGATAGAACTTCACAACGTCCAATCACAAAAGAACGTCCGTCTACTGTTCAAAGAGTACCACTACAAAATACAAGAAGTAGACCACCAATCAAAACCGCCACCATTAAGAAAGTCGGTAAGAAACCATGAAGTTGAAAACTTTAGTGATTGGTGGTTCTGGATTATTCTTGATGGTCTTCTCACTGCTTCTGTTTGTTGCCATTTTATTTTCAGATGAACAGGACAGCGGAATTTCCAATATTCATTATGGAGGTGTGAATGTTTCCGCAGAAGTGCTGGCTCATAAGCCTATGGTAGAAAAATATGCCAAAGAATATGGCGTTGAAGAATATGTCAACATACTTCTTGCGATTATACAGGTGGAATCGGGCGGTACTGCGGAAGATGTTATGCAGTCCTCGGAATCCCTCGGTCTTCCACCTAATTCATTGAGTACAGAAGAATCCATTAAGCAAGGTGTGAAGTATTTCAGTGAATTATTAGCCAGTAGCGAAAGGCTCAGTGTAGATTTAGAATCGGTTATCCAGTCCTACAATTATGGTGGTGGTTTCTTAGGGTATGTGGCTAATCGTGGAAATAAATATACCTTTGAACTGGCTCAAAGTTTCTCAAAAGAGTATTCAGGTGGCGAAAAAGTGTCTTACCCCAATCCCATAGCCATACCTATCAATGGGGGCTGGCGATACAACTATGGCAATATGTTTTATGTGCAACTGGTAACGCAGTATCTTGTCACAACAGAGTTTGATGATGATACGGTACAAGCCATCATGGACGAAGCACTGAAATATGAGGGCTGGCGATACGTTTACGGTGGAGCTTCCCCGACTACTTCTTTTGATTGTAGCGGACTGACACAATGGACGTATGGAAAAGCTGGAATTAACTTACCACGAACCGCACAACAGCAATATGATGTGACCCAGCATATCCCACTATCGGAAGCACAAGCTGGCGATTTGGTTTTCTTTCATTCTACCTATAACGCTGGCTCTTATATTACTCATGTTGGGATATACCTTGGCAATAACCGTATGTTTCATGCAGGCGACCCAATCGGTTATGCCGACTTAACAAGCCCCTACTGGCAACAGCATTTAGTGGGAGCAGGACGAATCAAACAATGAGAAAGGAAGATTTAATGATGAAATTTAGAAAAAATCAGAATAAAGAAAAACAGATACCAAAGGAAAAGAAACCTCGTGTCTACTATAAGGTCAATCCTCATAAAAAGGTTGTGATTGCCTTGTGGGTACTTTTAGGGCTTAGTTTCAGCTTTGCGATATTCAAGCACTTTACAGCTATAGATACTCATACTATTCACGAAACAACTATCATAGAAAAGGAATACGTTGATACTCATCATGTAGAAAATTTTGTAGAGAACTTTGCGAAAGTCTACTATTCATGGGAGCAATCCGATAAGTCCATTGATAATCGAATGGAAAGTCTAAAAGGCTATCTGACAGATGAACTTCAAGCTCTCAATGTTGATACAGTACGCAAAGATATTCCTGTATCGTCTTCTGTAAGAGGATTTCAGATATGGACGGTAGAGCCAACTGGCGACAATGAGTTTAATGTAACCTACAGTGTAGACCAGCTCATTACAGAGGGAGAAAATACAAAGACCGTCCACTCTGCTTATATAGTGAGTGTCTATGTAGATGGTTCTGGAAATATGGTACTGGTTAAGAATCCGACCATTACCAACATACCTAAGAAATCAAGTTATAAACCAAAAGCCATTGAAAGTGAGGGGACGGTTGATTCCATTACAACCAATGAAATCAATGAGTTTTTAACGACGTTCTTCAAGCTCTATCCTACAGCGACAGCCAGTGAACTTTCCTACTATGTGAATGACGGGATATTAAAACCAATCGGAAAAGAGTACATCTTTCAAGAACTGGTAAATCCTATTCACAATCGTAAGGATAATCAAGTCACGGTATCGCTGACAGTGGAGTATATCGACCAGCAGACCAAAGCAACGCAGGTATCTCAATTTGATTTGGTACTTGAAAAGAACGGGAGTAATTGGAAGATTATAGAATAACAAATATTGGTACATTATTACAGCTATTTTGTAATCACGTACTCTCTTTGATAAAAAATTGGAGATTCCTTTACAAATATGCTCTTATGTGCTATTATTTAAGTATCTATTTAAAAGGAGTTAATAAATATGCGGCAAGGTATTCTTAAATAAACTGTCAATTTGATAGTGGGAACAAATAATTGGATGTCCTTTTTTAGGAGGGCTTAGTTTTTTGTACCCAGTTTAAGAATACCTTTATCATGTGATTCTAAAGTATCCGGAGAATATCTGTATGCTTTGTATGCCTATGGTTATGCATAAAAATCCCAGTGATAAAAGTATTTATCACTGGGATTTTTATGCCCTTTTGGGTTTTTGAATGGAGGAAAATCACATGAAAATTATTAATATTGGAGTTTTAGCTCATGTTGATGCAGGAAAAACTACCTTAACAGAAAGCTTATTATATAACAGTGGAGCGATTACAGAATTAGGAAGCGTGGACAAAGGTACAACGAGGACGGATAATACGCTTTTAGAACGTCAGAGAGGAATTACAATTCAGACAGGAATAACCTCTTTTCAGTGGGAAAATACGAAGGTGAACATCATAGACACGCCAGGACATATGGATTTCTTAGCAGAAGTATATCGTTCATTATCAGTTTTAGATGGGGCAATTCTACTGATTTCTGCAAAAGATGGCGTACAAGCACAAACTCGTATATTATTTCATGCACTTAGGAAAATGGGGATTCCCACAATCTTTTTTATCAATAAGATTGACCAAAATGGAATTGATTTATCAACGGTTTATCAGGATATTAAAGAGAAACTTTCTGCCGAAATTGTAATCAAACAGAAGGTAGAACTGTATCCTAATATGTGTGTGACGAACTTTACCGAATCTGAACAATGGGATACGGTAATAGAGGGAAACGATGACCTTTTAGAGAAATATATGTCCGGTAAATCATTAGAAGCATTGGAACTCGAACAAGAGGAAAGCATAAGATTTCAGAATTGTTCTCTGTTCCCTGTTTATCACGGAAGTGCAAAAAACAATATAGGGATTGATAACCTTATAGAAGTGATTACGAATAAATTTTATTCATCAACACATCGAGGTCAGTCTGAACTTTGCGGAAAAGTTTTCAAAATTGAGTATTCGGAAAAAAGACAGCGTCTTGCATATATACGTCTTTATAGTGGCGTACTGCATTTGCGAGATTCGGTTAGAATATCGGAAAAGGAAAAAATAAAAATTACAGAAATGTATACTTCAATAAATGGTGAATTATGTAAAATCGATAAGGCTTATTCCGGGGAAATTGTTATTTTGCAGAATGAGTTTTTGAAGTTAAATAGTGTTCTTGGAGATACAAAGCTATTGCCACAGAGAGAGAGAATTGAAAATCCCCTCCCTCTGCTGCAAACGACTGTTGAACCGAGCAAACCTCAACAAAGGGAAATGTTACTTGATGCACTTTTAGAAATCTCCGACAGTGACCCGCTTCTGCGATATTATGTGGATTCTGCGACACATGAAATCATACTTTCTTTCTTAGGGAAAGTACAAATGGAAGTGACTTGTGCTCTGCTGCAAGAAAAGTATCATGTGGAGATAGAAATAAAAGAGCCTACAGTCATTTATATGGAAAGACCGTTAAAAAAAGCAGAGTATACCATTCACATCGAAGTTCCACCGAATCCTTTCTGGGCTTCCATTGGTCTATCTGTAGCACAGCTTCCATTAGGGAGCGGAGTACAGTATGAGAGCTCGGTTTCTCTTGGATACTTAAATCAATCGTTTCAAAATGCAGTTATGGAGGGGATACGCTATGGCTGTGAACAAGGATTGTATGGTTGGAATGTGACGGACTGTAAAATCTGTTTTAAGTATGGCTTATACTATAGCCCTGTTAGTACCCCAGCAGATTTTCGGATGCTTGCTCCTATTGTATTGGAACAAGTCTTAAAAAAAGCTGGAACAGAATTGTTAGAGCCATATCTTAGTTTTAAAATTTATGCGCCACAGGAATATCTTTCACGAGCATACAACGATGCTCCTAAATATTGTGCGAACATCGTAGACACTCAATTGAAAAATAATGAGGTCATTCTTAGTGGAGAAATCCCTGCTCGGTGTATTCAAGAATATCGTAGTGATTTAACTTTCTTTACAAATGGACGTAGTGTTTGTTTAACAGAGTTAAAAGGGTACCATGTTACTACCGGTGAACCTGTTTGCCAGCCCCGTCGTCCAAATAGTCGGATAGATAAAGTACGATATATGTTCAATAAAATAACTTAGTGTATTTTATGTTGTTATATAAATATGGTTTCTTGTTAAATAAGATGAAATATTTTTTAATAAAGATTTGAATTAAAGTGTAAAGGAGGAGATAGTTATTATAAACTACAAGTGGATATTGTGTCCTGTATGTGGAAATAAAACACGATTAAAGATAAGGGAAGATACTGAATTAAAAAAATTCCCCCTCTATTGTCCGAAATGCAGACAAGAAAATTTAATTGAAATAAAGCAGTTCAAAGTAACTGTGATTACAGAGCCAGACGCAAAGACGCAGAGCCGATAAAATGAGATTAATACAATCTCATTTTATCGGCTCTTTCCGTTATGTATGGATTCTTTTAATTAGTCTTCGATGTTTCTTGCTTCGTTGATACCGCTGGCTAAAGATTCCATTAAGGATAGTTCTTTGTCTGTAAAGCTATCCATGTATTTCTCTATCTGTAATCGTCGGGTGCTTTTTACCAAGTTATTAGCAGGTAAGAAAAATTCATCAACGGAAACATGAAGTAACGATACAAGGTCATAAAGAACTTGTATGCTGGGGTGTTGCCCTTTATTTTCAATATTAGTTAAGTACCGTGGGTCAATTTCAATCAATGCTCCCACTTGTTCACGAGTTAAACCTCGTTTCAATCGAGCTTCTTTAATGGCTAAACCAAAGGCTCTAAAATCATATTTATCTTCTTTTTTACGCATAGTAGACCACCTCTATACATTTTATTGTCCCTACTGAATTAAAAACAGGTATAGAAAAACGTGTTATATGGTTTATAGGTTTATATTTAATAAAAAGCACTACTAAACGCCAATAAAAAAAACCGTTATATGGTAGTGCTATTTACGCTGTTAAAATATTGTATATTACTTCCAAATGGCGGTTTGTTGGAGGTCAACGTCGCCATGAAGTACATCATATACAATAAATTTCCTTACATTGGGTTCTTGTCAAAAAAAGTCGTCTATCTGCAATAGATAAGTACGTCCACCAATGTGGTTTTATAAATCATATAGATAGAATAACAGAAGCATGTAAACAGAGAAATAAATCTGTTTATATGCTTTTTTGGCTATTCAGAACTTTTTTACAAAGTTTATTTATCAGTAATGCAACAAATCCCCCTTTCACATTGGGACTAAGAGTGAAAGGAGATAAACGAGCAAGGCTCACTTCCTTTCCTAGACAGAAAGGGGGTGAGAAACATGAAACCATCTTCTTTTCAGACCACAATAGAAAATCAGTTTGACTATATCTGTAAACGTGCTATGGAAGACGAGCGAAAGAATTATATGCTTTATCTTTCAAGGATTGCAAAGCGTGAGGTGTCCTTTTCGGATGTTGGCGATTATCTTGTTAGCCAGTTTGCGACAACAGATAACTATTCAACTGACTTTCAGATTTTTACACTCAATGGGTTATCAGTAGGCGTTGAAAATGATTTGTTGAGTGAAGCATTACGTGAGTTGCCAGACAAGAAACGTGAAATTCTACTGCTGTTTTACTTTATGGACATGAGCGATTCAGAAATTGCAGACCTGTTGAAATTGAACCGTTCTACTGTCTATCGGCATAGAACCAGTGGACTAGCCTTAATTAAAAAGTTTATGGAGGAATTTGAAGAATGAAAACACAATATCCTATGATTCCCTTTCCTCTCATTGTAAAGGCAACAGATGGCGATACCGAAGCGATTAACCAGATTCTACATCATTACAGAGGGTACATAACGAAGCGTTCCCTACGACTTATGAAAGATGAATATGGCAATCAAAGTATGGTCGTTGATGAAGTCTTACGTGGAAGAATGGAAACCAGACTGATTACAAAGATTTTGTCATTTGAAATTAAGTAATATCCTCTCTCCTTTCGTGGAAGCGTGCTAAACCATTCCACGCTTCCCGAACAGGGAGGTTTGTTATTCCACCAAAGCATATTGAGCTTTCAATGTGTTTTGATAGGCTAACGAGCCATTGTTCTTTGAAAACTGAATAAAAGTAATCGAATACGTTTCGATAAGAAAAGAGCCAACGGAACTAACCGCCATGACCTATCTTATAAAGATAGCGAGCGATTCATGTTAGTGATCCGAGAAGCAATCTTTAGCAGGATTGCCTGCAACGACATTCTTATCGTGATAATGATACTCCCATACAGTCAATAGTCCGAGCGTGATAAAACCGTCGCAGGCAATGAGTATGGCTACATGAGAACCATGCAGGGGTGGAACTCCCGTGAGCTTTGCTAAAGCTGTTCGATTGCTGGTAAAACAACTTTTATGAAATCCAAATAAGTGATTTGGAAAGGAGGATTTTATGAAGCAGACTGACATTCCTATTTGGGAACGTTATACCCTAACCATTGAAGAAGCGTCAAAATATTTTCGTATTGGCGAAAACAAGCTACGACGCTTGGCAGAGGAAAATAAAAATGCAAATTGGCTGATTATGAATGGCAATCGTATTCAGATTAAACGAAAACAATTTGAAAAAATTATAGATACATTGGACGCAATCTAGCGTCGCCAAAGGGTCTTGTATATGATAAAATAGTATTAAGTCGTATCAAGGCTCTTTCCATAAAGGAAAGGAGCAAATGCCATGTCAGAAAAAAGACGTGACAATAAAGGTCGAATCTTAAAGACTGGAGAGAGCCAACGAAAAGACGGAAGATACTTATACAAATATATAGATTCATTTGGAGAACCGCAATTTGTTTACTCGTGGAAACTTGTGGCTACAGACCGAGTACCAGCAGGAAAGCGTGATTGTATCTCACTTAGAGAGAAAATCGCAGAGTTACAGAAAGACATTCATGATGGTATTGATGTTGTAGGAAAGAAAATGACACTCTGCCAGCTTTACGCAAAACAGAACGCTCAAAGACCAAAGGTTAGAAAAAACACTGAAACTGGACGCAAATATCTTATGGATATTTTGAAGAAAGACAAGTTAGGTGTAAGAAGTATTGACAGTATTAAGCCATCAGACGCTAAAGAATGGGCTATTAGAATGAGTGAAAATGGTTATGCTTATCAAACCATCAATAACTACAAACGTTCTTTAAAGGCTTCATTCTATATTGCTATACAAGATGATTGTGTTCGGAAGAATCCATTTGACTTTCAACTGAAAGCAGTTCTTGATGATGATACTGTCCCTAAGACCGTACTAACAGAAGAACAGGAAGAAAAACTGTTAGCCTTTGCAAAAGCTGATAAAACCTACAGCAAAAATTATGATGAAATTCTGATACTCTTAAAAACAGGTCTTCGTATTTCAGAGTTTGGTGGTTTGACACTTCCAGATTTAGATTTTGAGAATCGTCTTGTCAATATAGACCATCAGCTATTGAGAGATACTGAAATTGGGTACTACATTGAAACACCAAAGACCAAAAGTGGCGAACGTCAAGTTCCTATGGTTGAAGAAGCCTATCAAGCATTTAAGCGAGTGTTAGCGAATCGAAAGAATGATAAGCGTGTTGAGATTGATGGATATAGTGATTTCCTCTTTCTTAATAGAAAGAACTATCCAAAAGTGGCAAGTGATTACAACGGCATGATGAAAGGTCTTGTTAAGAAATACAATAAGTATAACGAGGATAAATTGCCACACATCACTCCACATAGTTTGCGACATACATTCTGTACCAACTATGCAAATGCAGGAATGAATCCAAAGGCATTACAGTACATTATGGGACATGCTAATATAGCCATGACGCTGAACTATTACGCACATGCAACATTCGATTCTGCAATGGCAGAAATGAAACGCTTGAATAAAGAGAAGCAACAGGAGCGTCTTGTTGCTTAGTAGTACAAATGAATTTACTACTTATTTACCACTTCTGACAGCTAAGACATGAGGAAATATGCAAAGAAACGTGAAGTATCTTCCTACAGTAAAAATACTCGAAAGCACATAGAATAAGGCTTTACGAGCATTTAAGAAAATATAAAAAGATAATTAGAAATTTATACTTTGTTTAGGAGAAAAAGAATGAAAGAAATAGCCTTCGATGCATTTTACCAGCTTTATCAAAATGAGCAACTTTCTCTAGTGGACGTGAGAGAAGCAGAAGAGTTCGAAACGCTTCATTTAGAAGGTGCTCAGAACCTACCACTTAGTCAATTGGCTGATACTTATGATCAGTTGGATAAGGACCTCTTGCATTATGTCATTTGCAAATCTGGGATGAGGTCAGCGCGTGCTTGTCAATTTCTAGCTGAACAGGGTTATGATATTATCAATGTCCAAGGTGGAATGACGGCCTTTGAAAATCTTTAAACCTATATGGCGATAGATCCTGATCTTCCCTTGCTCGGTTCCAACTGAGTGAGGGATTTTGTTTTTAGATAATTCTTATTTTTAAAAATATTGAAAACATTCAATGATTAATTTTGGATACTTTTTTCAGAGTCTTAATCATGGTATACTAGGTCAGTATTTTAGAAATATGAAGGAGATTTTTATGGCTAAAAAAGGTGCCCTAACAGGCTTGCTCCTGTTTGGAATATTTTTTGGTGCGGGGAACTTGATCTTTCCGCCTTCTCTAGGTGCCCTATCTGGAGAACAGTTTCTTCCTGCCATCGCAGGTTTTGTCTTTTCAGGTGTCGGTATTGCCGTCTTGACACTTATTATTGGAACGCTAAACCCGAAAGGATACATTCACGAGATTTCTAAGAAAATCTCACCTTGGTTTGCGACGCTTTATCTTGCAGTCCTCTATCTATCAATTGGCCCCTTCTTTGCCATTCCGCGTACAGCAACAACAGCTTACGAAGTTGGGATTAGCCCCCTCTTATCCGAAGCAAACAAAGGTCTAGGATTGATTGTCTTTACCGTGCTTTACTTTGCAGCGGCTTATTTAATCTCGCTCAATCCATCAAAAATCTTGGATCGAATCGGACGTGTTTTAACGCCAGTCTTTGCTTTGTTGATCGTTATCTTGGTTGTACTAGGTGCCTTCAAATATGGTGGAACAAGCCCTCAAGTGGCTTCAGCTGCTTATCAAGCTTCTGCCTTTGGTACAGGATTCCTAGAAGGTTATAATACCTTAGATGCCCTTGCCTCAGTGGCTTTTAGTGTGATTGCTGTTCAAACCTTGAAACAACTTGGATTCTCCAGTAAGAAAGAGTACATTTCAACTATTTGGGTGGTTGGTATCGTTGTAGCTCTTGCCTTTAGCGCTCTTTATATTGGTTTAGGATTCCTTGGAAATCATTTCCCAGTACCGGCAGAAGCGATGAAGGGTGGAACACCAGGTGTTTATATCTTGTCACAAGCAACTCAGGAAATCTTTGGTTCAACAGCTCAACTCTTCCTTGCTGTTATGGTAACTGTAACCTGCTTCACAACGACAGTTGGCTTGATTGTGTCTACAGCAGAGTTCTTTAACGAACGTTTCCCACAAATCAGCTACAAGGTCTATGCAACTGCCTTTACCTTGATTGGATTTGCTATTGCAAATCTTGGACTTGATGCAATCATTAAGTATTCAGTGCCAGTACTGGTAATATTGTACCCAATCACCATCGCCATTGTGATGATTGTGATTGTTAATAAGTTTGTCGCCCTATCAAAACCGGGCATGCAGTTAACTATTGGGCTTGTTACAGCTATTGCTCTTGCAAGCGTCCTTGGAAGTTCCTTTAAGATTGAGTTTCTAGAAAATCTGATTAATGCCCTTCCGTTTGCGTCAGCCTCTCTTCCATGGCTAGTGCCAGCTATTATCGGAATCTTGCTTTCATTGGTTCTACCAAACAAACAAGAGAGTGACGTTTTTGAGATGGAATAAAAAAACCTTGGCATAAGCCGAGGTTTTTTATTTTTGTAAAAGACACTTAGTTAGTTTTTTCAGTATATCCAAGATCTTTTAACATTTTCTTAGAAGCAGTAAAGCTAACATAGTTACCTACGCCTGAGTATTCTTCTGGTAAGGCTTTTCTAAGTTCGTCAATACTTGCGACTGTGAAGTCGACTTCAGCATCTTGAACGACCTTCCCATCTTTGATTTTGATGCTATGAGTAACACCTTTGAGGCCTTGATATCCTTTATAAGTTTTTTCAACAAATGCTTTAAGAGTTTCAGCAGTAGTATCAAGAGCCTCTGGATCATAGACATTATGACCTGATTGTTTCAATACTTTGTCTCCCTCCACAGTGTAGGTTAAAGTAGAATTAAAGCCAGTACGAGTATCATTTACAAAGGTCACAGTTTTTACTTCAGATTTGTTTTCTGTAGCTTGCTGGCTAGTAGATTCTACCTGAGTAGTTTCACTTTTTGCTGAGCTAGTTGATGAGGTTGTTGATTGTTTTGAACATCCCAATAAGATAGCTAATGGTAGAGCTATACAAAGAGTCATTTTAAAATATTTGTTCATGTCTTTTCCTTTCATAATCAAAGTATTTTGTATTATAACATGATTCTACTACAAAATCAACTAGACCTCCCCTCTCATCTGACTTGACATGACAATGAACAGAAACTAGTCTGACGATTAAAGTTTTGTCTCGATCTAATTCAAATAACTTTTATCCTATGGCTTTATAAGGGTGTGAAGTTTTAAATGCACTTTTTATGGGATTGGGAGGAATCTATTGGACTCATCGGTTAGGGATGTAATAAAATACCCCAAGAGTTAGAGTTGTGTCTAACTTTTGGGGTGGACCTACACTAGTCTATATGAAATTTTAGGAGATTAGTTCGTCTTTTCTGTGAACCCCATTTTTTCCAGTGCTTTTTTAGAGTTTGAGAAACTCACACGATTACCGATACCAGAATATTCTTCAGGAAGTGCTTTTCTAAGTTCGCTAATGCTTGCAACTGAGAAGTCAACTTCTAGATCTTGAACAACTTTTCCATCTTTGATTTCAATCGTTTGTTTAACACCTTTGAGTCCATTATAACCTTTGTACTTTTCTTCAATAAAACTCTTGACATCTTCTGGAGTTGCACCAAGGATTTCAGGATCAGCAATGTTATTAGCTGATTGCTTGATAACATTGTCCCCCTCTACAGTATAAACCAAGGTAGAAGTGATTCCAGAATTATTTTTGTTTACAAAGGTATGTGTCTTAGTTGTTTCCTTCTTTTCAGATGATTGTTGGCTGCTTTGTTTGCTCTCACTTGACTGAGTTGTTGTGTCTTCTTTGGTACTGCTGTTGGTAGGTGTTGATGCTTGTTTGGAACATCCGAGCAGGAGGACAAGTGAAGCCACAAGGGCTAGTGATACTTTAAAGTATGATTTCATATTTTTTACTTTCCTTTCATAATCAAAGTATTCGTATTATAACATGGATCGATAGTGAAAGCAACTAAACACAGTTTTTCTCCTTTTGATAAGGAGTCTGACTAGAAAAATGTTATAATGGTAGGAAAGAGGTGAAGAAATGAATCAGACTATAAACTATATCAAAGAACTAACCGCTATTGCATCCCCAACGGGTTTTACTCGTGAGATTTCAGACTACCTAGTCCATACTTTAGAAGAGCTTGGTTACAAGCTTGTTCGCACATCTAAGGGTGGTGTCAATGTAACAATCAAAGGTCAAAATGACGAACAACATCGCTATGTAACTGCCCATGTAGACACACTTGGAGCCATTGTGCGTGCAGTCAAGCCAGATGGTCGTCTCAAATTGGACCGTATCGGTGGTTTTCCTTGGAACATGATTGAAGGTGAGAATTGTACCGTTCATGTGGCTAGTACAGGTAAAACGGTATCTGGAACGATCCTCATCCACCAGACATCTTGCCATGTCTACAAAGATGCAGGAACTGCTGAACGCACTCAGGACAATATGGAAGTGCGTTTGGACGCAAAAGTAACCAATGAAAAAGAAACGCGCGCCTTGGGCATCGAGGTCGGTGATTTTATCAGCTTTGACCCACGAACTATCGTGACAGAGACTGGTTTTATCAAGTCACGTCACTTGGACGACAAAGTCAGCGCAGCGATTTTGCTCAATCTTCTTCGTATTTACAAGGAAGAGGGGATTGCATTGCCAGTAACAACTCATTTTGCTTTTTCAGTCTTTGAAGAAGTGGGTCACGGTGCAAACTCCAATATTCCAAGTCAGGTAGTAGAATATCTGGCTGTAGATATGGGAGCTATGGGCGATGACCAGCAGACGGATGAGTATACAGTGTCTATCTGTGTCAAGGACGCTTCAGGTCCCTATCACTACGACTTCCGTCAACATTTAGTGGCTTTGGCAAAGGAGCAAGATATTCCATTTAAGCTCGACATTTATCCATTTTACGGCTCGGATGCTTCCGCAGCTATGTCAGCAGGAGCCGAGGTCAAGCATGCCCTCCTTGGAGCTGGTATCGAGTCCAGTCACTCTTACGAACGAACACACATTGATTCAGTAGTGGCGACTGAGCGTATGGTAGACGCCTATCTCAAGAGTGCATTGGTGGACTAATATGTGCTTGATTTGTCAAAGAATTGAATGGATCAAGGCAGGGGAAAATCCCTACTTTGTAAAAGAACTAGAAACAGGCTATGTTGTTATTGGAGACCACCAATACTTTAAGGGCTATACCTTATTTCTGGCAAAAGAGCATGTTACAGAACTCCACCATATGGAGACTTCTGTAAAACTTCGTTTTCTAGAGGAAATGAGTTTGGTCCAAGAAGCTGTTGCCAAAACGTTTAAAGCTGAAAAGATGAACATTGAACTTCTAGGAAATGGAGATGCCCACGCTCATTGGCATCTTTTTCCGAGAAGAACAGGTGATATGAAAGGTTATGGTCTTAATGGTCGTGGTCCAGTCTGGTGGGTGCCATGGGAAGAAATGGCGGCAGAAGATTGCCAAGTGAAATCCCATGAGTTGGAACAAATGATTAAAGCCTTATCCGATGAATTAGAGAAGCACTTGGTCTAAGAGAGGAAGAAAAAATGAAAAAAAGATACATTGTTTTATCTGGTTTGCTGGCAGTAACCCTAGCAGCATGTTCTCAAGAAAAACCTAAAAATGAAGAAAACACTCAAAAAACGGAACAAACTAGTCAACCTGAAGGAACTGTAGGGAGCAAATCTCAAGCCTCTAGTCAGAAGAAAGCAGAAGTTGTCAATAAGGGAGACTACTATAGTATTCAAGGGAAGTACGATGAAATCGTCATAGCTAATAAGCACTATCCTTTGTCAAAAGACTATAATCCAGGAGAAAATCCAACAGCTAAAGCAGAGTTGGTCAAACTCATTGCAGCAATGCAAGCAGCTGGCTACCCAATCAGCGATCACTACAGTGGTTTTAGAAGTTATGAAACCCAAACCAAACTTTATCAAGACTATGTGAATCAAGATGGGAAGGAAGCTGCAGATCGCTATTCAGCACGCCCAGGTTATAGTGAACACCAAACGGGTCTTGCTTTTGATTTGATTGGTACTAATGGAGAATTGGTAACAGAGGAGAAGGCAGCCCAGTGGCTCTTAGATCATGCGGCTGACTATGGCTTTGTTGTTCGCTATCTCAAAGGCAAGGAAAAAGAGACTGGCTACATGGCAGAAGAATGGCATCTTCGCTACGTTGGAAAAGAAGCCAAAGAAATTGCTGCAAGTGGTCTCAGTTTGGAAGAGTACTATGGCTTTGAAGGCGGAGATTACGTCGATTAAAAAAGTAATTTTTCTCTTGCATTTTTAGATAAATAGTGTATAATGGAAAGGTATGTGTAAAGCATACTTGTGGGAGGTAAAAATCTTACATTACCGCCAAAACCACAAAGGAGGATTTAAAAATGGCTAAAAAAGTCGAAAAACTTGTAAAATTGCAAATCCCTGCTGGTAAAGCTACACCAGCTCCACCAGTTGGACCTGCTCTTGGTCAAGCTGGTATCAACATCATGGGATTCACAAAAGAGTTCAACGCTCGTACAGCTGACCAAGCTGGTATGATCATTCCAGTTGTTATCTCAGTATACGAAGACAAATCATTTACTTTCGTTACAAAAACACCACCAGCTGCTGTTCTTTTGAAAAAAGCTGCAGGTGTTGAAAAAGGATCAGGTACACCTAACAAAACTAAAGTTGCTACAGTTACTCGTGCACAAGTACAAGAAATTGCAGAAACTAAGATGCCAGATTTGAACGCAGCAAACATTGAGTCTGCAATGCGTATGATCGAAGGTACTGCTCGTTCTATGGGATTCACTGTTGTTGACTAATCAATAACACAGTAGAAAATCTCACAGCAGTCTATTAGTTACTTTTCATACTAGGTAAGTGACTGATGCTTGTACTTGGGTACGGCAAAGGAACTTAAGGAAGTAGGAAAAGAATATTAATAGATTGAAAACCCGCAAGACTTCATCATTTCGAGAAGTGACGTGGGAGATGAAAATCGATTGAACCACTTACAAGGAGAATAGAAAATGGCTAAAAAAAGCAAACAACTTCGTGCTGCTCTTGAGAAAATCGACAGCACAAAAGCATACAGTGTAGAAGAGGCTGTAGCACTTGCAAAAGAAACTAACTTTGCAAAATTTGACGCAACTGTAGAAGTTGCTTACAACTTGAACATCGACGTTAAAAAAGCTGACCAACAAATCCGTGGCGCAATGGTATTGCCAAACGGTACTGGTAAAACTTCACGCGTTCTTGTTTTTGCACGTGGTGCAAAAGCTGAAGAAGCAAAAGCTGCTGGTGCAGACTTTGTTGGTGAAGATGACCTTGTTGCGAAAATCAACGACGGTTGGTTGGACTTCGACGTAGTTATCGCTACACCTGACATGATGGCTCTTGTTGGACGTCTTGGACGTGTCCTTGGACCACGTAACTTGATGCCAAACCCTAAGACTGGTACTGTAACAATGGATGTTGCTAAAGCAGTTGAAGAGTCTAAAGGTGGTAAAATTACTTACCGTGCTGACCGTGCAGGTAACGTTCAAGCAATCATCGGTAAAGTATCATTTGAAGCTGAAAAATTGGTTGAAAACTTCAAAGCTTTCAACGAAACAATCCAAAAAGCAAAACCAGCTACAGCTAAAGGAACTTACGTAACAAACTTGACAATCACAACTACTCAAGGTGTTGGTATCAAGGTTGACGTAAACTCACTTTAATCAGTAGTTTATATCAGAGAACGAGTACGAATGTGCTCGTTTTTTTGATGATAAGTTCATTCCAGGGGAAATAACTCTATTAATAGCCTGATGGGGCAATAGAATAGTGCTTTTCCTCTTCTTCTTTCACAGAAAATGTGGTATAATAGAGAGTAAAAAACTTTGAAAGAAAGAAAAAGATGAATTTAAAAGATTATATCGCAACGATTGAAAATTATCCCAAGGAAGGCATCACATTCCGTGATATCAGCCCATTGATGGCAGATGGCAATGCCTATAGCTATGCTGTTCGTGAAATCGTTCAGTATGCAACTGACAAGAAAATCGACATGATCGTGGGTCCAGAGGCTCGCGGATTTATTGTTGGCTGCCCAGTTGCTTTTGAGTTGGGGATTGGCTTTGCACCTGTTCGTAAACCAGGGAAATTACCACGTGAAGTCATTTCAGCTGACTATGAAAAAGAGTACGGTATTGATACCTTGACTATGCACGCTGATGCCATCAAACCAGGTCAACGCGTTCTCATCGTAGATGACCTCTTGGCGACAGGTGGAACTGTCAAGGCAACCATTGAAATGATCGAAAGACTTGGTGGAGTTGTAGCCGGTTGTGCGTTCTTGATTGAACTTGATGAACTTAAAGGCCGCGAAAAAATCGGTGATTACGATTACAAGGTACTTATGCATTATTAATGAAAAACAGTCCTTGGGGCTGTTTTCTCTTCATCTGCTATATAAACAAACTATAGCTAGTTAGAGAAAAACTATAATTGAAAACTATATCTTCTTGCAGTATAATAAAAGGACTAAGTGTTTGAGATTTGACTTCAAACACATTCAATTATTTCTAAAAGAGTACAGTTAGGAGGATATTATGCCGATTCGGATTGAAAAAAAATTACCTGCTGTTGAGATTCTAAGGACAGAGAATATCTTTGTCATGGATGATCAACGGGCTGCTCACCAAGATATTCGACCTTTGAAGATTTTGATTCTAAATCTGATGCCTCAAAAGATTGTGACAGAAACACAACTCTTGCGGCATTTGGCCAATACGCCTCTTCAGTTAGATATCGATTTCTTGTATATGGAAACGCATCGTTCAAAGACGACTCGTGCCGAACATATGGAGACCTTCTATAAGACCTTCTCAGAAGTTAAGAATGACTTTTTTGATGGAATGATCATCACGGGAGCTCCAGTGGAGCACTTACCTTTTGAGGAGGTGGACTACTGGGAGGAGTTTAAACAGGTCATCGAATGGTCCAAGACGCATGTTTTTTCTACCCTGCATATCTGTTGGGGTGCCCAAGCAGGTCTTTATGCTCGCTATGGAGTTGAAAAATACCAGATGGAGCAGAAGCTGTCAGGTATTTACCCGCAGGATACCTTGAAAGAGGGCCATCTACTCTTTCGTGGGTTTGATGATAGCTATGTAGCTCCCCATTCTCGTCATACAGAAATCTATAAGGAAGAGATATTGGGAAAAACCAATCTGGAAATCCTCTCTGAGGGAGAACAAGTCGGTGTTTCTATTTTAGCTAGTCGGGATCTTCGTGAGATTTATAGTTTTGGTCATTTAGAATATGACCGTGATACTCTAGCAAAAGAGTATTTTCGTGATTGTGAGGCAGGACTTAATCCTCATATTCCAGAAAATTACTTCAAAAATGATGATGTGAATGAGACACCGTGTCTCTGTTGGTCTTCATCAGCTGCCCTCTTTTTCAGTAACTGGGTTAATTATGCTGTTTATCAGGAAACTCCTTTTGACTGGAAAAAGGTAGAGGACGATGCAGCTTCATTTGGATATTTATAAGAGGAATTATGACATATTTTGACGCTTTTAAATCAGGGAACTTGGTTTTGCCAAGTGCCCTGCTCTTGCATTTTAAGGAACTCTTTCCTTCCAGCGAAGATTTTCTCGTCTGGCAATTTTTCTATTTACAAAATACCACAGCCCTAGGAGATGTTTCGCCTAGCCAGATTGCTGAAATCATTGGGAAAGAAGTGGCAGATGTCAACCAATCTATTTCGAATTTGACTGAAAATGGGTTACTACAATATCGAACCATTGAACTAAACGGGGAAATTGAGCTGATTTTTGATGCTAGTTTGGCTTTTGAACGCTTGGATAGCTTGTTGGATAGCCAAACTCTAGCTACAACTGCTCCAAACCCGCAGAATCAGTTGAAGGATCTGGTTGAAACTTTTCAGCAGGAATTGGGACGCTTATTAACACCATTTGAAATCGAGGATCTTTCCAAGACGGTCAAAGAAGACGGAGTTAAGGCGGATTTGATTAAGGAAGCTCTCCGAGAGGCCGTCCTCAATGGGAAGCCAAACTGGAAATATATTCAGGCAATCTTACGAAACTGGCGCCACGAAGGCATTCAGTCTGTTGCCCAAGTAGAGGCCAAACGAGCAGAGCGAGAAGCGAACAATCCCAAACAAGTTCAGGCTTCGGATGATTTCCTTGATGCCATGAATTTGTGGCAAAATTAGTCGCTTGAAAAATTTTGAAAATTAGAGTAAGGTTTGCAAGCTCCTTATAAATATGATAGAATAATAGTGAATAAAATGAAAAAAGAGGTATGTGAAATGTCACGTAAACCATTTATCGCTGGTAACTGGAAAATGAACAAAAATCCAGAAGAAGCAAAAGCATTTGTTGAAGCCGTTGCCTCAAAACTTCCTTCATCAGACCTTGTTGAAGCAGGTATCGCAGCTCCTGCGGTTGATTTGACAGCTGTTCTTGCTGCTGCTAAAGGATCAAACCTTAAAGTTGCTGCTCAAAACTGCTACTTTGAAAATGCAGGTGCGTTCACTGGTGAAACAAGCCCACAAGTTTTGAAAGAAATCGGTACTGACTACGTTGTTATCGGTCACTCAGAACGTCGTGACTACTTCCATGAAACTGACGAAGACATCAACAAAAAAGCAAAAGCAATCTTTGCAAACGGTATGCTTCCAATCATCTGTTGTGGTGAGTCACTTGAAACTTACGAAGCTGGTAAAGCTGCTGAATTCGTAGGTGCTCAAGTATCTGCTGCTTTGGCTGGATTGACAGCTGAACAAGTTGCTGCATCAGTTATCGCTTATGAGCCAATCTGGGCTATCGGTACTGGTAAATCAGCTTCACAAGATGATGCACAAAAAATGTGTAAAGTTGTTCGTGACGTTGTAGCTGCTGACTTTGGTCAAGAAGTTGCTGACAAAGTTCGTGTTCAATACGGTGGTTCTGTTAAACCTGAAAACGTTGCTTCATACATGGCTTGCCCAGACGTTGACGGTGCCCTTGTTGGCGGTGCGTCACTTGAAGCTGAAAGCTTTTTGGCATTGCTTGACTTTGTAAAATAATCTAAGTTATTTCAGACAGTCTTCTAAGACTGTCTTTTTTTTAAAGACTGTATATTTTTCTTAAATTATCAGTCTATTACAACTTTTTTAATATGGGTTAATTTTCTTGCTTTTGTCTACTAGGTGTAGTATACTGAGGTAGTAATCAATAAATATGGTTACAAAAATAATATTATGAGGTGAAAAAAATGGTTGAATTGAAAAAAGATGCATTAAAAGACGTAACAACATTATCTAAGACAGCGCCAGTAGCATTGGTAAAAACAAAGGAAGTATTGAACCAAGCAGTAGCGGACTTGTATGTGGCTCACATTGCCCTTCACCAAGTACACTGGTATATGCGTGGTCGTGGTTTCCTCGTATGGCATCCAAAAATGGATGAATACATGGACAGCCTTGATGGTTATCTTGACGAAATCAGCGAACGTTTAATTACCCTTGGTGGCAAACCTTACTCAACTTTGACAGAATTCCTTCAACACAGTGAAATCGAAGAAGAAGAAGGAGAATTCCGTAACGTTGAAGAAAGCTTGGAACGTGTTCTAGCTATTTATCGCTACCTCATCAGTCTTTTCCAAAAGGCTTTGGATGTGACTGACGAAGAAGGCGATGATGTTACAAACGATATCTTTGTTGGTGCTAAGGCTGAACTTGAGAAAACAGTTTGGATGCTTACAGCAGAACTTGGACAAGCTCCTGGTCTGTAAGATATAGTTGCTACCCCTTTTATCATGAGGTGCTTGATAAGTACCCATGAACAATCATCTTTTAAAAGTCATGTAACTGTAAAAAGTTGCATGATTTTTTGTTTGCTGGACTTAGGATACATTGTCAAATGTAGGATTTTACGGTATAATAGTTGCTGTTCAATAACATATGAATTTTAAAGAATAATTGTTAGTTTTAGGAGGACTTATGAACAACTTACCAAATTGCCCAAAATGCAATTCAGAATATGTCTACGAAGACGGAAGTCTCTTAGTCTGCCCAGAGTGTGCCTATGAGTGGAATCCTGCAGAAGTTGCAGAAGTAGAAGAAGGTGTTGTTGCTATCGATGCCAATGGAAATAAATTGGCTGACGGCGATACTGTAACCCTTATCAAGGACTTGAAAGTAAAAGGTGCGCCAAAGGATTTGAAACAAGGAACTCGCGTTAAAAATATCCGTATCGTAGAAGGTGACCACAACATCGACTGTAAGATTGATGGTTTTGGAGCCATGAAACTCAAGTCAGAATTTGTTAAGAAAATCTAGCCATGAAACTGAACTACAAATTTATCTTTTATAGTCGTGTACTTTTGTTCTTAGCGGCATTTACAGGAGTTTATTTGGAGATTACCAAGCACGGTGGCTTTGGAATGCTCCTTTACTACACAGTGTTGTCTAATCTTTTAGTAACGATTTTCACGGGCTATCTGCTCCGTGTGATGAGCCGTTCAGCTGAAAATTGGCAAAGTCCGACCTTGCTTCGTCTCAAGGGTGGCGTTACCATGAGTATCATGATTACCTGTGTGATTTACCATTTTATGCTTGCTCCGATCGCGACAGACTTTTACCGTGTGGAAAATTTCCTTTGCCACTATATCGTTCCACTCTGGTTTTTAGCCGACACCCTCTTCTTTGATAAACAGGGTCGATACAAGATCTGGGATCCAGTCTTGTGGACCATCTTGCCCTTGGTTTATATGATTTTTGCCTTGTTTAACGGCCTGGTCTTAAAACTCAATATTCCGAATTCCAAGGACAATCCCTTCCCTTATTTCTTTTTAAATGTGAACAAGGGTTGGGACGTGGTTATCAAATGGTGTTTGATCATTTTTACGGCTTATATGGTTGCAGGCTTCATCTTCTATCTGATCAAGCAAATCAAGCGAAAATAGTCTTCCTATGAGGAAAGTTAGGACGGAGTCTCTAGTTCAATCGGGCTCCTTCTTTTCTTGCCATCTTCCTTTTAAAAGGATCAACAGTGAGAAATATATAGAAAGAAAATCCATGAAACAATATTTAGAACGGGCTAGTATTTTGGCCCTCTCCCTCGTTTTGATTACCTCCTTTTCCATCTCAAGTGCTCTGCCAGCCATGTTTGACTATTATCAAGGCTACCCCAAAGAACAAATCGAGCTCCTGGTCAGTCTCCCTTCTTTTGGAATCATGATTATGCTGGTTTTAAATGGTTTTTTGGAGCGTTTGCTTCCTGAGCGACTTCAGATTAGTCTGGGACTTCTCATCCTCTCTATCGGTGGAACAGCTCCCTTCTGGTATCAGGATTATAACTTTGTCTTTGCGATGCGGATTTTATTTGGCTTGGGTGTTGGGATGATCAATGCCAAGGCTATTTCTATCATCAGCGAACGCTATCATGGAAAGACACGGATTCAGATGTTGGGTCTTCGCGGATCAGCAGAAGTTGTCGGAGCATCGATTTTGACTCTAGTCGTCGGTCAACTCTTATCCTTGGGATGGACAGTGACCTTCTTGGCCTACAGTGCGGGATTTTTAGTATTGATCCTTTATCTGCTCTTTGTCCCTTATGGGAAAGAGAAGAAAGAAACAAAGAAAAAAGAGACCGAAACGACTCGTTTGACAGGACAGATGAAAGGCTTGATTTTTCTATTGGCTGTCGAAGCAGCAGTTGTTGTCTGCACCAATACAGCTATCACCATTCGTATTCCTAGTCTGATGGTGGAAAGAGGTCTAGGGGATGCCCAGTTATCGAGTTTGGTTTTAAGTATCATGCAGTTGATTGGTATCTTGGCAGGTGTGAGTTTTTCTTTCTTTATCTCTCTGTTTAAAGAAAGGTTGCTCCTTTGGTCAGGTATCACCTTTGGATTGGGGCAAATTGTGATTGCCTTGTCTCCGTCATTGGGTGTGATGGTAGTTGGAAGTGTTGTGGCAGGTTTTTCTTACAGTGTGGCCTTGACCACTGTCTTTCAGCTTCTTTCTGAAAGAATACCAGCTAAGCTCCTTAATCAGGCAACATCTTTTGCAGTGCTAGGATGCAGTTTTGGAGCCTTTACGACACCTTTCATTCTTGGGGCGATTGGCTTGGTGACTCAAAACGGTATGTTGGTCTTCACCATTTTAGGATGTTGGTTGATTGTCACTTCTATCTTTGTTATGTACGCACTTCAAAAGAGAGCTTAGGATTAATTTCCTAAGTTTTTCTTTCTGGGAATTTTGTACCCAGACAATTATTGGTTTTTAAACTTGTTTACACTTTTATTTCCTGATAAAATAGAAGTTATGACAAGATATAAAGCAATCATTTCCTATGATGGTTATGGCTTTGCCGGTTTTCAGCGCCAGCCTCATGCGAGGAGCGTTCAAGAGGAAATTGAGAAAACCTTAACGAGACTCAATAAGGGGCAAGCCATCACTGTTCACGGTGCTGGTAGGACGGATAGTGGGGTTCATGCTCTTGGTCAGGTCATTCATTTTGACCTGCCCTATCAGATGGATGAGGAAAAACTCCGTTTTGCTCTGGATACCCAGTCTCCAGAAGATATTGGTGTGATTTCGATTGAGATTATGGCGGATGATTTTCATTGTCGTTATGCCAAGCATAGCAAGACCTATGAGTTTATAGTAGATAGGGGGCGTCCTAAAAATCCGATGCGCCGTCACTATGCTACTCACTTTCCCTATCCCCTCGATGTGGAGCGGATGCAGGAGGCTGTCAAGAAATTAGAAGGAACCCACGATTTTACCGGTTTTACAGCATCTGGGACTAGTGTAGAGGACAAGGTTCGGACCATTACAGAAGCCAGTCTTAGTGTTGATGAGACAGGGCAGTTTTTGACCTTTAGCT
Organism: Streptococcus sp. FSL W8-0197; assembly: GCF_037963785.1. Classification (GTDB taxonomy): domain Bacteria; phylum Bacillota; class Bacilli; order Lactobacillales; family Streptococcaceae; genus Streptococcus; species Streptococcus oralis_CQ. The sequence continues at coordinate 1,477,748 of NZ_CP150168.1, read as the reverse complement.
TTTCAGGGAATGGTTTCTTGTATAAGCAGATTCGCAATATGGTGGGAACGCTGCTCAAAATCGGAAACAACCGCATGCCAGTTGAGCAGATTGACTTGATTTTGGAGAAGAAGGACAGGCAGCTAGCAGGTCCAACGGCTGCACCGAATGGCTTGTATTTAAAGGAGATTCGTTATGAAGAATAATCGTATTTTAGCCCTTTCTGGGAATGATATTTTTAGTGGCGGTGGATTGTCAGCTGATTTGGCTACCTATACCTTAAATGGTTTGCATGGCTTTGTAGCAGTGACTTGTTTGACGGCCTTGACCGAAAAGGGCTTTGAAGTCTTTCCAACTGACGATGCCATTTTTCAACATGAATTGGATAGCTTACGTGATGTCGAGTTTGCAGGAATTAAGATTGGCCTTCTTCCTACTGTCAGTGTGGCTGAGAAGGCCTTGGACTTTATCAAGCAACGTCCAGGAGTGCCTGTGGTATTGGACCCCGTTTTGGTCTGCAAGGAAACGCACGATGTAGCTGTTAGTGAACTCTGTCAAGAGTTGATTCGCTTTTTCCCTCATGTCAGTGTGATTACGCCAAATCTTCCTGAAGCAGAATTATTGGCTGGTCAGGAAATTAAAACATTGGAAGACATGAAAGCTGTAGCGCAGAAATTGCATGATTTAGGAGCGCCAGCAGTTATTATCAAGGGAGGCAATCGCCTCAGTCAGGACAAGGCAGTGGATGTCTTTTATGATGGACAAACTTTCACTGTTCTAGAAAACCCAGTCATTCAAGGCCAAAATGCGGGTGCAGGATGTACCTTTGCCTCAAGCATCGCCAGTCACTTGGTTAAAGGGGATGAACTTTTACCAGCAGTAGAGAGCTCGAAAGCTTTCGTTTACCGTGCTATTGCACAAGCAGATCAATATGGAGTAAGACAATATGAAGCAAACCAAAACAACTAAAATCGCACTTGTATCTCTTCTAACCGCTCTTTCAGTAGTCCTAGGTTATTACTTGAAAATTGGAACGCCAACAGGAATGTTGACTCTCTTGGATGCAGGTATTTTCTTTACTGCCTTTTACTTTGGCAGTAAAGAAGGAGCCATCGTTGGAGGACTAGCAGGTTTTCTGATTGACCTTTTATCAGGCTTTCCACAGTGGATGTTCTTTAGCTTGGTAAACCATGGCTTGCAAGGATTTTTTGCAGGTTTTAAAGGGAAATGGCAATGGCTGGGCTTAGTCTTGGCTACAATCGTCATGGTAAGTGGCTATGCTCTAGGTTCTACCCTAATGAATGGCTGGTCCGCAGCCTTACCAGATATTCTTCCAAACTTCCTGCAAAATACCTTGGGTATGGTTGTAGGGTTTGTAGTTTTTAAGAGTGTCAAGAAGATAAAATAAAAAAGTCAGCTATAGGTAGCTTGATACTCAGCAGTCTAAATAATCTGAGTCCACTCACCTTATAAAACTTATAGCAAAATCTTAAAAGGACAGTTGATAATATACTGTCCTTTTATGTTGATATATTTTCTTTTTTTAGGATGCGCCTTATTTGGAATTTACTAAAATAGGAAAAGTTTTATAATAAATTTCCTATGAGTTTTTATTATTAGTTATCAGTCACTTTTTAAAGCAATCACCTAAATAAGGTCTATTAACTAAAACTGGTATTTTTCCTTCCGAATCTTAAAAGCAGTTTCACCACCTTCAAGAATATTCACAACTTGATTCATAACTTGTTTGTTATCAATCGATCCGATAGCATGTCCATTAATTTTGCCTTGTCCATCTTCTTCGACAAGTCCAATAATTAGTTCTGCATCACCAAAGACAGGAATGTTGGCATTATGAGTAGCAAAAATATATTGACGATTTGTTTTATTATTCCTAATTGAGGCAACTAAGCTATCTGCAATATAGGCATTATCAAGATTATCCTCAGGTTGATCAATAATTAAAGGATCCCTATTTTCGACTAATAGAATATTTAAGAGGGCTGTACACTGCTGACCTTTTGATAAATTATCCATAGATTTGAATTTATCTCCAACTTTGAGAGAAATATTAGTAATATCACCTAGAATAAGCTCTTCTAATTTCCAACATTGTTCATTAGTTAATCTACAAATTTTCTGCGAAGTGTTACTAGTTAAGTTATATTCTTTAGCCAACTCAACCGGCCCTTTTCGAATATTCTCGATAAAAGTAATCATGTCAAAATTTTTGTAATCACTAATAGATTGAATTGATTTATCGCCAATTCCTTCAATTTTTTTGAGTTCCTCCAACAAAGATTCTTTATTTTGTAGGCAATCGATTTCTATTTTAACTAATTTGCCTAGATTGGATTTATCCAGCTTTTTAATTCGTTTAGATACTGCATTAATATATTCTATATTAGCCTCTTTGCAATTCTCTAAAAGTTCTTTTCTAGCTTTCTTTAACTTCTCTAACTCTTCTTTAGTTGCTTCAATTTTCAATAGAGTAGGTTTTGAATCATTAATTTCTTTCAGCAGGCCACGATATTCTTCGAGCACTTCTTTACTATTTTTATCTTGTACTTCTGGAATGTCTTTGAATATTTTTTTGAATTTTATTTCTTCATTTTGCTTATATTTCCCCCACGACTCTTTTGTTTTTGAAACCTTTTCTTTTAGAGATGAAAATATCTTTTCTTGTTGTTTGAATATTATTTGACTTTCTCGATTATATTCATCTATAGAGTTAATGAGATTTGTTAAATCATCATTTTCTTTTCTGTCCCATTCATCAATTATTGATTCTATTACAATCTCATTATCTGTAATTTCATGATCACAGATAGCATCAGATAGTATAGATATTTTAGAGTCTATAGCGGTAATTTTAGTTATAGGAGCAATCTTTTCCTCTAACCCTGTTATAGAATTATAGTGTCTTAATTGTGATTGTTTCGCAGGTAAATCACTAGTATCTTTTTCTAATTTTTCTAGATTATTTGAAACTCTTAGAAGCTCCCGTGTATTTTCATTAAGAGATTCATATGCTTTTTTTCTTTTGTTAAGTATCTTTGAATCTATACAAATTAATCTTTTGACCGATTCGGTAATTCTTTTTTTGGATTTTATAACTTCAATTAATTCGTTTTGAGCATACACTTCTAAATTAGGCAATATTTCATCAATAGATAAATCAGATATTTCTCCGTTTTCATTTCTAATAGTAATATTTTGTTTATATCTCCTGCTAATATTAAATTGCTGTCCATTTTGCGAGTATGAAGTAATCGTTAACTTAACTTCGCCACCAGTTCCAAGATTCGACTCAGCAAAGGAGTCTATGTATTTTTCAAATTCTTTTGTGTAATGATATTTATCTAAACAATAAATAATTAGATTTATTAATGTAGATTTACCAGTTCCTCTACCTCCTATTATAGTAGAAACTTCATCAGAAAATGCAACAGCTAAGCCATCTAGGTATCCCCCAGATATAGAAATTTCGTCAATAGTGCTCTTATAGCACTTTTTTTCAGTACTGTTTAATTTTATCCTAGATTCCGAATCTTTAAATGCCATTTTAAATGCTTGAAAAGATAATTCTGACATTTTAACAAGTACACTAGCCACAGGCTTAGACAAATCTTCAGGCGATTCTATATCTGATGAGTTGATATATGCAATAGGTTTATTTCGTTTATAATTTGTATCCGTATTTTGAATTATATTTTTATAATTTGGGTCAATATTTTCTACGCTATTCGGAATTTGTGCAACAGAAAGAAGTTCATTTTTCCATATATGATTCATTTTCCCAATTTTAAGTATGCCATTGTCACCTGTAATATGGGCTGCATACCAGAAACCATCATTATCTTGAACTTTTTTAGCAATTTCTAAACATGAAAGATTGCTAGATTCAGTTCCATTTTTAATATCTGTAGGCAAGCCTAGTTGACCTAAAATCCTATTTAGTCTTGAATTATCGAATTCAGGTGAGAATAAACAAACCATATGAATTTTTTCAGCCGAAGAAATTTCAAACCCTGGTAAAGTTAAAATACCATTTTCAGACAGATAGGTTCGAAGGCTTGTAGAAGAGTCGATACTACCATGGTCTGCAAGGCCAACTACTTTTATTCCATTTTTTAAACACTCCTCAAGTATCTTTTTGTTATACTCTTCTTCATCAATAATAGTTTTTCCTCTAAACTTTGAATAAGAATATGGGTTTACTTGCAATGCGCATTTATAATATCTTGCATAATGTCTTTCCATAATATTTACCTGACCTTTGAATGTTAGTTTGAACTATCGCGATTTATTTTAAAAGCTCACGCAAAAAGTTATTTTTAAGCATATTCAAATTAAAAACATTTTGAATGTGTTCAAATGCTTCGGAGAGTGGTAAGTGAGCAGTTTTCCAACCTTGTCCATCTGTCACCCAGATAAACTCAATGTCATCTTTTGATTCTTTACTAAACTGATTAAGTTTAGTAAATTCACCAGCAACCGCTTTAAGTTTACTTCCACTGTCACCATAGTAGTTCGTTTCAATGAGCCAAACTTTATGACGTTCCCTAGAATAAACAGCTACATCAAAGTGCCGTTCTGATTTATCTACTAGCACCTCAATACCCCAATTTGATTTAATAAATGAGGCAGTTGCTTGAGCTTTCCATTCAAGTCCTTGTTTTTGAGCTATTTTTGCAACGTGTCGTTCTAAGATACCTTCCATTATTGTGCTACTACGATTTTTACGAGCGTTACTATCCAAACCAGCCTCTACACCATAAACATAATCAACTAAAGAACGGTTTACTTTAATTTGGAGAAAATCTAATAAACCAGATTGTTCCGCAAAAACAACATAATCCACAATTTGAGCTGACTTTTTGCTTGTCTCTAAGTTTAATCAAAATAAAGCAAATCTTTGCTGGTGCTTGTAAAGAGGTCAAAGCCATCCTTGGTAACAACACCGCAATCTTCGATACGAACACCGACTTTACCAGGGATATAGATACCTGGTTCAACAGAGAAGCACATGCCTTCTTCGATGACCATGTCGTTTCCTTCCATGATAGAAGGGAATTCGTGGACATCCATACCGATACCGTGACCGAGACGGTGGTTGAAGTACTCACCATAACCAGCTTTTTCAATGACTTCACGGGCAGCGCGGTCAACTTCATGTGCAGTCACACCTGGCTTGATAAAGTCAAGGGCAGCTTGTTGGGCTTCAAGGGTCAAGTTGTAAATGTCTTTCTTGAATTGGTCAGGCTTACCGACAGCGACCGTACGAGTCATATCTGAGGCGTAGCCATTAACCATGACACCGAGGTCAAAGAGGAGAAGGGCGTCCTTTTCAACTTTGTTTGCACCAGGAATTCCGTGTGGATTTGCAGCGTTATCGCCAGTCAAGACCATGGTATCAAAGCTCATTTCATAGCCTTCACGTTTCATGGCAAAGTCGATTTGCGCAATGATATCTGTCTCAGTCTTATCAAGAGAAATGTTGTCAAAACCAACTTTTACAGCCTTATCAGCATAGAGACCAGCAACCATCATTTTTTGAACTTCATCAGCTGACTTGATGAGGCGCATGCGTTGGATGCGAGGAGTGAGATTTTCAAATTCAGCAGTTTCAAAGACCGTTTTCAAACCATGGTATTTGGTTAAGATGAGATTGTCAAACTCAACAGCGACACGTTTGAAGTCAAGTTGAGGCAAAGCGTTTTTGATTTTTTGCCATGGATTTTCAGAATCCACATAGCCCACTACTGGGAAGGAAACAGTGCTGCTTGCACGCTCCACTTCAAGGGCTGGGACAAAGAGGAGAGGTTCCCGGTCCGCTAGGACAAAGAGGAACATTTGGCGTTCATGGGGATCACTGTAAAAGCCAGTGAGGTAATTGATAGTGACGGGGTCAGATACGACAGCGACGTCTAGTTTTTCTGATTCAAGATATGTTAGGATTTGTTGTAATTTAGACATATGCTACCTTCTTTCTACCCCTCTATTTTGGCAAAAAATGAGAGAAAATGCAAGGGAGAAGGGTAAAAGAACAGGCAAAAAGAACTCCGACAAGATAGGGGAGTTCTTTGATATAGTTTTTCTTGGTTTAAGAAAAGTCAGCCTTGCTTTTGACGTCGCTGTATTCTTCAGCGATTTCTTGACTGAGAATATCCTCATAGGCAGGGAGTTGGATGTCCTGACCGTATTTTTTTCGGAGGGCAGTAGTGACTAGGCGATAAGCCAAATTGGCATTACGAGAAAGGATAGGTCCGTGGAAGTAGGAACCAAAGACATTCTTATAATGAACTCCTTCGCCGACCTTTTCTTCGTTGTTTCCATTTCCATAGACCACCTGTCCCAGTGGTTTTTGGTCGTCTGAGAGGAAGGTACGACCCTGGTGATTTTCAAATCCATAGTAGGTTTCATTGAAATCTTCATTGTGAATCTTGATGTCACCGATAAAACGGTTATTGGTCTGGTTGAGGGTATAGTGGCCCATGACACCTAGACCTTCGATGCGTCTTCCGGAAGCTTCAATATAGTATTGCCCCAATAGTTGGAAGCCACCACAGATGGCTAGAACCACACCATCGTTTTGGATGTAGTTGTCAATGCTCTCTTTTTTAGCAGGTAAGTCGCCAGCGATAATACTCTGTTCAAAGTCTTGGCCACCACCGAAAAAGGCGATATCGTAGTGGTTTTCATCAAAGGCATCATGGAGAGAAACGATGTCAACCGTCACATGAGCTCCAAGTTTTTCAGCCACATACTTGAGCAAGAGGATGTTTCCATTGTCCCCGTAGGTATTCATGAGGTTTCCGTAGAGGTGGGCGATGTTGAGCTGATAAGGGTAGTTGCCAGCTTTTGAGGAAATTGAAGTATAAACCATTAGTTCATCTCCTTTCTAACAATCTGACGACTAGCCAGCAGTTCGCGGAATTCCAGCATAGCAGTATAAGTAGCCAGGATATAGGCATGTTTGCAGTCCTGGTTCTCAATGGTCTTGAGAACTTGCTCCAGATTGCTTGTTTCAGTGATTTTATCAGCTGGGTATCCTGTCACCCGTAGACGACGCGCGATTTCAGAATGACGAACACCGCCAGCATTGATTTCAGGGATATCCATGTCAGTGATTTGTTCAAAGTCCGCATCCCAGATCCAGCTAGTGTCAATTCCATCTGCATAGTTGGCATTGAGGAGGACAGAAAGGCTAAATGGATAAGGCGCTAGTTTAATCATCTCGATAGCCTGAGTTGCACCGACTGGATTCTTGATGAGGACAAGGGTACATTCCTTGTCACCGATATGGAAGGTTTCCTGACGACCAAAGACTGCACGACTCTTGTCAAATCCTTGTTTGATCCGTTGCGAATCAGCGCCGAGGAATCGAGCAATGGCAACCGCAGCAAGGGCATTGTAGATGTTGTAAAGTCCACCGATTTGGATGCCGTATTCTTGTCCGTCAATGATAAAACGAGAGCGATTGTTGGTCAATTCAACCAAGTCTGTCAGACGGTAGTCCAATTCAGGACGTTTGCAGCCACAATTTTCACAGATATAGGCACCCAAATTGGCATAGGTATTGTGTTCGTATTTGAGGATACCTTGGCAGTCAGGACAGAGGATTCCTTCGGTATTGTAATGAGCTAGTTGGGCTGGTCCTTTTTCCAAGTCAAAACCAAAATACTGTACAGGATTTGGAATAGATGGCTTGTAGAAAAGCGGACTGTCACCATTGAGGAGAACTGTAGCCGTAGGCACCTTACGGATTGCATCCAAAATCATGTTATAAGTCGTGTAAATCTCACCATAGCGGTCCATCTGGTCACGGAAAATATTAGTGATGACAAAAAGGCTAGGATGGATGTAATCACAGATACGAGATAGACTGGCCTCGTCAATTTCGAGGACGGCAATATTTTTTCCAGTTTTAGAGGATTTGGCCGTCAAGAAGGTTGTCGTAATCCCTGTAATCATATTGGCACCGCTTGGATTGGTAAGAACCTGACCATAAATCTCTTTTAAGATGCCGACAGTGAGGGCAGTTGTCAGGGTTTTCCCGTTGGTTCCAGTGACCACGACAATCTCGTAGTTTTTAGCTAGGTTTTGTAAAATATCTTTATCAAAGTGAAGGGCAAGTTTTCCTGGGAGCGTACTTCCACGACCAAGACGGTTCAAGATGAAGTGAGAAGAACGCCCAGCTAGAAGGCCTAAAGTAGTTTTTAATTTCATGTTTCTATTATATCATAAAAGAAAGAAAAGACAGATTTGAGATTTCGCATAAACAAAAACAGCCCGATGAGGGCTGTTAGCTAAAAAATCAGTCTCAACTTAAATCGCAAACAAGTCATTCAAGTTCTCAGCCAAGGTTGGGTGAGTGAAGATTTGTTTTGTGAAGTAAGTGTAAGGAATCTTGTTGTCCATGGCAACAGTGATGATGTTGATGATTTCTTGAGAGCCTTCTGAGAAGATAGTTGCACCGAGAATTTCTTTTGTTTCAGTATTGACAACAGCTTTGAAGGCTCCGCGAAGGTCGCCATTTACGTGACCACGAGGCATTGCTGCAACAGGAATTTCCTTGACAGCGTATGGAAGTTTCAAATCAGCTGCTTGGCTTTCTGTCAAACCAACTTGAGAAAGTGCAGGTGTGATGAACATGGTGTTTGGTACATTGAGCCGGTCTTCGAGTGTGTAGCTGCCATCTCCAGCAAGATAGCTGTAGACAACACGGAAGTCATCAAGTGAAATGTAGGTAAATTGAGGTCCACCATTGACGTCTCCAACTGCAAAGACACCAGAAACGTTTGTTTGACAATGTTTGTCGACTTTGATAGCACCACGCTCTGTTAGTTCAATATCAGTATTCTCAAGTTGAAGTGGTTCTACGTTTGGCTTACGTCCAGTTGCGTAGAGAAGGGCATCGAAACGGTAGGTTTCGTTTTCAGTTACGACGAGCACTTGATCACCGTCGTTTTTGATTTCAGTAGTACGGATGTTTTGAAGCAATTCAATGCCGTCTTCTTCCATGTATTGTTTAGCAAGTGCTGCGATGGAAGGTTCTGCACGAGGAAGGAATGTGTCCAAGGCATCTAGAACTGTGACCTTGCTACCAAGTTTGTTGTAGAGTCCTGCAAATTCAAGACCGATGTTTCCACCTCCAAGTACTCCAAGTTTTTCAGGCAATTTGTCCAAGTTTTGGATACCTGTTGAGTCAAAGACATTCTTACTTGTAGCAAGTCCAGGAATAGGTAAGACGTTTGAAACAGCGCCAGTGTTGATGACAATTGTTTCAGCAGTCAGTTCTTGTTTTTCATCACCTGCTTGGATTTCGATGACTTTATTTGAAAGGAAGTGTGCTTCCGCATCAAAGATATCTACGCCTGTACCAGCAACAGTTGCATAGTTTTTACCATTGAGGCGACCAGTGATAGTATTTTTGGTAGCAATGACTTTTTCAAAAGACAAATCTTTCTCAGCAGCAACTAACAAGGTTTTAGTTGGGATACATCCGATATTGATACAAGTTCCGCCATACATAGCTTTACTACGTTCAACGAGGGCAACTTTTTTGCCAGCTGAAGCCAATTTACCAGCTAGTGTTTTACCAGCCTTACCAAATCCAATAACAATTAAATCGTATGTTAACATTTTTTAATCCTCCTGTTTGATTTCATTCTAGCACAAGAAAAAAACTTTTGCACAATTCCGCTACGGAGAAACGAATCATATAAGGCTGTATTTATATTTGTGGAAAATCGTTTACATGATTTTCCTTAAGGATTCTACTATCTTTTGCCCCGCTCTTGTGTTATACTAGATAGGTTGCAAAGAAACTAGTACTTTTCTTTCGTGGAAAAGAAGCAACACGGTATCTCTTTTTTGTAGAAGATACGTCATGAAAAGAAAAGTATAAACTAAAGCCCTATAGGGTGGCTTCGCACCACCTTTAGAAAGAAGAATAACGTGAAATTTAATGAATTTAACTTGTCTGCTGAATTGCTAGCAGAGATTGAAAAAGCTGGATTTGTAGAAGCCAGTCCCATCCAAGAACAGACCATTCCATTGGCTCTCGAAGGAAAAGACGTTATCGGTCAAGCTCAGACTGGTACAGGGAAAACCGCAGCCTTTGGCTTGCCAACCCTTGAAAAAATCCGTACAGAAGAAGCGACCATCCAAGCCTTGGTTATCGCTCCAACTCGTGAACTCGCTGTCCAAAGCCAAGAAGAACTCTTCCGCTTTGGCCGTAGCAAAGGAGTGAAAGTTCGCTCAGTTTACGGTGGTTCCAGCATTGAAAAACAAATCAAGGCCCTTAAATCTGGTGCCCACATCGTGGTAGGAACACCAGGCCGTCTCTTGGACTTGATTAAACGCAAGGCCTTGAAATTACAAGATATTGAAACCCTGATCCTTGACGAAGCGGACGAAATGCTCAACATGGGCTTCCTTGAAGACATTGAAGCCATCATTTCCCGTGTCCCTGAAAATCGTCAAACCTTGCTCTTTTCAGCAACCATGCCAGATGCTATCAAACGTATCGGTGTTCAGTTTATGAAAGACCCTGAGCATGTCAAGATTGCTGCCAAGGAATTGACAACAGAGCTGGTGGATCAGTACTATATCCGTGTCAAGGAACAAGAGAAATTTGATACTATGACACGTCTCATGGATGTGGAACAACCAGAACTTGCTATCGTATTTGGTCGTACCAAACGCCGTGTAGATGAATTGACTCGTGGACTTAAAATTCGTGGCTTCCGTGCTGAAGGGATTCATGGTGATTTGGACCAAAATAAACGTCTTCGTGTCCTTCGTGATTTTAAAAATGGGAATCTTGATGTTCTAGTTGCGACTGACGTGGCAGCACGTGGTTTGGATATCTCAGGTGTGACCCATGTCTACAACTACGATATTCCACAAGATCCTGAAAGTTATGTTCACCGTATCGGCCGTACAGGTCGTGCTGGTAAGTCAGGTCAATCTATTACCTTTGTTTCTCCAAATGAAATGGGCTACCTTCAAATCATCGAAAACTTGACTAAGAAGCGCATGAAAGGCTTGAAACCAGCAACAGCAGAAGAAGCCTTCCAAGCTAAGAAACAAGTAGCTCTCAAGAAAATCGAACGAGACTTCGCAGACGAAGCAATTCGTGGGAACTTTGAGAAATTTGCTAAAGATGCTCGTAAGTTAGCTGCAGAATTTAGTCCAGAAGAATTGGCTATGTATATCTTGAGCCTGACAGTCCAAGATCCAGACAGCCTTCCTGAAGTGGAGATTGCGCGTGAAAAACCACTGCCATTTAAACCATCAGGTAATGGCTTTGGTGGCAAAGGTAAGGGAGGTCGTGGAGGCCGTCGTGGGGACGACCGTCGAGACCGTGATCGCCGTGGTAATGGTCGCCGTGATGATTTCAAAAAAGGCAGTCGTGGGAACGATCGTTTTGATAAAGACAGACGTTACCGTAATAAAGACAATAAAAAACCTCGCAACACTTCAAGCGAAAAGAAGACAGGCTTTGTTATTCGTAACAAAGGAGACAAATAGAAAAAAGCGATTCACACTGTGAATCGCTTTTATATATAAGGAGACCGATAGTAAAAGAAGATGGTGATAGTAAAGGATAGGTGAAACGGAAAGGGATTTATCATGTCATCTTCTTATAATGTTATAATATCAAAAATAAAATAGGATGTCAATAAAAAAACTCGCTTTTTTCTAAAATATTTTTGCTGTTCAAAATTGCAATTAAATAAGCAATTTTCAGATAATTATTGAAATAAAGACTTTTCTATGTTATAATGGAAGCGATTATATGCGAGGTAAAAAATGGCACATTTATTAGAAAAAACAAGAAAAATCACGTCTATTCTAAAGCGCTCTGAGGAGCAACTTCAAGATGAACTTCCTTACAATGCGATCACACGCCAGTTAGCTGATATTATTGACTGTAACGCTTGTATTGTGAATAACAAGGGACGTCTCTTGGGCTACTTTATGCGTTATAAGACAAATAATGACCGTGTAGAACAGTTCTTCCAAACTAAAACCTTCCCTGAGGTCTATGTACAAGGCGCAAACATGATTTATGACACGGAAGCCAATCTTCCTGTTGAACATGATTTGACTATTTTCCCTGTAGAGAGCCGTGCGGACTTTCCAGATGGTTTGACGACCATCGCTCCGATTCATGTATCAGGGATTCGCCTAGGTTCGTTGATTATTTGGCGCAATGATAAGAAGTTTGAAGATGAAGATTTGATCCTTGTCGAGATTGCGAGCACGGTTGTGGGAATTCAACTGTTGAACTTCCAACGTGAAGAAGATGAGAAGAATATTCGCCGTCGTACGGCTGTTACCATGGCGGTCAACACCCTTTCCTATTCAGAACTTCGTGCCGTATCAGCTATTTTAGCTGAATTGGATGGAAATGAAGGGCAGCTGACTGCGTCTGTTATTGCAGACCGTATTGGCATTACACGCTCAGTGATTGTCAATGCGCTTCGTAAACTGGAGTCAGCGGGAATTATTGAGAGTCGTTCATTAGGAATGAAGGGGACTTATCTCAAAGTTCTAATTGGTGATATTTTTGAGGAAGTGAAAAAGAGGGATTACTAATGGCAAAAGCTTTAATCTCGATTGACTATACAGAGGATTTCGTAGCAGATCATGGAAAGCTAACTGCTGGAGCACCCGCTCAAGCAATATCAAAAGCCATTGATCAGGTAACCAGACTGGCTTTTGAACGTGGGGATTATGTCTTTTTTACCATTGATGCTCATGAGGAGAAGGATACATTCCACCCAGAAAGTAAGCTTTTTCCACCGCACAATATCATCGGAACTAGTGGGCGTAACCTTTATGGCCCCCTAGCTGATTTTTATGCTGAGCATGAGGCGGATAGTCGCGTCTTTTGGATGGACAAACGTCACTATTCAGCATTTTCAGGAACGGACTTAGATATCCGTTTGCGGGAACGTCGGGTTGATACTGTTATCTTAACTGGAGTCCTGACGGACATTTGCGTCCTTCATACGGCTATTGATGCCTATAATTTAGGTTATCAAATCGAGATTGTCAAGCCTGCAGTTGCCTCTATTTGGCCAGAAAATCATCAGTTTGCTCTTGGGCATTTTAAGAACACATTGGGAGCAAAATTACTGGATGAAAACCTTGCTGAAATTGAACTATAAGACTGTTGGAAAAATGAAAAAAATCTGAAAAAAGTGTTGACAAAGATTTTGAAAGTTGATATACTAGTAAAGTAATCGACGCGGGGATGGCGGAATTGGCAGACGCGCAGGACTAAGGATCCTGTGACCGCTTTAGGTCGTGAGGGTTCAAGTCCCTCTCTCCGCATAGGGTAAGAGTTAGCTTTGGCTAGCTCTTTTTTGTTTTTACAAATAAGATTAGAGGCTACGTTTCCTATATCGAAAAATATTGGCATCAAGAACAGTCATTGTATCAGAACATTTAAACTGAGTTTTCCATTTCATCCTATCAAGAATTTCCTCAAACACAAGTCAGAAAATGAAGAACTTAGGAGATGGAAAAATACTAATCAGAAAGATGTGACTATCATTTTTAAAATGAAGTAGATTTTTGATTGGTACTATACATCCTTATATAAGAAGAAAAGTTAGCGTTTGCTAGCTTTTTTGTTTTTTTCAAAAATAAATCAAAAAAATTTTCGATTTCATAAACATTTCATATTTGGATTTTATAATAGTCTTACAAACATGGAGGTGACAAATGAATCCAATCCAAAGAGCTTGGGCTTATGTCAGCAGAAAACGACTGAGAAGTTTTATTTTATTTCTGATTTTATTTGTCCTTTTAGCAGGAATTTCAGCCTGTTTGACTCTGATGAAGTCCAACAAAACAGTAGAAAGCAATCTTTACAAATCACTCAATACTTCATTTTCTATCAAAAAGATAGAAAATGGACAGACCTTCAAGTTGTCTGACCTTGCATCCGTGAGCAAGATTAAGGGACTGGAAAATGTCTCTCCTGAACTTGAGACGGTCGCAAAACTGAAAGACAAGGAAGCGGTGAGTGGTGAGCAGAGCGTAGAACGTGATGATTTGTCAGCTGCAGACAAGAACTTGGTTAGCTTAACGGCTCTTGAGGATTCATCCAAGGATGTCACCTTTACCAGTTCGGCTTTCAACCTAAAAGAAGGGCGACACCTTCAAAAAGGGGATTCCAAGAAAATCCTTATCCACGAAGAGTTGGCCAAGAAGAACGGTCTTTCGCTTCATGACAAGATTCGCTTGGATGCTGGTCAGTCCGAAGCTGGAAAAGGGCAAACAGTAGAGTTTGAGATTGTCGGCATCTTTTCTGGTAAGAAACAAGAAAAATTCACAGGCTTGTCTTCCGACTTCAGTGAAAACCAGGTCTTTACAGACTATGAAAGCAGCCAAACGCTTCTGGGAAATAGTGAACCGCAAGTCAGTGCAGCTCGCTTCTATGTAGAAAATCCTAAGGAAATGGACGGACTCATGAAGCAGGTAGAAAACTTGGCTTTAGAAAGTCAAGGCTACCAAGTTGAGAAGGAGAACAAGGCCTTTGAACAAATCAAAGACTCAGTGGCAACCTTCCAAACCTTCCTCACCATCTTCCTTTATGGGATGTTGATAGCTGGAGCTGGAGCCTTAATTTTGGTCTTGTCCCTCTGGTTGAGAGAAAGAGTCTACGAAGTGGGGATTCTTCTGGCACTTGGAAAAAGCAAGATCTCAATCTTCCTCCAGTTCTGTTTAGAGCTAGTTTTGGTATCTCTTGGAGCTTTGCTTCCAGCATTTGTTGCAGGAAATGCCATCACATCCTATCTACTCCAAACTGTACTAGCCAGTGGAGATCAGGTAACTTTACAGGACACGCTGGCCAAAGCAAGTGGTCTATCAACCAGTCTCCTATCCTTTGCAGAATCCTATGTCTTTCTGCTCCTGATTGGTTGCTTGTCTGTAGCCCTTTGTTTCGTATTTCTATTTAGAAAATCGCCGAAAGAAATTTTATCATCTATTAGTTAAGAAGGAGAAATCATGACTTTATTACAATTGCAAGATGTTACCTACCGTTATAAGAACACTGCTGAAGCAGTTTTATATCAGATCAAGTATAATTTTGAACCCGGAAAATTTTATAGTATCATTGGTGAGTCAGGAGCAGGGAAATCCACTCTCTTGTCCCTCCTTGCTGGTCTAGATAGTCCTGTTGAAGGTTCTATCCTTTTCCAAGGAGAGGACATTCGGAATAAGGGGTATTCTTACCATCGCATGCACCATATTTCCCTGGTCTTTCAAAATTATAACTTGATAGATTATCTTTCTCCGCTGGAAAATATCCGCTTGGTCAACAAAAAAGCAAGCAAGGATACACTTCTTGAGCTTGGTTTGGATGAAAGTCAGATCAAGCGGAACGTTCTCCAGTTATCAGGTGGTCAACAGCAACGTGTAGCCATCGCTCGCAGTTTAGTCTCAGAAGCTCCAGTTATTCTAGCTGATGAGCCAACAGGAAATCTGGACCCTAAAACTGCTGGAGATATTATCGAACTGCTCAAATCACTTGCCCAGAAAACAGGTAAATGTGTGATCGTCGTCACCCACAGTAAAGAAGTGGCACAAGCGTCAGATATTACACTTGAATTGAAGGACAAGAAACTGACTGAAACTCGCAATACTACAAAATAAGATGAGTTTGTTTTGATAGAATTATGAAATCAAATCTAGAAAGGGAACCTATGTTACACAACGCATTTGCCTATGTTACAAGGAAGTTTTTCAAATCGATTGTTATCTTCCTGATTATTCTCCTCATGGCGAGCTTGAGTTTGGTCGGCTTGTCGATTAAGGGAGCTACTGCCAAGGCTTCTCAGGAGACCTTTAAAAATATCACCAATAGCTTCTCCATGCAAATCAATCGTCGCGTCAATCAAGGAACGCCACGTGGTTCTGGGAATATCAAGGGTGAGGATATCAAAAAAATCACCGAAAATAAGGCCATCGAGTCTTATGTTAAACGCATCAACGCTATCGGAGATTTGACTGGATACGACCTCATCGAAACGCCAGAAACCAAGAAAAATCTCACTGCTGACCGTGCCAAACGGTTTGGAAGCAGCTTGATGATTACAGGTGTCAATGACTCCTCTAAAGAAGACAAGTTTGTCTCTGGCTCATATAAGCTGGTTGAAGGTGAGCACCTAACCAACGACGACAAAGACAAGATTCTCATGCACAAGGATTTGGCAGCCAAACATGGCTGGAAAGTCGGAGATAAGGTCAAATTGGACTCTAATGTCTATGATGCAGACAATGAAAAAGGGGCCAAGGAAACAGTCGAAGTGACAATCAAGGGACTCTTTGATGGTCACAATAAGTCAGCAGTAACCTACTCACAAGAACTCTATGAAAACACAGCTATCACAGACATTCACACTGCTGCAAAACTTTATGGATATACAGAAGACACAGCTATTTATGGGGACGCAACCTTCTTTGTAACAGCAGACAAGAACTTGGATGACGTCATGAAAGAGTTGAATGGTATCAGCGGTATCAACTGGAAGAGCTACACACTTGTGAAGAGCTCCTCTAACTACCCAGCTCTAGAGCAATCCATCTCTGGTATGTACAAGATGGCCAACCTCCTCTTCTGGGGTAGCTTGAGCTTCTCAGTTCTTCTCCTTGCACTCTTGCTCAGTCTTTGGATCAATGCCCGTCGCAAGGAAGTGGGAATTCTCCTCTCTATCGGTCTCAAGCAGGCAAGTATCTTGGGTCAATTTATCACAGAATCAATCTTGATTGCTATTCCTGCTCTCGTTTCTGCTTACTTCCTAGCCAACTACACAGCTCGTGCCATCGGAAATACTGTTCTTGCCAATGTGACTTCAGGTGTTGCCAAGCAAGCCAGCAAGGCAGCTCAAGCCTCTAACCTTGGTGGTGGTGCAGAAGTAGATGGCTTTAGCAAGACCTTGTCGAGCCTAGACATTTCCATTCAGACATCAGACTTTATCATCGTCTTTGTCCTTGCCTTGGTTCTAGTGGTTCTCGTTATGGCGCTTGCTTCAAGCAATCTCCTCAGAAAACAACCAAAAGAACTCTTGCTCGATAGCGAATAAAAAACTTGCTACCTATTCTCCCCTAAATGGGGTATAATATAGGTAGCATTTTTATGTATTTCATCTCCCTAAAGCCTTTCCTTTCAGGATGAAACAGGGATGATTTAAAAGAAAATTAAAGAAATGTGAAAGGTTTTTCTATGAAAATTTTAATTGTAGAAGATGAAGAGATGATTCGTGAGGGAATCAGTGACTATTTGACAGATTGTGGTTATGAGACCATTCAGGCTGCGGACGGCGAGGAAGCCCTAGAACAATTTTCCAGCTATGAAGTAGCACTAGTTTTACTGGATATCCAGATGCCCAAGCTCAATGGTTTAGAAGTCCTAGCGGAGATTCGTAAGACCAGTCAGGTTCCTGTTTTGATGCTGACAGCCTTTCAGGATGAAGAATACAAGATGAGTGCTTTTGCTTCTCTAGCAGACGGCTATCTGGAAAAACCCTTCTCCCTCTCCCTCTTAAAAGTGAGGGTAGACGCGATTTTCAAGCGCTACTACGATACAGGACGAGTCTTCTCCTATAAGGACACCAAGGTGGACTTTGAGAGTTACAGTGCAAGCCTCGCAGGTCAAGAAGTGGCCATTAATGCCAAAGAGTTGGAAATTTTGGACTATCTGGTAAAAAATGAAGGACGAGTCTTGACCCGCTCTCAGATTATTGATGCCGTCTGGAAGGTGACAGATGAGGTTCCCTTTGACCGTGTCATTGATGTTTACATCAAGGAACTGCGGAAAAAGCTAGACTTGGATTGTATCCTCACAGTGCGCAATGTTGGTTATAAATTGGAGCGAAAATGAAACGAACAGGTTTATTTACAAAGATATTTATCTATACCTTCTCGATTTTTAGTGTTCTGGTTATTTGTCTTCATTTAGCTATTTATTTTCTCTTTCCGTCAACTTATCTGAGTCATCGTCAGGAAACCATTGGTCAGAAAGCGACAGCCATTGCCCAATCCCTAGACGGAAAAGATAGGCAAAGCATCGAGCAAGTGTTGGACTTGTATTCCCAGAGCAGTGATATCAAAGGGGCTGTCAAGGGAGAGATGACCGAAGACAAGTTAGAAGTCAAGGACAACCTTCCTCTGGACACGGATCGCCAGACCACTTCCCTCTTTATCGAGGAGCGTGAGGTGAAAACGCAAGATGGTAGCACCATGACTCTCCAGTTTTTAGCGTCCATGGACTTGCAAAAGGAAGCAGAGCAGATCAGTCTCCAATTTCTTCCTTATACCTTGCTAGCATCCTTTCTGATTTCCCTCTTGGTGGCCTACATCTATGCTCGTACCATTGTTGCCCCGATTTTGGAAATCAAGCGGGTGACCCGTCGGATGATGGATTTGGATGCCCAAGTGCGATTGCGCGTGGATTCTAAGGATGAGATTGGTGATCTCAAGGAACAAATCAATAGCCTTTACCAGCATCTTTTGACTGTCATTGCGGACTTGCATGACAAGAATGAAGCTATTCTCCAGCTGGAGAAGATGAAGGTTGAGTTCCTACGAGGGGCTTCTCATGAATTGAAAACTCCACTAGCTAGCTTGAAAATCCTAATCGAAAATATGAAAGAAAATGTCGGCCGTTATAAGGATAGAGACCACTATCTTGGAGTTGCCTTGGGGATTGTGGATGACCTCAGCCACCACGTTCTCCAGATACTGTCTCTTTCTTCTGTTCAGGAATTGCGAGACGAGAAAGAAGAGGTCGACCTTCTTCAGATGACGCAAAGTCTGGTTAATGATTATGCTTTGCTCGCCAAGGAGAGAGAACTTCAGGTGGACATTAGCCTAACCCGTCAGCAAGCTTACATAAACCCATCTGTCATGAAACTGATATTATCGAATCTCATCAGCAATGCTATCAAGCACTCCACTCCAGGCAGCTTGGTTCGAATTGGTGAAAGAGAAGGGGAGCTCTATATCGAGAATAGCTGTAGTCCTGAGGAACAAGAAAAATTGGCCCAGTCTTTTTCTGACAATGCTAGTCGCAAGGCCAAGGGTTCGGGGATGGGGATCTTTGTGGTCAAAAGTTTATTAGAACATGAGAAATTACCTTATCATTTTGAGATCCAGGGTGATCGATTGACCTTCTTCATACGTTATCCCAAAGTCACTCTGGACTAAGGAGAAGAAAGGGGTTACATTGATTGGATGAGAAGAAATTCAATCTAAAGTATGGGAAAAACTAGCTTTTTTTATCAAAAAGTGATAAAATGAACAATGTAAATGGGATGTCCCAAAAAATATATAGGAGGCCTGACAAATGGCAATCGTTTCAGCAGAAAAATTTGTCCAAGCAGCTCGTGACAACGGTTATGCAGTTGGTGGATTTAACACAAACAACCTTGAGTGGACTCAAGCTATCTTGCGTGCAGCAGAAGCTAAAAAAGCTCCAGTTTTGATCCAAACTTCAATGGGTGCTGCTAAATACATGGGTGGTTACAAAGTTGCTCGCAACTTGATCGCTAACCTTGTTGAGTCAATGGGTATCACTGTACCAGTAGCTATCCATCTTGACCACGGTCACTACGAAGATGCACTTGAGTGTATCGAAGTTGGTTACACTTCAATCATGTTTGACGGTTCACACCTTCCAGTTGAAGAAAACCTTAAATTGGCTAAAGACGTTGTTGAAAAAGCACACGCTAAAGGTATCTCAGTAGAAGCTGAAGTTGGTACTATCGGTGGTGAAGAAGACGGTATCATCGGTAAAGGTGAATTGGCTCCAATCGAAGACGCTAAAGCAATGGTTGCAACTGGTATCGACTTCTTGGCAGCTGGTATCGGTAACATCCACGGTCCTTACCCAGCAAACTGGGAAGGTCTTGACCTTGACCACTTGAAGAAATTGACAGAAGCTCTTCCAGGCTTCCCAATCGTATTGCACGGTGGTTCAGGTATTCCTGATGACCAAATCCAAGCAGCGATCAAACTTGGTGTTGCGAAAGTTAACGTTAACACTGAATGTCAAATCGCATTCGCTAACGCAACTCGTAAATTTGCTCGTGACTATGAAGCAAACGAAGCAGAATACGACAAGAAAAAACTCTTCGACCCACGTAAATTCTTGGCTGACGGTGTAAAAGCTATCCAAGCATCAGTTGAAGAACGTATCGACGTATTCGGTTCAGAAGGTAAAGCTTAATCTAGCTGAACAATACATACAGAACCTGCCCATTGGGTGGGTTTTTTGGTTTGTGAATATATAGCCAATATACTGTAGAAGAACCAATCTTAAGTTGCTAAAAGATTCTAATTTTTGTACAATAATGCTATGAAAAAACTGAAAAAATGGTGTTTTGGCTTCATTAGTTTGCTTCTTTTGTTTTTACTCGCTACATTCATCTTTCACCGTATCAGTTTGGAAAAGGAACAAGCCTCACTAACACCTGTGGGACAGCAAGTTCTTGTCAATGGTCATCAAATGAATGTTTATGTTCAAGGTGAAGGACCTGAGACTATAGTAGTTATCTCAGGTGCTGGTATTGCTTCTCCTATATTGGATTTTAAAGAAGTATCGGAATCCTTATCGAAACAGTATAAGCTAGTTATCGTGGAGAGGGCGGGATATGGTTATAGTGATGATAGCAATCATTCAAGAGATGTGATGGAGGTTTTGTCTGAGACTCGCCAAGCTCTTTCCCAAGCAAATATCACAGGGCCGTTTATCATTCTGTCTCATTCCATGGCTAGTCTAGAGAGTTTGGCTTGGCAGGAGAAGTATCCTGATGAAGTGAAAGCCTTGATTGGTCTGGATTGGGCACTGCCGTCAAGTTATGAGAATTTAAAGGATAATCAGGCCTTGCTCACTGTGGCATATTGGAGTAGCAAGATTGGTTTATTACGCTATTTACCTGAGTCTTTTTATATAAAAAATCAAACTCTGACCGAAAATGAACGAAAACAATATAAACTTCTAGCTTATAAGCAGTTGATGTCACAAGCCATGCTTTATGAATCTCAAACGGTAAAGGAAAATGCTAAGAAAGTTCCCTCTAGCATCAATCCGAAAATTCCCACCTTATTACTGGTATCTAACGGCGAAGGCACCAGTTTTAGCCAATCAGAATGGCAACGTTATGCAGAGAGATTTGCAAGCGACCAGTCTAATGTTCAAGTCGTCTATATGGATGCGCCTCACGACCTCTATCATTATCAAAGTCATGAAATAGTTTCTCAGATTGAAGATTTTTTAAAGAGTAATTGATGGTTTAGAGATCATTTTAATTTTAGACAGATGACAATAATTAAATGCTGAAAGATTAACAGTAGAATCGTGAATTTTTTCGATTAAAAAAATTCTTTTTCTTACCAAAAACCCTGCCCATCGGGCAGGCTTTTTTTGATGTTTTAAGTAAACTACTAAACCAGAATTTTTGTTTAAAAGTATGATTTTAAGAGAGAAATCTCTAATTTCATAATCTATAGGCAAACGCTTGCATTCTAGTTTTTATTGGACTATAATAGGTTGGTATAAATCCTTCTGTAATAATATTGAGAAGGTGTAGAAAGCAAGGATTTAGAATATTTGTAGCCAAAAATACAATGTTGCTATTCCTTGCGACAGGGAGATAGACATGGCAATGATAGAAGTGGAACATCTTCAGAAAAATTTTGTGAAGACAGTAAAGGAACCGGGCTTGAAGGGAGCTTTGCGCTCCTTTATTCATCCTGAAAAACAGACCTTTGAAGCGGTCAAGGATTTGACTTTTGAAGTTCCCAAGGGGCAGATTTTAGGTTTTATCGGGGCAAATGGTGCTGGGAAGTCGACAACCATCAAAATGCTAACAGGGATTTTGAAACCGACATCTGGTTTTTGTCGGATTAACGGCAAGATTCCGCAGGATAATCGCCAAGATTATGTCAAGGATATTGGAGTCGTTTTCGGACAACGTACCCAGCTATGGTGGGATTTGGCTCTGCAAGAGACCTACACGGTTTTGAAGGAGATTTACGATGTGCCAGACTCGCTCTTTCACAAGCGCATGGACTTTTTAAATGAGGTCTTGGATTTGAAGGACTTTATCAAAGACCCCGTGCGCACTCTTTCACTTGGCCAACGGATGCGGGCAGATATTGCGGCTTCCTTGCTCCACAATCCCAAAGTTCTCTTTTTAGATGAGCCGACCATTGGTTTGGACGTTTCGGTCAAGGATAACATTCGTCGCGCTATTACCCAGATCAATCAGGAGGAAGAAACAACCATCCTCTTGACCACTCATGACTTGAGTGATATTGAGCAGCTCTGTGATCGGATTTTCATGATTGACAAGGGGCAGGAGATTTTTGATGGAACGGTGAGTCAGCTCAAGGAAACCTTTGGCAAGATGAAGACTCTTTCCTTTGAACTGGTGCCAGGTCAAAGTCATCTCGCTTCTCACTATGAAGGCTTGCCTGATATGACCATTGATAGACAAGGAAATAGCCTTAATATTGAATTTGATAGTTCCCGCTACCAGTCGGCTGATATTATCAAGCAAACCCTGTCTGATTTTGAAATCCGTGATTTGAAAATGGAGGATACGGATATTGAGGATATTATCCGTCGCTTCTACCGAAAGGAGCTCTAAGATGGTCAAATTTTGGAGACGTTATAAACCCTTTATCAATGCAGGGATTCAGGAGTTGATTAGCTATCGAGTCAATTTTCTTCTCTATCGGATTGGCGATGTCATGGGGGCTTTTGTGGCCTTTTATCTCTGGAAGGCAGTCTTTGATTCCTCGCAAGAGTCCTTGATTCAAGGCTTTAGTATGGCAGATATCACCCTCTACATCATCATGAGTTTTGTGACCAATCTGTTGACCAAGTCAGATTCTTCCTTCATGATTGGGGAGGAGGTCAAGGATGGTTCCATTATCATGCGCTTGTTGCGACCAGTGCATTTTGCGACCTCTTATCTCTTCACAGAGCTTGGATCTAAGTGGTTGATTTTTATCTCTGTTGGATTGCCATTTTTAAGTGTTATTGTCTTGATGAAAATCTTATCTGGGCAAGGTATTGTAGAAGTGCTGGGCTTAACTGTCCTTTATCTCTTTAGCTTAGCCCTAGCCTACCTAATCAACTTTTTCTTTAATATCTGCTTTGGATTTTCAGCCTTTGTCTTTAAAAATCTATGGGGTTCCAATCTACTCAAGACTTCCATAGTGGCTTTTATGTCTGGGAGTTTAATTCCCTTGGCTTTCTTTCCCAAGGTGGTTTCAGATATTCTGTCCTTCTTGCCTTTTTCATCTTTAATTTATACTCCAGTTATGATCATTGTTGGGAAATACGATGCCAGTCAGATTCTTCAGGCATTCGCTTTGCAGTTTTTCTGGCTCTTAGTGATGGTGGGCTTGTCTCAGTTGATTTGGAAACGAGTCCAGTCCTTTATCACCATTCAAGGAGGTTAGTATGAAAAAATATCAACGCATGCATCTGATTTTTATCAGACAATACATCAAGCAAATCATGGAATACAAGGTTGATTTTGTGGTTGGTGTGCTAGGAGTTTTTCTGACTCAAGGCTTGAACCTCTTGTTTCTCAATGTGCTCTTTCAACACATCCCCTCGCTAGAAGGTTGGACTTTTCAAGAAATCGCTTTTATCTATGGATTTTCCTTGATTCCCAAGGGACTGGACCATCTCTTTTTTGACAATCTCTGGGCACTGGGGCAACGATTGGTGAGAAAGGGAGAGTTTGACAAGTACCTGACGCGTCCTATCAATCCGCTCTTTCACATCCTCGTTGAGACCTTTCAGATTGATGCCTTGGGCGAACTATTGGTCGGTGGTATTTTGTTAGCGACCACAGTGTCTAGCATTGGTTGGACTCTTCCAAAATTCCTGATTTTTCTAGTCTGTATTCCTTTTGCGACCTTGATCTATACTTCCTTGAAAATCGCGACTGCCAGCATCGCTTTTTGGACCAAGCAGTCAGGTGCCATGATTTATATTTTCTATATGTTTAATGATTTTGCCAAGTATCCGATTTCCATTTACAATTCGCTTCTTCGTTGGTTGATTAGCTTTATCGTGCCTTTCGCCTTTACGGCCTACTATCCTGCCAGCTATTTCTTGCAGGACAAAGACGGGCTCTTTAACATCGGTGGTTTGATGTTGATTTCCCTTGTTTTCTTTGTTATTTCTTTAAAACTCTGGGACAGGGGCTTGGACGCTTACGAAAGTGCGGGTTCGTAAGATATAAAATAGGATGAGATTTAAACATTAAATATGTTACAAACAACCGTTGAAAATTATAGCGGTTGTTTTTGCATGTTTATTAAGGCATAAATTCTATCCATACCCCTTTTTGCGATTTTGGTAATTATTCCAGTTGATTGCTACTATTTTTGATGGGAGGAATGAGTTTATATTGTACCCAGTTAACTATAATATTTATTGACTAATCTATTTGTTAACATGGATTAAAAAAAAAATTAACCTGGGTTAATTTTTCTTGACTTAAATTTTTTTAATTGATATACTATTTTTCAGAGAGCTAACAATTATATATAAATGTACTACTCTATCCCACTAGATAATACGTCATAAAACTTTTTATAACAAAGGCTAGCAAAGTTAAAGTTTTCTATCTATTGGGTTTAAAATAAAAAATGAAGGAATTATAATGAAAAAAAGTACGGTATTGTCATTAACTACTGCTGCAGTTATTTTAGCAGCATATGCCCCCAATGAGGTAATTTTAGCAGATGCACCTAGTTCTGAAGATGCTTTAAGAATTTCTGATAAAGAAAAAGTAGTAGCAGATGCACCTAGTTCTGAAGATGCTTTAAAAATTTCTGGTAAAGAAAAAGTAGTAGCAGATAAAGAAACAGAAAACAATGAACAATCTGAAGATATTCATAATGTTATAGAAACTTCAAAGGATACTGAGGAGAAGAAGACAACAGTTATTGAGGAAAAAGAAGTTGTTAGTAGAAAGCCTAAGATAGACAAAAAAACTAGTAACGAAGGAGCAAGTATCAAAGAAGACTCCAATCAATCCAAAGGAGATGATGCGAACTCATTTGTAAATAAAGATACAGAAAATCCTAAAAAAGAAGATAAACTTGTCTATATTGCTGAATTTAAAGATAAAGAATCTGGAGAAAAAGTAATTAAGGAACTATCCAATCTTGAGGATACAAAAGTTTTATATACCTATAATACGATTTTTAATGGCGCTGCCATTGAAACAACTCCAGATAATTTGGACAAAATTAAACAAATGGAAGGTGTTTCGTCGGTTGAACGATCACAAAAAGTCCAACCAATGATGAATCATGCCAGAAAGGAAATTGGAGTTGAGGAAGCTATTGATTACCTAAAGTCTATTAATGCTCCATTTGGGAAAAATTTTGATGGTAGAGGTATGGTCATTTCAAATATCGATACTGGAACAGATTATAGGCATAAGGCTATGAGGATCGATGATGATGCCAAAGACTCAATGAAATTTAAAAAAGAAGATTTAAAAGGCACTGATAAAAATTATTGGTTGAGTGATAAAATCCCTCATGCGTTCAATTATTATAATGGTGGTAAAATCACTGTAGAGAAATATGATGATGGTAGGGATTATTTTGACCCACATGGGATGCATATTGCAGGGATTCTTGCTGGAAATGATACTGAAAAAGATATCAAGAACTTTAATGGCATAGATGGAATTGCGCCTAATGCACAAATTTTCTCTTATAAAATGTACTCTGACGCAGGATCTGGGTTCGCGGGTGATGAAACAATGTTTCATGCTATTGAAGATTCGATCAAACACAATGTCGATGTTGTTTCGGTATCATCTGGCTTTACGGGAACAGGTCTTGTAGGCGAGAAATATTGGGAGGCTATTAGAGCATTAAGAAAAGCTGGAATCCCAATGGTTGTTGCTACAGGTAATTTTGCGACTTCTGCTTCAAGTTCTTCTTGGGATTTAGTAGCGAATAATAATCTGAAAATGACAGATACTGGAAATGTAACACGAACTGCCGCACATGAAGATGCGATAGCGGTCGCTTCTGCTAAAAATCAAACCATTGAGTTTGATAAGGTTAACATTGGAGGACAAAGTTTTAAATACAGAAATATAGGAGCTTTTTTCGATAAAAATAAAATCCTAACAAATGAGGATGGGTCAAAAACTCCAAATAAATTAAAATTTGTATATATAGGCAAAGGTCAAGACAAAGATTTGATAGGCTTGGATCTTAAGGGCAAAATTGCAGTAATGGATAGAATTTATACCAAGGATTTAAAAGATGCTTTTAAAAGAGCAACGGATAAAGGCGCACGTGCCATTATGGTTGTAAATACTGTAAATTACTACAATAGAGATAATTGGACAGACCTTCCAGCTATGGGATATGAAGCGGATGAAGGGACTACTAGTCAAGTATTTTCAATTTCAGGAGATGATGGTGTAAAATTATGGAACATGATTAACCCTGATAAAAAAACTGAAGTCAAAAGAAATAATAAGGAAGATTTTAAAGATAACTTAGAACAATACTATCCAATTGATATGGAAAGCTATAATTCTAATAAACCGAATGTAGGTGATGAAAAAGAAATTGACTTTAAATTTGCAGCTGACACAGACAAAGAACTTTATAAAGAAGATATTATAGTCCCAGCAGGGTCTACATCTTGGGGGCCAAGAACAGACTTGCTTTTAAAACCGGATGTTTCAGCACCTGGTAAAAATATTAAATCCACTCTAAATGTTATCAATGGTAAATCCACTTATGGTTATATGTCAGGAACTAGTATGGCAACTCCAATCGTAGCAGCTTCTACTGTTTTGATTCGACCAAAATTAAAGGAATTGCTTGAAAGACCTGTCTTGAAAAATCTTAAGGGAGATGACAAAATAGACCTTACAAGTCTTACAAAAATAGCTCTACAAAATACTGCAAGACCTATGATGGATGCAACCTCTTGGAAAGAAAAGAGTCAATACTTTGCATCACCTAGACAGCAGGGAGCGGGGCTAATTAATGTTGCCAACGCTTTGAGAAATGAAGTTGTAGCAACTTTCAAAAATACAGATTCTAAAGGTTTGGTAAATTCATATGGTTCCATTTCTCTTAAAGAAATAAAAGGTGATAAAAAATACTTTACAATTAAGCTTCACAATACCTCAAACAGACCTTTAACCTTTAAAGTTTCTGCATCAACTGTAACTACAGATGCTCTAACTGATAGGCTAAAACTCGATGAAACATATAAAGATGAAAAATCTCCGGACGGGAAGCAAATTGTTCCAGAAATTCACCCAGAAAAAGTCAAAGGAGCAAATATCACATTTGAGCATGATACTTTCACTATAGGTCCAAATTCCAGCTTTGATTTAAATGCGGTTATAAATGTTGGAGAAGCTAAAAACAAAAATAAATTTGTAGAATCATTTATTCATTTTGAGTCAGTGGAAGAAATGGAAGCTCTAAACTCCAACGGTAAGAAAAGAAACTTCCAACCTTCTTTGTCGATGCCTCTAATGGGATTTGCTGGGAATTGGAACCACGAACCAATCCTTGATAAATGGGCCTGGGAAGAAGGATCAAAATCAAAAGCAATGGAAGGTTATGATGATGATGGTAAACCAAAAATTCCAGGTACCTTAAATAAGGGGATTGGTGGAGAACATGGTATAGATAAATTTAATCCAGCAGGAGTTATCCAAAATAGAAAAGATAAAAATACAACATCCCTAGATCAAAATCCAGAATTATTTGCTTTCAATAACGAAGGAATCAACGCACCTTCATCAAGTGGCTCTAATATTGCTAAAATCTATCCTTTAGATTCAAATGGAAATCCTCAAGATGCTCAACTTGAGAGAGGATTAACGCCTTCTCCACTTGTATTAAGAAGTGCAGAAGAAGGGGTGATTTCAATAGTAAATACAAATAAAGAAGGAGAAAATCAAAAAGACTTAAAAGTCATTTCGAGAGAACACTTTATTAAAGGAATTTTAAACTCTAAAAGAAATGATGCAAAGGGCATTAAATCTTCTAAGCTAAAAGTTTGGGGTGACTTGAAATGGGATGGACTCATTTATAACCCTAGAGGTAGAGAAGAAAATGCCCCAGAAAGTAATGACAAAAAAGATCCTGCTACTAAGATACGAGGACAATTTGAACCGATTGCGGAAGGCCAATATTTCTATAAATTTAAATATAGATTAACCAAGGATTACCCATGGCAGGTTTCCTATATTCCTGTAAAAATTGATAACACCCCTCCAAAGATTGTTTCAATTGATTTTTCAAACCCTGGAAAAATTAAGTTAATTACAAAGGATACTTATCACAAGGTCAAAGAGCAATATAAGAATGAAACGCTATTTGCGAGAGATCAAAAAGAACATCCTGAAAAATTTGACGAGATTGCCAACGAAGTTTGGTATGCTGGGGCCGCTCTTGTTAATGAAGATGGAGAGGTTGAGAAAAATCTTGAAGTCACTTATGCAGGTGAGGGTCAAGGACGAAATAGAAAACTTGACAAAGACGGAAATACCATTTATGAAATTAAAGGTGCAGGAGATTTAAGAGGAAAAATCATTGAAGTGATTGCATTAGACGGTTCTAGCAATTTCACAAAGATTCATAGAATTAAATTTGCTGATCATGCTGATAAAAATGGGATGATTTCCTATTATCTAGTAGATCCTGATCAAGATTCATCTAAATACCAAAAGCTTGGCGAGATTTCCGAATCTAAATTTAAAAATTTAGAAAATAGAAAAGAGGATAGTCTTAAAAAAGATACAACTGAAGTAGAACATCATCAAGAAAATGAAGAGGCTACCGAAGAAAAATCTAGCTTGACTATTCATAAAACAATTTCAACAATTAGAGACTTTGAAAGCAAAGATTTAAAGAAACTCATTAAAAAGAAATTTAGAGAAGTTGATGACTTTACAAGTGAAACTGGTAAGAGAATAGAGGAATACGATTATAAATACGATGATAAGGGAAATATCATTGCTTATGACGATGGTAGTGCCTTAGAATATGAAACTGAAAAACTTGATGAAATCAAATCAAAAATTTATGGCATTCTAAACCCATCTAAAGATGGACACTTTGAAATTCTTGGAAAGATCAGTAATGTTTCTAAAAATGCCAAGGTATACTATGGAAATAACTATAAATCGATAGAAATCAAAACGACCAAGTATGATTCCCATTCAAAAACGATGACATTTGATTTATACGCTAATATTAATGATATTGTGGATGGATTAGCTTTTGCAGGAGATATGAGGTTTTTTGTCAAAGATGATGGTCAGATAAAAGCTGAAACTAAAATTAGAATGCCTGAAAAAAATAAGGAAACTAAAGCAGAATATCCGTATGCATCAAGTTATGGGAATGTAATAGAATTAGGAGAAGGAGATCTTTCAAAAAATAAACCAAATAATTTAACGGACATGGAATCTGGTAAAATCTATTCTGATTCAGAAAAACAACAATATCTATTAAAGGATAACATCATTCTGAGAAAAGGCTATGCACTAAAAGTGACTACCTATAATCCTGGAAAAACGGATATGTTAGAAGGGAATGGAGTCTATAACAAGGAAGATATAGCAAAAATCCAAAAGGCCAATCCTAATCTAAGAGTTTTATCAGAAACAACAATTTATGCTGATAGTAGAAATGTTGAAGATGGAAGAAGTACTCAATCAGTATTAATGTCGGCTTTGGACGGCTTTAACATTGTAAGGTATCAAGTGTTTACATTTAAAATGAATGATAAAGGGGAGGCAATCGATAACGATGGAAATCTTGTGACAGATCCTTCTAAACTTGTATTATTTGGTAAGGATGGTAAAGAGTACACAGGAGAGGATAAGTCCAATGTAGAAGCTATAAAAGAAGATGGCTCTACGTTATTTATTGATGCAAAACCAGTAAATCTTTCAATGGACAAGAACTACTTTAATCCATCTAAAACTAATAAAATTTATGTACGAAATCCAGAATTTTATTTAAGAGGTAAGATTTCTGATAAGGGTGGTTTTAACTGGGAGTTGAGAGTTAATGAATCGGTTGTAGATAATTATTTAATCTACGGAGATTTACACATTGATAACACTAGAGATTTTAACATTAAGCTTAATGTTAAAGACGGTGACATCATGGACTGGGGGATGAAAGACTATAAAGCAAACGGATTCCCAGATAAGGTAACAGATATGGATGGAAATGTTTATCTTCAAACTGGCTATAGCGATTTGAATGCGAAAGCGGTTGGAGTACATTATCAATTTTTATATGATAATGTCAAACCAGAAGTAAAGATTGATCCAAAAGGAAATACTAGTATCGAATATGCTAATGGAAAATCTGTAGTCTTTAACATCAATGATAAAAGAAATAATGGATTCGATGGTGAGATTCAAGAACAACATATTTATGTTAATGGAAAAGAATACAAATCATTTGATGATATTAAACAACTAACAGATAAGACACTAAACATTAAGATTGTTGTAAAAGATTTCGCAAGAAATACAACCGTAAAAGAATTCATTTTAAACAAAGATACGGGAGAGGTAAGCGAATTAAAACCTCATACGGTGACTGTGACAATTCAAAATGGAAAAGAAATGAGTTCAACGATAGTGTCGGAAGAAGATTTTATGTTACCTGTCTATATGGGTGAATTAGAAAAAGGATACCAATTTGATGGTTGGGAAATTTCTGGTTTCGAAGGGAAAAAAGACGCTGGCTATGTTCTTAATCTATCAAAAGATACCTTTATAAAACCTGTATTCAAGAAAATAGAGGAGAAAAAGGAGGAGGAAAATAAACCTACTTTTGATGTATCGAAAAAGAAAGAAAAAACACAATCTAATTCAACTAATGATGTCAACAGTATTGTTTCTGATGAAAATGATAAAAACTTTGAAATTAACAAGAACATTTATCTAAATGAACAAGGAAACTTAACTAATAAAAATACCAACATCAATAGTAAATCAACTAGTAACAATCCTAATGAGTTGCCAAAAACCGGAACAGCAAGCGGAGCCCAGACACTATTAGCTGCCGGAATCATGTTTATAGTAGGAGCTTTTCTTGGATTGAAGAGAAAAAATAAAGATTAAGACAAAAGCTATAGAAAAAATGGTTTATGTACTGAGATTAGATAGTGAGGTGATGACATAGTTTTGTGAAAGTATTGATTTATAAATATATTATTTAGATTTCTATGAAAATGGGAGATTTAATAGAGATATATGTAAAAGCCTTGTCTCAGGACAGGCTTTTTCTAATGGAGATAAAAATTTCTTGACATCTATTCTCAGAGTGCTATACTAAAAGGGTAATCGCCGATTTAGCTCAGTTGGTAGAGCAACGCACTCGTAACGCGTAGGTCACAGGTTCAAGCCCTGCAATCGGCAGAATCAAGAAGTCCAAACGGGCTTCTTTTTTTGTAAATATAGGAAAGGTGGAACGTTTGAGATAGGTTCTATTTAACGTCAGAAACTCCTACTTATAAATTAAAACTAAAATTTATATTTTGTGGTATAATATATTTTAATAAGCACTTGTTTTCGTTCCGTTTTAGAGGACTATAGGCTGTTAATCATTCTAGAATTTTTTGCATAGATTTTCTAAAAATTATAAAAATCCGTGGATAATAACGAATGAAGTCTAGCAAGCTAGGCTGAATATAAATCAAAAAGGAGAAAATTATGAATAAGAAAGAACGGGAAAGACAATTTGAAGAGATTAACGGACGTAAGCGGTCAGAATCAAAGTTGACTCCAAATAAAAAAATAAAAATCTATATTGGCATAGCACTCGCTGTTTTAGTCACTCTTATCTTGGTAAGTATTTTCTCATATTTTCTGATTGTAAAGAAAGAGTCAAATCAAGCATCGTCTGCTGTTTCAACTACAGAGTCAACAAGTCAATCGTCTACAAGCCAAGGAAAGACAGATGAGACTGATAAGGATAAACAAGAGGAAATTCAGAAACTCAAGGATCAACTGACTGCTTTAGATACCAAAATTACGGAAGCAGAAGCATTTGTTAGCAAGTTCAAGAAAGAAACTGCTGTTCCAAAATTAGATATTGAAGCAATTAAGAACAATGACTTGTCTAGTTTAGAAGGTACTTGGCGTAGTCAATCTGGTAATGAATACATTATTAATGATTCTGGAGAAGTACGTGCGACTTGGTTTACAAATGATCAAAAGTACGAATCTGTAGTTGGATTAAAGGTATCAAAAGGACAAGATAATCGTAACCCTGAGACAGCGTCTATCAGTGCATGGGTAAAAGATTCTGTTGCTGGAGGATTTGTAATAGTAGCTGTGCCAAGTGGAGTCGTTATGCAACCTGCTGATGACGGAAAGATTACGGATAAAAGCAATCATACTGAGGAAAGACTACTTTCAGGACAAGATTATGGGTCTATGTTAATGAAACCAGAAAATGTTTATTATCGTGTGAAACCAGATACCAGTAAACTTGAGGAAGCAGAAAAGAACTTAGCTCAACTACAAGCAGACCGTGAATCAATCAAATCTTCTCTAGAGCCAAAGGAAAAGAAAAACTAGATGGTATTCGTTCAAAAATATTGTTACAATCGGCAGAATCAAGAAGCCCATTAGTGCTTCTTTTTCTTTTGTTACAAATATTCAACCACTTAGACAGAGATATTGACCAGATAGGCAAAAGGGCTTGTTCTTGAAAAATTCCTCTGCTATAATGGTTCATGTAAGGGGCGTGAGGGGTCAGTATCAGACAACTCAAGAACCTAAAAAAGAAAATGGAGACAAAAAAATGAAAAAATTATTAGGACTTGTATTTTTAGTAGCAGCAGCGCTAGTATTGTATTTCGGTTCTGTTGGATGGCCAAGTTTGGATGTCAACCTCTGGTCACTCATTCCGGTAGGATTGTTCCTCTATTTCACACTAGAAAACTTTTTGAAAAAAGATTACAAGGCTAGTCTGATGTGCTTGATCATTGCCTTTATCATCGCAAATGCTATTTTTGATCTTTTGCCAATTTCAAGTGGTTTGGTGATTGGTGCTGGTGTGCTAGCTTGTGTAGGAATTGGCTACCTCTTTCCTGATAAGGATAAAAAAGAAGATAAATAAAAAGTCTCGAGATTTCTCGAGACTTTTTTTATCGACCAGCGTAATATTTTTGGATCCCCTTTACGATGCCTGCGACCAGTTTGTCTTGGTAGTGGCTATCTCTGATTTGTTGGTTTTCGGAGAAATTATCCATATATCCAAGCTCTAGGAGAACGGCTGGTTTGGCGGTTTCGCGTAGTACGGCATAGCTGCTCTCCAACAGGCCAGCATCCTTGGCTCCTGTTTCTGCTAGAAGAGAGGAGTGGATGGCAGCGGCGAGGCGTTTGCTTTCACTCATACGATCAGGGTGATTGTGCCAGTATTTATTAATCTTACTTGGATAATCAGGTTCATCGCTATAGGAGTAGGTTTGAATACCGCTCGCTTTTGAGTAGGTATTACCAGTAGCGTTGAAGTGAATACTGATAAAAATATCAGAGTTGGTCTTATTAACCATACGAGAACGTTCGGTAACAAAATCAACGTCAATATCACTATCACGAGAAGTGAGGACCTTGTAGCCTAGTTCTTCTAACTTAGTACGAAGCTTACGGTAAATCTGCATGTTGAGATCTTTTTCAGCTACATTGTAGTAAAAGGCACCTGAATCTCGACCACCATGCCCAGGATCTAGGAAAATGGTATTGCTGTATTGGCCTTTTACAAATCCACCTTCAGTTGAAACTTCAGAAATCCATTGGCCGTATTTTTGGAACAGGTGTTCCTTACCGTCTATCTTGTAAGTTCCTGAAACATAATGTCCATTATCATCTAGGTAGTAGCGTGCTTTGTCAGAGTTATCGTAAATCCATTCGCTCTTTGCCATGTAACCACCTGACTTGAGGTAGTATGCTCCAATCCACTCCTGATTTGCATAACGACCATCCGCTTTTAGATAGAACCAGCTCTTGTAGGCTTTATCGAAGATCCACTCATTCTCCGCCATGGCTCCACTGGTTTTAAGGTAGTAGCTTTCTTTCCATTTGTCTGCTAGCATCCCACCATTCTGGTCAAATGAGTACCAGGAACCTTGAATCTTTTGCCAGTTTTCTTGGACATATCTCCCTGACCCGTTCGCATAGAACCAAGTATCCTTGATTTTGACCCAGTTGTTTTCTGCCATAGCTCCTCTCTGGTTGAAGAGGTAGCCCTTGAAGGTTGTCGCACTCAGCATTCCACCGTCTTTGTCAAAGTAATACCAAGAACCGTTGATTTTCTCCCATTTATCCTGCGAGATCTTTCCAGAAGGAGCGACATAGTACCAAATTTGATCTAATTTTGTCCAGCCCTTTTCCGCCATAGCCCCGCTTTTTGTGAGCAGATAGCCGTCAACGGCAGTGTTGCTGAGCATGCTTCCAGTTTGGTCAAAATAGTACCAAGAACCATTGATTTTTTTCCAAGTGTTCAGAGCTAGTCGTCCAGAAGGATCAGCATAGTACCATTGATTGTCCAGTTTGGTCCAGCTATTTTCTATCATGACACCATCTTGGTCAAAGGCATAACCTTTGTAGATAGTAGAATGAAGACGATTACCATCTTGATCGAAGTAGTACCATTTGCCTTGGATTTGTTTCCAGTTCAAAGCAGGTTTATCATCTTGGTAAAAACGCCAGTGGTGATTTTCTTGGTACCATCCTTCTTTTTTGGGCTTGTCTTCTTGCACATTTACTTTCGGAAGAACTTCTGATTTAGAGTTTTCCTCAACACTCGATTCCTTCTTTTCTTCTTTGGCAATTGCTTCCTTGACAGCAGATGTGGATTGAGTAGTGTTTTCTTCTCCTAAGACGGATGCGGGTGCTAATCCTGCGATTGAAAGGATTAAAGCACTGGTCAGTAGTATCTTTTTCACTTTTTATTTCCTAACTTTTTCTTTTCTCTTTTTCATTTTTCCTATTAATTATCGAATTGAACTTCTTCTAGTAAGTATTCGATAAAGCGTTCGCCCATCTTAGACAGGCTGGTTTTTTCATGCTGGATATAGACTAGTTCAATCGGGTCGTCAATGTCCAGTGGAA
Organism: Streptococcus sp. FSL W8-0197; assembly: GCF_037963785.1. GTDB lineage: Bacteria > Bacillota > Bacilli > Lactobacillales > Streptococcaceae > Streptococcus > Streptococcus oralis_CQ. Next base: position 1,442,562 of record NZ_CP150168.1, on the reverse strand, counting down.
TGGAAACGATATTGTCTCCGTTGAGGTTGCTGTTCAATATCCCTGTTGCAATGGTGTAACCATCCAAACCAATCAAAAGATTAAAGAGGGTGGCACGGTCACTGACTACGATGGATTTCTTGTGGTGCTCTTGTGAAAGAATCTCCTCTGAAAAGTAGAAGGAGTTGTGCGTCCCCTGGTCGTAACTGAGGTAAGGAAAATCTTCTAAATCAGCCAGTTTGACCTTGTCTTTTTTAGCTAGAGGATTGGTCTTGCTAACAAAGATATGGGGTTGAGCGGTAAAGAGGTGGTGGGCTAAGAGGTGATTGTCATCTAGCATTTTCGTTAAAACATCGCGGTTGTAGCTATTCAAAAAGAGGACACCGACCTCACTACGGAAGTTCTTGACGTCATCGATAATCTCCCAAGTCCGAGTTTCACGAAGGAAGAGCTCGTATTTTTCCATATCACTTTTCTTGAGCAGAGAGACAAAGGCATTAACTACAAAAGCATAGTGCTGAGAGGAAACGCTGAAAAGTTCGCGGTGGGCGACAGGATTTTTATAGCGTTCCTCCAGAAGCTGAGTTTGCTCGACAACTTGACGGGCATAGGAGAGAAACTCCATCCCATCACGAGTCAAGGTAATGCCCTTGGGATTGCGGATAAAGATTTCAATGCCCATTTCATTTTCCAAGTCTCGAACAGCATTAGAGAGACTGGGTTGAGTGATAAAGAGTTGCTTGGCTGCCTCATTCATAGAGCCAGTTTCGACGATTTTGATAATATAGTGTAGTTGTTGAATTCTCATGTTTTTATTGTACCATACTTGCGGAAGAATGGGCAATGAAGACGAAGAAAATAGGGGGAAAGAGCTTGTCCAGTATTGAAAAAAAGTCTAGAATCTGCTAAAATGGAAGCTATGAAAACATTCTATGATGTGCAGCAATTTCTCAAACAGTTTGGTATTATTGTTTACATGGGGAAGCGCTTGTATGATATTGAACTGATGAAGCTCGAACTCTCTCGGATCTATGATGCAGGTCTGATGGACAAGCTAGACTATCTAGAGGCGGAAGCTGTTCTTCGTAGAGAGCACAAGATAGAATTAGACTACATAGAGAAAAATGGAGAGAAGAACTTATGACAATTTGGATTGTTTGGGGAATTGTATTGGCGATGGCGGCATGGATGGGGTATAACTACCTTCGTATTCGTCGTGCGGCTAAGATTGTGGATAATGCAGAATTTGAAGCCTTGATTCGGAAAGGGCAATTGATTGACGTCCGTGAACCAGCAGAATTTCACAGAAAACATATCCTCGGAGCTCGCAATATTCCTTCAAATCAGTTGAAGTCAAGCCTTGCAGCCCTTCGTAAGGATAAACCTGTCCTTCTCTATGAAAACCAACGCGGACAAGGAGTGACCAATGCAGCACTTTATTTGAAAAAACAAGGTTTTTCTGAGATTTATATCCTTTCTTATGGATTGGATTCTTGGAACGGGAAAGTCAAGACTAGCTAACATTCTGTTAAAAACTGTCGAATGATAGATAAAGCTTGCATTTTATGGTATCATCATTTATATTAATTTTAAGGAGATTTTATAATATGAATTCAAAACAAAAGAAAAAACCTTCACTTATTTTAGGTATCTTATCTATCGTCCTTGGTTTGCTATCGCCAATAGTGGGTCTGATTTTGGGGATCATAGGATTGGTCTTGGCTTTTTCATACCAAAAAGAATCTGGACTGGACTATAAAACAGAAAAAATTCTCAATATCGTAGGACTTGTAGTTTCTGTTTTTAACTGGATTCTAGCAATCGCAATAGTTTTTAGATAAGCAAAAAACAAAAAAGCTTTAAATATAAAGCTTTTTTGTTTTATCGACTCATCTCTAAATAGTTTTTAATGATTTCCGATTCCTCTGGATTCAAGGGACGGTATTGCCCTTCTGCTAGTTCTGGGTCTAATGTAAAGTCACCGAATTGGACTCGTTTTAGGGCAGTCACCTTGACACCAACTGAGAGAAACATCTTCTTAACCTGATGAAACTTCCCTTCTGAAATGGTGATGGAGGCATGGCTCTCTGTTGGACTTGCGGATAGAATTTCTAGTTTGGCAGGTTTGCAGATGGTTCCATCTAAAAAGACAATCCCATCTTTAAATTTATGGATATGGTTTGGTGTGAGCAGTCCATTAACCTTGACTTGGTAAGTTTTATCCACATGATATTGAGGATGGAGGAGTTGAAAGCCAAGAGGTCCATTGTCTGTCAAAAGGAGCAGTCCTGTCGTATCGCGGTCTAGCCTACCTATCGCGTAGAGCTTGTCAGACTGGATGTCAGGCGGAAGCAGGTCCATGACGGTTGGCAGTTTCTTATCCTTGCTGGCTGTAACAACTCCGTTTGGTTTATGAAGCATGAGGTAGATGTGCTCATATCCTTGGATTTGCCTTCCTTGAAAGACTAGTTTTTGCAATCCTGTATCGACATTTTGAGCGAGGGAGCGAGCTGGACTATCGTCGACTAGGATTTCTTTTTTTAATAGAGCCTGTTTCATAGCCTTGCGACTGACCTTTTCTTGGGCTAATAATCTATCTAAACGCATACCAGCCTATCTTATCATAAGTCTCTGACTTTGAAAAGAGTTGCCTTGACTAGAAAAGCAGAGTGAAAACATTTACACTTAGCTGAACTGTGATTTTTGAATGAGACTGTGGTATAATTGTTCAGTTAGAAAATAAATTTTAAATAATATAGAGGAAATCATGACAAAATTAAGAGAAGATATCCGTAACGTAGCCATTATTGCCCACGTTGACCACGGGAAAACAACCCTCGTTGATGAATTGTTGAAACAATCTTCAACATTGGACGCTCGTACAGAGTTGGCAGAGCGCGCTATGGACTCAAACGATATCGAAAAAGAGCGTGGAATTACCATCCTTGCGAAAAATACAGCCGTTGCCTACAACGGAACTCGTATCAATATCATGGACACACCAGGACACGCGGACTTCGGTGGAGAAGTTGAGCGTATCATGAAAATGGTTGACGGTGTTGTCTTGGTCGTAGATGCCTACGAAGGAACCATGCCACAAACTCGTTTCGTATTGAAAAAAGCCTTGGAACAAGACCTTGTTCCAATCGTGGTTGTTAATAAAATCGATAAACCATCAGCTCGTCCAGCAGAAGTAGTGGACGAAGTCTTGGAACTTTTCATCGAGCTCGGTGCAGACGATGACCAGCTTGATTTCCCAGTTGTCTATGCTTCAGCTATCAACGGAACATCTTCCTTGTCTGATGATCCTGCTGACCAAGAAGCAACAATGGCACCAATCTTTGATACTATCATCGAACACATCCCAGCTCCAGTAGACAACTCAGATGAGCCTTTGCAGTTCCAAGTGTCACTTTTGGACTATAATGACTTCGTTGGGCGTATCGGTATCGGTCGTGTTTTCCGTGGTAGTGTGAAAGTTGGAGACCAAGTTACTCTTTCTAAACTAGATGGCACAACGAAGAACTTCCGTGTAACAAAACTCTTCGGTTTCTTTGGTTTGGAACGTCGTGAAATCCAAGAAGCCAAAGCAGGTGACTTGATTGCCGTATCCGGTATGGAAGATATCTTTGTTGGTGAAACTATTACTCCGACAGACGCCATTGAACCTCTTCCAATCCTACACATCGATGAGCCAACCCTTCAAATGACCTTCTTGGTCAACAACTCACCATTTGCAGGTCGTGAAGGAAAATGGGTGACTTCTCGTAAGGTGGAAGAACGCTTGCAGGCAGAATTGCAAACAGACGTTTCCCTTCGTGTTGACCCAACGGATTCACCAGATAAATGGACTGTTTCAGGTCGTGGAGAATTGCACTTGTCAATCCTAATCGAAACCATGCGTCGTGAGGGCTATGAACTTCAAGTATCTCGTCCAGAAGTTATCGTAAAAGAGATTGATGGTGTTAAATGTGAGCCATTTGAACGTGTTCAAATCGATACTCCAGAAGAATACCAAGGATCTGTTATCCAAAGCCTTTCTGAACGTAAGGGTGAAATGTTGGATATGATCTCAACTGGTAATGGTCAAACTCGTTTGGTCTTCCTTGTTCCAGCGCGTGGTTTGATCGGATACTCAACTGAGTTCTTGTCAATGACTCGTGGTTACGGTATCATGAACCATACCTTCGACCAATACTTGCCATTGATTCCAGGAGAAATTGGTGGACGTCACCGTGGTGCCCTTGTTTCCATCGATGCTGGTAAGGCTACAACTTACTCAATCATGTCTATCGAAGAACGTGGTACCATCTTTGTTAACCCAGGTACTGAGGTTTACGAAGGAATGATCATTGGTGAAAACTCTCGTGAAAACGACTTGACAGTTAACATCACTAAGGCCAAACAAATGACCAACGTTCGTTCAGCTACTAAGGACCAAACAGCGGTTATCAAGACACCTCGTATCTTGACCCTTGAAGAGTCTCTTGAGTTCTTGAATGACGATGAGTACATGGAAGTAACGCCTGAGTCTATCCGTTTGCGTAAGCAAATCCTCAACAAGGCAGAGCGCGAGAAAGCCAACAAAAAGAAAAAATCAGCTGAATAAGAGCTAGAAAGAGATAAAGATGGTCTATTTAATCATAGGGATACTCTTATTACTACTCTATGTATTTGCGACACCCCAAAGTATCAAAGGAACAGTCAACATCGTTATCTTGGTTTTTGTAGTTGTTGCACTCTTGATTTTGCTGATGTTGTCCATCTTGCAAATCTTCCAATTACCGACAGAATTCTTTGTCACAATCGCCATGCTGGTCCTAGCCTACTTTAGCTTGAGAGACATTACGCTCATGTCTGAAAAAAAGAGCAGAAGAAGATAAAGAGAAAGAGAGCTATGGCTCTCTTTTTCGATTTAAAATAAGATTTTTAAGACTTTCCTTAGGTGATTACGGACGGTAGCGACTTTCTTCGAAATTCCATACCTAAACTTTGAGCCTATAGTCTCAAAGTTTCCGAATGCCTGAAATCTATTGTTTTCAGGCATTTTTATCACAACGGAAAGTCTAAGATTCCGTTTCTTGCAAAAAGGAATAAACCTAAAAATATTTTGTTCAAGTGAGTTTTTTTCCACATTTTAAGAGCTCTATATTGTTATAGAAGTTTAAAAAGTTAGTCCAAAAAAATATAATTATATTTTGCTAAAATCTATTGACAATTTATCATAATGGTGATATATTTGCGATAAATAGAAACCGATTTCATACTCTGAAATCTTACCTCCTGAAATCAATTTTCACCACAAGGAGTCTACTATGAAGAAACTATTCATATTATTATCAACTTTTTTTCTCAGCTTCTTCCTTGCTTGGATTATTGTCTTACGTGCGCCACAATATTTATATGCAAGCTATGATTCCGTCTCCTTACTTCGTGTCAAAAAAGATACTCAAGAGCCGACGCGTGAGGTATTTGAACAGGAATTGGAGAATTTTGCAAACTCAGAACAGAGTTTAATAGCTAGAAGAATTGTAGAGCCGAGTAAGGATGGGACGACTCACTTTACTTATGCAACTTATGGTAAAGGAACTTTACCAAAAGAATTCCAAGAAGCTAGCCAAGAAAGTCGTGAACGTAGTGATCCGCTAAGTAGTTATCTCCTTTTGTCAGGCTCCTTGACGAAAGAAAAGCTAGCCGATAAATTAGGAGATTTGGGTTATAAAGCAATTCCTGACCGAAAGACACCGCCCTATTCTCTTGCTTTTAGAATGTTACTAATTCCCCTTATTTTAATTAGTTTAGCAATATTTGGCTTATCTTTCTTTGCTCTAGTGATTATCACTCGGATTAAGGAAATGAGAGCTGCAGGTATAAAACTCTTTTCTGGTCAGACTCTCTTATCCATCATGGGGCATTCTTTATCGACTGATATCAAGTGGCTCCTTCTATCAGCCCTCCTTTCCTTCCTAGGTGGGGGAGTCGTTCTTTTTAGTCAAGGTTTGTTTTATCCTATCTTGTTAGCCACCTATGGTTTTGGGATTAGTTTCTATCTGTTGTTTTTATTGGGTATTTCAATTTTTCTAATGCTCCTTTATTTAATGAGTTTGAGTTACAAAGCATTAGTTCCTGTTATTAAAGGGAGATTACCCCTTAAACGCTTGATGACTTTAACCCTATTGTGTCAGTTAGTAGCTGTTTTTACAGTAGGCTACGCTGTTAAGACAGGCTTAACGTCTTACCAACGATTGAAAGAACTTGAAATTTCAAAACAAGCATGGCAGGACAGAGCAGACTATTATCAAATTTCTTTTGGCTTAGGTGATAGAGTAAAAGATACAGAAAATCAGAATAAGTGGTATGCCTTTGCCAAGGAAGCAATCGAAGAAGAACAAGCCCTTTATGTAAAGGATAATCTGATCCATTTTGCCAATCCACAAGGAAAAAATGAAAAAGGGGAAACACTGGATACCTATAGTCCAGATGCTAATACGCTCTATGTTAGTCCCAGTTATTTGGACAAGGAAAATGTGACTGTAAATGATGAGACCAAACAGAAGTTAGCTCATCTTCAAAAAGGTGAATTTGGACTCTTATTACCAGAATCTCTTCGTTCACAGGAAGCAGAACTTAAGAAAGTTTTTGAAGAAAGATTGAGTTATTATGGAAAATCTGGTGAGGAGGCAAGTGCTCCTTTAGAGTATGAAATGAGAGCGATTGTTAGTTATCTTCCAACTGGAGAAAAGCGATTTGTTTATAATAACGGTGAGAATCCCGTATCCACTCAGTATTTGACTGATCCGATTTTAGTTGTATTTACTCCAACATCTATAGGTGATAGTATCATTTCTAAATCTATGTGGTCTATCAATGCTGGTAAGAATATCTTTGTCAAAGGATATGAAGATGGGATTAAACTCTTGAAGAAAGCTGGAATTTATGAGCAAATATCCTATCTTAAAGAAGGAAGAAGTGTTTATCTAACTCGTTATAATGAAGTTCAAACTGAAACAGCAACTTTAATCTTAGGAGCTATTGTTGGGATAGCTAGTTCCTTGTTACTCTTTTATTCTGTCAATCTTCTATATTTCGAGCAATTCCGTCGAGATATCTTGATTAAACGAATTTCAGGTTTACGATTTTTTGAAACGCACGCTCAGTATATGATTAGTCAATTTGCTAGTTTTGTATTCGGTGCGAGTCTCTTTATTTGGCTTAGTCGGGATGTGGTGATTGGATTGGTAACTTTATCGATCTTCCTCGTTAGTGCTATACTGACTCTCTACCGTCAAGCACAGAAAGAATCTCGTGTTTCTATGACCATTATGAAAGGAAAATAGGATGATTGAACTAAAGAATATATCTAAAAAATTTGGAAGCCGTCAGCTATTTTCAGATACTAATCTTCATTTTGAAGGTGGGAAAATTTATGCCTTAATCGGTACAAGTGGCTGTGGTAAGACAACACTCTTGAATATGATTGGACGATTAGAGCCATATGACAAAGGACAAATCATCTATGATGGTACTTCTCTTAAGGACATCAAGCCTTCTGTTTTCTTTAGAGATTACTTAGGATACTTATTTCAAGATTTTGGCTTAATTGAAAGTCAAACTGTCAAAGAGAATCTCAATCTGGGTTTAGTTGGTAAAAAGTTGAAAGAAAAAGAGAAAATCTCTTTGATGAAACAAGCTCTAAACCGTGTTAACCTCTCTTATTTGGATTTGAAGCAACCTATCTTTGAATTATCAGGAGGAGAAGCACAACGTGTTGCACTAGCGAAGATAATTTTAAAGGATCCACCTTTGATTCTCGCAGATGAACCAACCGCTTCCTTAGACCCCAAAAACTCTGAGGAATTACTTTCTATATTAGAATCTCTAAAAAATCCGAATCGGACCATTATTATTGCGACCCACAATCCTCTGATTTGGGAACAAGTGGACCAAGTTATTCGAGTTACCGATTTATCTCATCGATGATAAGAGAACATTAAGTTAGAAGAAAGAGTCACAAATACACTTTGTGGCTTTTTTATTTCCATAAAAATGGTAAAATAGTAGGAGTAGAAATGGAGTTTGAGACATGAAAGTAATCGATCAATTTAAAAATAAGAAAGTACTTGTTTTAGGTTTGGCTAAGTCTGGTGAGTCTGCAGCCCGTTTGCTAGACAAGCTGGGTGCTATTGTGACAGTAAATGACGGCAAGCCTTTTGAGGAAAATCCTGCTGCGCAAAGTTTGCTAGAAGAGGGAATCAAGGTTGTCACTGGTGGGCATCCTTTGGAATTATTGGATGAAGATTTCGCTCTGATGGTGAAAAATCCAGGTATCCCGTATAGCAATCCCATGATTGAAAAGGCATTGGCAAAGGGAATTCCAGTCTTAACTGAGGTGGAGTTGGCTTACTTGATCTCGGAAGCGCCAATTATCGGTATCACAGGTTCAAATGGGAAAACAACCACAACGACGATGATTGGGGAAGTTTTGACTGCTGCTGGCCAACATGGTCTCTTGTCAGGGAACATCGGCTATCCTGCCAGTCAAGTGGCTCAAACTGCAACGGCTAAGGACACGCTTGTCATGGAACTTTCTTCTTTCCAACTGATGGGTGTTCAAGAATTCCATCCTGAGATTGCGGTTATTACCAACCTTATGCCCACTCATATCGACTATCATGGTTCTTTTGAGGCCTATGTGGCAGCTAAGTGGAATATCCAAAATAATATGACAGCAGCTGATTTCCTTGTCTTGAACTTTAACCAAGACTTGGCAAAAGAATTGGCTACTAAAACACAAGCCACTGTTGTACCATTTTCAACAAAGGAAAATGTTGATGGAGCCTATCTTGCAGATGGTCAACTCTATTTCCGTGGGGAAGTAGTCATGGCAGCTGATGAAATCGGAGTTCCAGGTAGCCACAATGTGGAGAATGCCCTTGCGACCATTGCAGTAGCCAAGCTTCGTGGTGTAGACAACCAAACCATCAAGGAAACTCTTTCATCCTTTGGTGGTGTTAAACACCGTCTCCAATTTGTGGATGAAATCAAGGGGGTCAAATTCTATAACGATAGCAAGTCAACCAATATCCTGGCCACTCAAAAAGCCTTGTCAGGATTTGACAACAGCGAGGTCATCTTAATTGCAGGTGGTTTGGACCGTGGCAATGAGTTTGACGAATTGGTGCCAGATATTACTGGGCTCAAGAAGATGGTCATCCTCGGTCAGTCTGCAGAACGTGTCAAACGGGCAGCAGATAAGGCTGGTGTGGTTTATGTAGATGCGACAGATATTGCAGATGCGACCCGCAAGGCTTATGAGCTCGCGACTCAAGGAGACGTGGTTCTCCTCAGTCCTGCCAATGCTAGCTGGGATATGTATGCTAACTTTGAAGTACGTGGAGATCTTTTCATCGACACAGTAGCGGAGTTAAAGGAATAATATGAAAAAAATTGTCTTTACAGGTGGGGGGACGGTTGGACATGTTACCCTCAACCTTTTGTTAATGCCTAAGTTTATCGAAGACGGCTGGGAAGTTCACTATATTGGTGATAAACACGGAATCGAACACCAAGAAATCCTCAAGTCAGGCTTGAATGTGACCTTCCACTCCATTGCGACTGGGAAGTTGCGTCGCTATTTCTCTTGGCAAAATATGCTGGATGTGTTTAAAGTTGGTTGGGGAATTGTCCAATCCCTCTTTATCATGCTACGACTGCGTCCACAGGCCCTTTTTTCAAAGGGAGGATTTGTCTCTGTACCGCCGGTTATCGCTGCGCGTGTGTCAGGGGTACCTGTCTTTATTCACGAATCGGACCTTTCTATGGGCTTGGCCAATAAAATCGCCTATAAATTTGCAACTAAGATGTATTCAACATTTGAGCAGCCTGCTGGTCTTGCAAAAGTCGAGCATGTGGGGGCAGTAACCAAGGTTTCAGACCAAAACACTCCAGAACCAGATGAATTGGTGGATATCCAAACCCACTTTAATCCTAAATTGCCAACGGTATTGTTTGTCGGTGGTTCTGCAGGAGCCCGTGTATTTAACCAATTAGTGACAGACCATAAAAAAGAGTTGACAGAGCGCTACAATATTATCAATCTAACTGGAGATTCAAGCCTCAATGAGTTGAGTCAAAATCTCTTTCGTGTTGATTATGTGACGGATCTCTATCAACCCTTGATGAAGATGGCAAATGTGGTGGTGACGCGTGGTGGTGCCAATACGATTTTCGAGCTCTTGGCCATGGCGAAACTCCATCTCATCGTACCATTGGGTCGTGAAGCAAGTCGAGGAGACCAGATTGAAAATGCAGCCTACTTTGTTAAGAAAGGTTATGCAGAAGAACTTCAAGAAAGTGACTTGACCTTGGAAAGCTTGGAGGAGAAACTCAGCCACTTGCTTAGTCACAAGGATCAGTACCAAGCTAGCATGAAAGCTTCGACTGAATTGAAATCTCTTGCAGATTTTTACGATTTATTAAGAAAAGACCTAGCATAAGGAATATCAATGTCAAAGGATAAGAAAAAAGAATCAAACCAGAAGCAAGAATTGTCTGAATGGCAGAAACGAAACCAGGAATACCTGAAGAAGAAGGCTGAGGAAGAAGCTGCCCTAGCTGAAGAGAAGGAAAAGGAAAAACAAGCTCGTAAGGAAGCCAACTCGAAACTACTGGAGGAATCCAAGAAATCATCGAGTGAGTCAGTTGAGGAAGCCTCAAGTCCAAGCAAGGAACCATCCGAAAAAGAAGAAAAATCTCAAAAGGATGACCGGAAAGTCAAAGAGGAAAAAGAGAAGAAGAAACCAGAGAAACCAGAAAAACCTGCCAAGCCTAAAATTGCGCCTGTTCATATTTGGCGAGCTGTGAGTATCTTGGTACCCAGTGTCCTGGTCCTCCTTCTTTCAGTCTATCTATTGACTCCACTTTCGACCATCAAAAATATCGAGGTTAAGGGAAATAGTAACACGCAGGCGGATGATATCAAACAGGCTTCTGGAATTCAAGATAGCGACTATACTTTAGCCCTATTGTTGGATAAGGAAAAATACGCTGAGCGAATCAAGTCCAATCATTGGATAGAATCAGCGAAGATTAACTATCAATTTCCGACTAACTTTACGATTGAGGTTAAGGAATTTGATATTGTTGGTTATTATGTGTCTGGTGAAGAACATTATCCTATTCTTTCTAGTGGTACAGTAGAGTCAACTCCTGTTGATCGCTTAAACTTGCCTGAGACTTATCTGACAGTTACCTTTAACGATGAGCAGCAGGTGAAAGAGCTGATAACGGGATTGTCTACTATCAGTGAGGATATCAAGAGTCAAATCCAGAAAATCGAATTAGCGCCGAGCAAGGCAACAGCAGATCTTTTAAAAATTACCATGCTGGATACAGATGAGGTTTTGGTTCCCCTATCAGAATTGAGCAAAAAATTACCTTATTACAGCAAAATCAAGCCACAATTGTCAGAACCGAGTGTAGTCGATATGGAAGCTGGAGTATACAGCTATACTATAGCAGATAAACTGATAGAAGAAGCTGAGGAAAAAGCCAAACAAGAGGCCAAGGAAGCTGAAAAGAAAAAACAGGAAGAAGAAAAGAAAAAACAAGAAGAACAAGGAAATCAAAGCCAAACGAGCCAGCAATCACAGAGTCGTTAGACTAACTTTTCCTCTTAATTTTGAATGGTATAGAAGTCTAGTTTCGAGTTTTTGCTTGACAAGTCCTACTATAAATAATAGAATAGAAAAAAACCTTTAAAGCAGTCCAGAGAGGCAGCTAAGGTTAGACGGTGAAAGGGTGGAGACTACCCATTTTTCGTGGAACCTTGCTGTTGGCAGGTTCCTTTTTTCGTGGTTTATTTTTGACCATACTCTCTTGCTCGTAAAGGTAAAAGGAGAAAGGTATGCGTGAACATCGTCCAGTTATTGCTCTTGATTTTCCTAGTTTTGAGGCAGTCAAGGAATTTTTATCTCTTTTCCCAGCAGAAGAAAGTCTTTATTTAAAAGTGGGGATGGAGCTTTATTATGCGGAAGGTCCAGAAGTTGTCCGTTATTTGAAGTCACTGGGGCATAGTGTCTTTTTGGACCTCAAGCTACATGATATTCCAAATACAGTCAAATCTGCCATGAAGCTCTTATCTCAGCTTGGTGTGGACATGACCAATGTTCATGCTGCAGGTGGTGTGGAGATGATGAAAGCTGCGCGTGAAGGTCTGGGGACACAAGCCAAATTGATTGCTGTCACTCAATTGACTTCAACTTCTGAAGAACAAATGAGAGACTTTCAAAATATCCAAACCAGTCTTCAAGAATCGGTCATTCACTATGCCAAGAAGACAGCTGAAGCGGGCTTGGATGGTGTCGTTTGCTCAGCTCAGGAAGTCAAGCTTATCAAAGAAGCAACAAGCAAAGATTTTATCTGTTTGACACCGGGAATTCGTCCAGCGGGAGCTGCGGTAGGAGACCAAAAACGTGTCATGACGCCAGCGGACGCCTATCAAATCGGTAGTGACTATATCGTAGTGGGACGTCCTATTACCCAAGCTGAAGATCCTGTTGTAGCTTATCATGCTATCAAGAATGAATGGAACCAAGACTGAAATGAAAGAAATAGATTATAAAAACAAAAGGAGAATACTATGACACTTGCTAAAGATATCGCTAGCCACCTCTTGAAAATCCAAGCCGTTTACCTCAAACCAGAGGAGCCTTTCACTTGGGCATCTGGCATCAAATCGCCGATTTATACTGACAACCGTGTGACGCTTGCCTATCCAGAAACTCGTAGCTTGATTGAAAATGGTTTTGTGGAAGCTATTAAAGCAGAATTTCCAGAAGTAGAAGTGATTGCAGGAACAGCGACAGCAGGGATTCCACACGGAGCTATCATCGCTGACAAGATGAACTTGCCTTTTGCCTACATCCGCAGCAAACCAAAAGACCACGGAGCTGGTAACCAAATCGAAGGCCGTGTAGCTCAAGGTCAAAAAATGGTAGTGGTTGAAGACCTGATTTCAACAGGTGGTTCTGTTCTTGAGGCCGTAGCAGCAGCTAAACGCGAAGGTGCAGATGTACTTGGTGTTGTAGCGATTTTCAGTTACCAATTGCCAAAAGCAGATAAGAACTTCTCAGATGCAGGTGTCAAACTTGTGACGCTTTCTAACTACAGTGAACTGATCCACCTAGCCCAAGAAGAAGGTTACATTACGCCAGAAGGACTCGACCTTCTAAAACGCTTTAAAGAAGACCAAGAAAATTGGCAAAATTCTTAAAACATAGAAAATCAGGTAGTCGCTAGGATTACCTGATTTTGTTTTTAATACTAAAGTTGAGCGATAACTTCCTCAGTTGTCAAAACTTGGTTGGCAATGTAGCCGTAGTTTGTTAGTGCAGCTTGGTAGGCTTCTTCACCTGGAGCACCGACAGCATCGTTAACAACAATGACATTGTAGCCTAATTCTATGAGTTCACGCATGTGTGAATCCACGCAGAGATTAGCATTCATACCAGCCAAGATGACGGTGTCGATACCATTTTTGCGGAGTTGAAGGTTAAGGTCGTTGCTTTCTGGGCCAAAGATTTTATGTCCGTTGACAACAATAGTATCTTCATCCAAAAATGGTTTAATCTCTTCAATCATATCTGCTCCAGAGCCTTCTGGAATTGCCGAATACTGGTTATCACGCCAAAACATTTCGTTTTCAATCATCATCGTTTCACCAGCAGCTTTAAATTGCCACTTGTGATCGTGTGGATAGAAGTAGTGCGGTGAGATAAAACGCTTGTAGCCACGCTCTTGAGCAAGAGCGAAAAGCTTTGTCAGATTTTCAATAGTATTAACTTTTTCAAGAACGTCTTTAGTTGCTCCGAATCCTTTACCAGTATGTTTTAGGAATTCAACTTGTGGGTCTGTGATAACAAATGCGACATTTTTCTGATTGAACATGAGGTTCCTCCTAATATGATTTGATTAACAGCCAATAGGAATTTAGACTGTTAGTTTGATGATTTTCCAAATGGTAGTTTTAGTTATATACTGACCATTCGGTACAATTATAATAACATCTAAAATTGAATTTGTAAATTAATTTGCTCAGAACAAAAATTTTAATGATAAAACAGTGGCAAAAGGAGGTGGTTTCAATTGTTTGGTTTCAGGCTCTGAATCTGCTATAATAGGAAAAAGAGAGGTGAGCAGATGAGTGTTAAAGAGCGTATTTTACAAAGTGCTGAGGAATTGATTTATCAGAAGGGTTATGTGGCCACCTCCATCAGTGACATCATGGAGGCAGCTGATGTTGGCAAGGGGCAGCTTTATTATTATTTCAAATCTAAGAAGGAAATTGGTTTGACGGTCATTCAAGATATTTTAGCAAATTGGCGAAAAGAGCTTTTTGAAGATATTTTTGAAGCAGACAAGTCTGACAGTGACAAGTTTTCGGATATGATTGACTGGGTTTGTCAATTTCATGAAAGTCAGACGGTCTTTTATGGTTGCCCAATTGGTAATCTGATTGTGGAATTGTCCACAGAAGATGAGAACTTCCGCTTTCCTCTCAATGATTTTATGACCCAGTGGACAGAGAAGTTAGCCAGCCTCTTGCAAGACCTGCATGCTGACTGGTCAGAAGAGCGGGCGCAGTTGCAGGCCCGTCAAGTCATCTCCAGTATTCAAGGAAGCATTGTCATTCTCAAAGTCAGCCAAGACATCCAAGTTTTGGAAAATAATATGACGGATTTGAAAAAGAATTATTGTTAATTTTTAGCCGAAGAATTAAAAGTATGTTAATTTATGGATTGTGGTTAGAGGTAAGAATGACAACAGATATTAAAACTGAAATTGGTCATAGAGTAAGACAGAAACGTGAACGTCACAAATTGACGAGAGAAGAGGTCTGTGGACAGAAGCTGACTTAATAATCAAACAGCTGATGCGTACTGAGCTTGGGCAATCCTTGCCAACAATTACTAAGTTACAATATTTATCTAAGCGATTAGAAGTTCCGATAGATACTTTTCTTGAAAATAAAGAACTAGCTCTTCCTAAGGAAGAGTTGCTGAGTCTAGACTTGATTGAAAGAATATTAGGCTTGATAAGAACAGGGACAGGTAGTTTCGCTGAAGATATTTTTGATGATTATTTTAAGCAAGTAACACTAAAGCAAGTTTACACATTCAATGATTTACTATTAATTGATTATTTTGCTATGCAATGTCAAGACTTGATTTATAGAAGAGAGCATTAGATGATTTTCGGATTAAGTTGTTGAAACAGCAATTAGTTAGTGATGAAATGTATAATGTAGAGCTACTATCAGTTCTTTGTGCCATAGCGGTTGTTTATGTTGTTCATAATGACTATAAACATATGATATCTCTAGTAAAAAAGATGAATGAAATTTTATCAGTAACAACGTTGCAAGTCTATAAACCTGGAATTTCAGTATTTGAAGCTAAGTGCTATCTTTATTTTGAAAATGATAAAAATAAAGCAAAGGAACTTTATCACTCAGCAACTATACTAGCTGAACAATTTGATGATAAAGTATTAGAAAATGAAAAGATTATTTGAATTTCCATAACTTAAGAAAGTTCATCATTTTTAATTATCGCTGTAAAATGATTGAAAGTATGAAATTTCCAAACAAAATATTTGAAAAATTTTGAAAAAAGAGTTAGAATATTTTTTGTAATATACAAAGTAAACGCTTACTTATCAAGGAGGACATTTTATGTCATACAAAACAAGCAATGCAGAAGGTCATGTAGATTTCATCAATACCTATGATTTGGAGCCAATGGCGCAACAAGTTATTCCTAAAGCAGCATTTGGTTATATCGCTAGTGGGGCGGAAGATACTTTTACTTTACGCGAGAACATCCGTGCCTTTAACCACAAACTCATCGTTCCTCATACGCTTTGTGATGTTGAAAATCCAAGTACAGAGATTGAATTTGCAGGTGAAAAATTATCTTCACCAATTATTATGGCACCTGTTGCGGCTCATAAATTGGCAAATGAGCAGGGGGAAGTAGCTACTGCGCGTGGTGTGCATGAATTTGGTTCTCTTTATACAACCAGCTCTTACTCTACCGTTGACCTTCCAGAAATTACGGAAGCTCTTCAAGGGACACCTCATTGGTTCCAATTTTACTTTAGTAAGGATGACGGGATTAATCGCCATATCATGGACCGTGTGAAGGCTGAAGGCTACAAAGCGATTGTCTTGACGGCAGATGCAACTGTAGGGGGGAATCGTGAGGTCGATAAGCGCAATGGTTTTGTCTTCCCAGTTGGTATGCCAATTGTTGAAGAATATCTGCCAGAAGGTGCTGGAAAATCAATGGACTTTGTTTACAAGTCAGCTAAACAACGCTTGTCTCCACGCGATGTCGAATTTATCGCTGAATATTCTGGTCTTCCTGTCTATGTCAAGGGACCACAATGCCGTGAGGACGTTGAACGTTCGCTTGCTGCGGGAGCTTCAGGTATCTGGGTAACCAACCACGGTGGCCGCCAAATTGACGGTGGGCCAGCTGCCTTTGACTCACTTCAAGAAGTAGCAGAAGCAGTTGATAAACGTGTGCCAATTGTCTTTGACTCTGGTGTTCGTCGCGGTCAACACGTCTTTAAAGCCTTGGCTTCAGGAGCAGACTTGGTAGCCATTGGTCGCCCTGTGATCTATGGTTTGGCTCTCGGTGGTAGTGTTGGTGTGCGTCAAGTCTTCGAGCACTTAAATGCAGAACTGAAGACAGTCATGCAATTATCTGGAACTCAGACTATTGAGGATGTCAAACACTTCAAACTCCGTCACAACCCATACAATCCAACCTTCCCAGTTGACCCTCGTGACTTAAAATTGTATTGATAAAGAAGACGGCCTCCACCTTATGTGGAGGTTTTTCTTCGTGTATAGAAAGATTAAATCGTTATTAGAAACTATATAAATATATTTTCCAGTCAAATATCTTGCTAGGGCTTTCAAATTCTGTTATACTGGTCCAGTAATTAAATAATAAAGACATTTGGGGTGCTTTAGGCTGAGATGATACCCATTGAACCTGATACAGTTAATACTGGCGAAGGGAAATGTGAAAAGGTTTTTTCGTATGTCGAAAAGAACTGTCTAATCTTGTAAGGTAAACTCTAATTCTCGTTTGTAATTGGAGTTTTTTTGTTTATCAAAAGAGGATAGGCTTGACGGCAAGTCTTTTGGCAGCTCTCCTTGAATGCCCCACTTTTCTTTAAAAAGGTCAAGTAAAACTAGAATTTTCTTGGTATTTTGTTGATTACGAACGAGTAAAGAGAGGAAAAGTAAATATGGAAACACAAGACTATGCATTTCAGCCGGGTTTGACCGTTGGAGAATTATTAAAAAGCAGTCAGAAGGATTGGCAGGCTGCAATCAATCATCGTTTTGTTAAGGAACTTTTTGCGGGGACAATTGAGAATAAGGTCTTAAAAGACTACCTGATTCAAGATTATAATTTCTTTGATGCCTTCTTATCCATGCTGGGTGCCTGTGTAGCTCACGCAGACCAGCTTGAACCCAAACTTCGTTTTGCCAAGCAACTAGGCTTTCTTGAAGCAGATGAAGATGGTTATTTCCAAAAGGCTTTCAAAGAGTTAAAAGTAGCAGAGAATGACTATCTAGAAGTGACCTTGCACCCTGTAACAAAAGCGTTTCAGGAGCTAATGTATTCTGCTGTGACTTCATCAGACTATGCTCATCTTTTGGTCATGCTGGTCATTGCAGAAGGTCTCTATTTAGACTGGGGTTCTAAAGATTTGGCTCTACCTGAAGCCTATATTCATTTAGAATGGGTCAATCTCCACAGAGGTCCTTTCTTTGCAGAGTGGGTTCAATTTCTGGTTGACGAACTCAATCGTGTCGGAAAAGGTCGAGAAGATTTGACAGAACTTCAGCAACGCTGGAATCAAGCAGTTGCCTTAGAATTAGCCTTTTTTGATATCGGTTATGAATTATAGGATAAATTCAATCCTTTGATGTAGATTAAAAGAAGTAACAAACAAACTATATAAATATATTTTCCGGTCAAATATCTTGCTAGTGCTTTCAATTTCTGTTATACTGGTCCAGTAATTAAATAATAAAGACATTTGGGGTGCTTTAGGCTGAGATGATACCCATTGAACCTGATACAGTTAAGACTGGCGAAGGGAAATGTGAAAAGGTTTTTTTCGTATGTCGAAAAGAACTGTCTAATCTTGTAAGCTAAACTCTAATTCTCGTTTGTAATTGGAGTTTTTTTGTTTATCAAAAGAGGATAGGCTTGACGGCAAGCCTTTTGGTAGCTCACCTTGAATGTCCCACTTTTCTTTAAAAAAAGGAGTTTTTTATGTTGAAAAAATGGCAATTAAAAGATGTTATCTTACTTGCTTTCTTGTCTATCTTTTTTGGTGGCGTTTTTGTGGGGTCAGGCTATCTGTTTGATATCCTCACCCTGATCTTGGCCCCTCTTGGTTTGCAGGCCTTTGCCAATGAAATCCTCTTTGGTCTCTGGTGTATGGCTGCGCCCATTGCGGCTATATTTGTTCCAAGAGTAGGAAGCGCAACGATTGGAGAAGTGCTAGCTGCGCTTGCTGAAGTCCTTTATGGTAGTCAATTCGGTCTAGGTGCCCTTTTGTCTGGCTTGGTTCAAGGTTTGGGAAGTGAACTTGGTTTTATCGTAACCAAGAATCGCTATGAAAGTTGGCTCTCTCTAACTGCTAATAGTATTGGGATTACGCTTGTTAGTTTTGTCTATGAATACATTAAGTTAGGTTACTACGCCTTCTCCCTTCCTTTTGTCCTTTCCTTGCTGGTGGTGCGCTTTATTTCTGTCTTTTTCTTCTGTACCATCTTGGTTCGTGCCATTGTCAAACTTTATCATCAGTTTGCAGCTGGGGGCAAGGCATAGATGGGGCTGAAACTACGAGCGATTCAGTCCCCAATCTTTTCGGAACCGCTTGATTTTACTTTTCATGCGCAAGCCTTCACCTTGTTAGTTGGGAGCAGTGGTTCAGGAAAATCCAGTCTCTTTCAAATGATTGCCCAAGTCAGTTCTCTTCCCTATAGCGGTCAAGTCCTGATAGATGGGAGAGAGGTCAGTCAGCTTTCTATCGTCGACCGTGTCCAGACGGTTGGCATTCTCTTTCAAAATCCTAATCATCAATTTACCATGGAGAACTTGTTTGAGGAGCTGATTTTTACCTTGGAGAATATTGGTCATCCCCTTCAAGAGATTGATGCTAAAATAGCAGAGGTGGTTCGGCAATGTCGTTGCGAGCCAATCTTGCACCGTCCCATTCATCACCTATCAGGTGGGGAAAAGCAAAAGGCTGCTTTGGCTGTTCTCTTTGCTATGAATCCTAGGGTCTATCTCTTGGATGAACCCTTTGCTTCTATTGACCGCAAGAGCAGAATCGAGATATTGGAGATTCTAAAAGAGTTGGCTCTTGATGGGAAGACAGTCATCCTGTGCGACCATGATTTATCTGATTATGAAGCCTATATCGACCATATGGTGGAGCTAAGAGACGGACAACTAAGGGAAGTATTTCAAATCCCTACCTCTGAGATGACACAGGTTTCTTCAAAGAATGTTGCTTCTAGCCCGGAATTGTTCCATATGGATAGAACGACTTGTGAGCTGGATAAGCGTCCCCTCTTTTCAATTGCGGATTTTACATTCTACCAAGGAATTTCCTGTATCTTGGGTGACAATGGTGTCGGGAAATCAACCCTCTTTCGCTCTATTCTTCAATTTCAAAAGTATAAGGGGCGCATTACTTGGAAGAGTTGTGTTCTAAAAAAGAAAAAAAGTTTGTATCGCGATCTGACTGGTGTTGTTCAGGAAGCTGAGAAGCAGTTTATCCGAGGCAGTCTGAGAGAGGAACTGCAATTAGATAGTCCAGACTCTGAAAGAAATCAGCGGATTCTCCAAGCTTTAGGATATTTTGATCTGGAGCAGGCACTCGATAAGAGTCCCTATCAATTAAGTGGTGGCCAGCAAAAGATACTTCAGCTTTTAACTATCTTGACCAGCAAGGCTTCTGTGATCTTGCTAGATGAGCCATTTGCTGGTTTGGATGATAGAGCTTGCCATTATTTTTGCAAGTGGATTTTGGAGGAGAGAAATCAAGGAAGAAGTTTTTTGATCATTAGCCATCGTTTAGATCCCTTGATTTCTGTGGTTGATTATTGGATTGAGATGACTAGTGAGGGTCTCAGCCATCTTCAAGAAGTGACTATCAGCAAACCTCTCCCATCTCTGAAAAATGATACTCTAGGGGAGGTGAGGTAGTATGATCAAA